>JBCECL010000003.1:85828-99091 GCA_039207135.1 Brevundimonas sp.
GACCGCCTCTGCCCGGGTCGAGCAGCCGCGCCGCGACCGCGCAGCGCTCGCCGCACTCGCCGCGCTGCTGGCGGGAGCCGCCTCGAGCCTCGTGATCGTCGCGCGGCGGCGGGCAGACCAGGAGGACTGAGCCACCGCGCAACCCGAACGGGTACGCCGTCGAGGTATGACGGCGTACCCGTTCGCGTACGCGCCAGGGACGTCGGGCCTGGTCGCGGCGCCGCGAGAGTTGCTAGCGTCCGGCTCGCGTGGCTGCACACGCGCACGATCCTCGACGAACGGGACGGCACATGAGCATCGGTTGGCGGCTGCACGGAGACGGAAAGACGATCCCGAAGGGCGAGGTTGTCGCGCCCGACGAACGCCTCAGCTGGCCACGCACCATCGGTATCGGCATGCAGCACGTCGTGGCGATGTTCGGCGCGACGTTCCTGGTGCCGCTGCTGACGGGCTTCTCCCCCGCGACGACGCTCTTCTTCTCGGCGGTCGGAACGGTGCTGTTCCTGCTCGTCACGCGCAACAGGCTGCCCAGCTACCTCGGCTCGTCGTTCGCGTTCATCGCCCCGATCGCCGCGGCGACCACGCGCGGCGGTCAGGCGGTGGCGCTCGGCGGCATCGTCGTGACCGGCGTGCTCCTGGCGCTCGTGGGCCTCGTCGTGCACAGAGCAGGAACCGGGTGGATCAACGCGCTCATGCCGCCGGTCGTCACCGGCACCATCGTCGCGCTGATCGGGTTCAACCTCGCGCCCGTCGCCTGGGGGACGTGCAACCAGGACGTCGTCGACGGAAGCATCGTCGAGACGTGCACCAATGGCTTCCGGGCGGCACCCGTGACGGCGCTGGCGACGCTGCTCGCGATCGTCCTGTGCACGGTGCTCTTCCGCGGGATCCTCGGCCGGCTGTCCATCCTCGTCGGGGTCGTGGTCGGCTACGTGGTCGCCGCGATCCGTGGTGAAGTGAACCTGGACGGGGTGCGCGCTGCCGACCTGATCGGCTTCCCGCACTTCATCGGCCCCTCGTTCGACATCTCGGTCCTCGGGCTGTTCGTGCCCGTCGTGCTGGTGCTGATCGCGGAGAACATCGGGCACCTGAAGTCGGTCGCCACGATGACGGGCCACGACATGGACCCGCTCGCGGGCCGCGCGCTGTTCGCTGACGGCCTCGCCACGACCCTCGCCGGTCTCGGCGGCGGCTCCGGCACGACCACCTACGCGGAGAACATCGGCGTCATGGCCGCCACGAAGGTCTACTCGACCGCGGCCTACTGGGTCGCCGCGGCGACCGCCTTCCTGCTCTCGATGTCCCCCAGGTTCGGCGCCCTCGTCGCGTCGATCCCCGCCGGCGTGCTCGGCGGTGCGACCACCGTCCTCTACGGGATGATCGGCATCCTCGGCGCGCGCATCTGGGTGCAGAACAAGGTCGACTTCTCCGACCCGAAGAACCTGACGACGGCGGCGGTGGCACTCGTCGTCGGCATCGCGAACTTCACCTGGATGCCCGGCGACCTCGTCTTCGGAGGCATCGCGCTCGGCACCGCGGCGGCTCTCGGGATCTACCACCTGATGCGGGTGCTCGAGGTCTGGCGCGGGACGGGTCAGGAGCCGGCGACGCCGGCATCCATGCCGGCAAAGGGCTAGGCACGCCGCGGCTGGCGACGGCCGACGGCGAGCCGGGTCCGGCCGGGGACGCGCAGCAGGCATGATGCGCGCCATGAACGATCGCGACGCCGCGATTCCCCGCCGCACCGTGGCGGGGTACGCGCTGGGCTCCGTGGGCACCGGCGGGTTCGGGACCCTTCCCGGGCTCGTGCTGGCCTACTACTTGACCGACACCCTCGGCGTCGCCGCCGGCGCGGCAAGCCTGGTCGTGACCGTCCCCAAGATCTGGGACGTCCTGATCGACCCGTTCGTGGGCGCGAGGTCGGACGCCTCGGCGGCCCGGCGCGGATCGCGCAGGCCGTTCCTGCTCGCCGGTGCGATCGCGCTGCCGCCGCTGTTCGCCGCTGTTTTCGCCACGCCGCGCGCGCTCGAGGGCCCGTGGGCAGCCGCCTGGGTCGTCGTGGCGTTCGTGGCTGCGGCGACCGCCTTCAGCCTCTTCCAGGTCCCCTACATCGCGCTGCCCGCCGAGATCGCGCCGACCTACGCCGCGCGCACCCGGCTGCTCGCTCCGCGGGTCGCGGTCCTGGCCGTGGCGATCCTCGCGTTCGGCGCGGGCGGTCCCCTCGTCCGCGACGCCGCTGGCGGCGGACGGGCCGGGTACGCCGTCATGGGTGTGGTCTGCGGCGCAGTCATCGGGCTGGGGATGCTCGGCGCGTGGTGGGGCGCTCCGCGGCGTGCGGTCGTCGCCTCGCCCGCGGACGACGAGGTCGTCGTGGCGCCGCGCCCGCAGCAGCGCGGCGACGCGTTCCGCGCCGGAGTCGCCGCCCTGCGCGAGCTGCCGGCGTTCCGCGCGCTGCTCGCGGCCTTCGTCCTGCAGGCGCTGGCGACGGGCGCGATGCTCGGCGCGGCCCAGTACGTCGCCACCTACACGCTCGGCTCCGAGGACGCGGTGACCTACCTGTTCGTCGCGCTGGTCGCGCCCGCGCTGCTGGTCATGCCGCTCGCGACCAGGCTGGCCCGCCGTGTCGGCAAGCGTCGCGCGCTCGTCGGGGCGTCTGTGCTGTTCGCGGCGTCGGCGCTGTCCCTGATCTTCCTGCGCGCCGCACCCGGCGGCTGGGTCTACGTCCCCGTGGCCGTGGCGGGAGTCGCGTACGCCGGCATGCAGCTGTACCCGCTGGCGATGCTTCCCGACGTCGCGTCGGTGGACGCTCGCACGCGCGGAGTCGACCGCGCCGGCGTGCTCGGCGGCGTCTGGACAGCCGGTGAGACGGCGGGGCTCGCTCTGGGACCCACGCTCGTCCTCGCGCTCCTCGCGGCGACGGGCTTCGTCTCGCGGACGGGCGACGAGATCGCCGCCCAGCCCGCACCGGCGCTCACGGGCATCGTCGTCGCGTTCTCCCTGCTGCCCGCGGCGCTCGTCGCGCTCAGCCTCGTGCCCCTGTCCCGCTACCGACTGACGGCCGAGGTCGTCGACCACCGCCTGGAGGTACCCGCGTGACCCGCTCCCCCGACGACGTCCTCGCCGAGCTCGCAGCCATGCGCGCGACCGACCCGCCCACGCACGGCGGTCGGATCCTCGCGTACGTCTACGACTCCGGGCGGCCGGACCTCGACGACCTCGCGGAGCGAGCCGCGACCGCGTTCCTGCCCGTCAACGGCCTGGACCCGACGACCTTCCGGTCGGTCGCCGCGGTCGAGAGCGCGCTCGTCGGGCGGTCGCGGGCGCTGTTCCACGGCGACGACGACGTCGTGGGCTCGGTGACGTCGGGCGGCACGGAGTCGTGCCTGCTCGCGGTGAAGGTCGCGCGCGAGCTGTGGCGTGCCGCCGACCCCGCGCGCGCCCACGCCCGTGCCGCGATCGTCCTGCCGACGACCGCGCACCCCGCCTTCCACAAGGCGGCGCAGTACCTCGACCTCGACGTCGTCGCCGTGCCGGTCTCGGTGGAGTCGGGCCGCGCCTCGGCGGCGTCGCTGCTCGCGGCGATCGACGACCTCGGCGAGCGCGCAGCTCTCGTCGTCGTCTCGGCCCCCAGCTACCCGTTCGGCGTCATCGACCCGGTGGCTGAGGTCGCCGCAGGGGCCGCTGCGCGTGGCGTCGCGTGCCACGTGGACGCGTGCATCGGCGGCTGGGTGCTCCCGTGGTGGGGGCAGCTCGATGCCTGGGACTTCGCCGTGCCGGGCGTGACGTCGCTCTCGGCCGACCTGCACAAGTACGGCTACGCGCCCAAGGGCGCGTCGATCGTGCTGCACCGCGGCCGCGAGCGGCACGCGGCGCAGTACTTCTCGACGACCGCGTGGCCCGGCTACCCCGTGGTCAACCCGACCGTGCTGGGTTCGCGTGCCGCCGGCGCCATGGCCGCGGCCTGGGCGATCGGCGAGGCCCTGGGCGACGAGGGCTACGCCGACCTGGTCGCCCGCACGCGAGCGGCGGCGACGACGATCGCCGACGCGGCGGCAGCGATCCCCGGGCTGCGCGTCGTCGGATCGCCGACGGGCCCGCTGCTCGCGCTCGCCGACGACGGCGGCGTCGACCCTTTCCACCTGGTCGACGCGCTGCGGCGGCGCGGCTGGCTCGCGCAGTGCCAGCCGGCGATGACGCAGCCCGACGGCACGGTCCTGCCGAGGACGGCGCACCTGACGCTGACCGCGGTGTCCGACTCGGTCGCCGCCGACCTGACCGTGTCGCTCGCGCAGGCGGCCGACGAGGTGCGCGGGATCGCTTCCCCGGCTCCCGACCCGGGGCTGGTCGCGCACGTCCTGACCGAGGGGCTGCCCGACGACCTGGCCGGCGTGATGGCCACGCTCGAGGCCCTGCCCGCCGAGGTCGTCCGCCCGGCGCTCGTCCAGGTGCTCCAGGCCGCCATCGAACCTCGCGGCCACTGAGCCATGCGGGTTCGACGCCTCTCAGGCGTCACGGCCGTGCGCGGGCCAAGGTAGACATGTCGAGAAAGGCCGGACGGCTCCGTTGTTCGAGTGACGGCGCCAACCGGGCGCCAGACCGGAGGAGCACCATGACCAGGTACCTGATCATCACCGACTTCCAGAGCGGCCCCGACGACTCGCCGATGTCGGAGTGGACCGAGCAGGAGGTCAACGACCACCTGAGCTACTACGGGCGGCTGAACGCCGAGCTGATCGCCAACGGCGAGCTCGTCGGCGGCGAGATCCTCACCGGCCCCGACCTCGCGAAGGTCGTCAGGTCGAACGGCAAGACGCCGGTCATCACCGACGGCCCGTTCCAGGAGTTCAAGGAGTGGATCGCGGGCTACCAGATCGTCGACGTCGAGACGGAGGCGCGCGCGATCGAGATCGCCGCGCTGGTCTCGGCCGTGCCCGGACGAGGTGGGGTGCCGACCGAGCAGCCCATCCAGGTCCGTCGCGTGATGGAGACCGGGCCGGCGAACGCCCAGGAGATGCTCGGCTTCCTCGAGACCGCGACCGGGTCGCACTGAGCGCGCCGGGCCACGTCGAGGACCTGCTGCGCGAGCTCGCGCCGCAGGTCCTCGCCGCGCTCGCGCGCCGCACCGGTGACTTCGACGCGGCCGAGGACGCCGTGCAGGAGGCGCTCATCGTCGCGGCGCAGCGCTGGCCGGCCGACGGCGTGCCCGAGCGCCCGTTCGGGTGGCTGCTCCAGACCGCGACGCGGCGCCATCTCGACCAGTGGCGCAGCGACACCGCCCGCCGCGGCCGCGAGCTCCGGTTCGCGACCTACCCGTCGCCGTCGGCCGCCGCGCAGCAGGACGACACCGTGACGGTGCTGTTCCTGTGCGCACACCCGGCGCTGACGCCCGCGTCCGCCATCGCGCTGACGCTCCGCGCGGTCGGCGGGCTGACGACCGCCGAGATCGCCCGCGCGTTCCTCGTGCCCGAGGCCACGATGGCGCAGCGGATCAGCCGAGCGAAGGCCCGCATCGCGGCCTCGGGCGAGCCGTTCGCGTTGCCGTCGGCCGCCGAGCGTCCGACGCGGCTCGCGGCCGTGCTCCGCGTCCTGTACCTGATGTTCAACGAGGGCTACACGAGCAGCGCGGGCACGGAGCTGACGCGCGCGGACCTGTGCGACGAGGCGATCCGCATCGCCCGCATCCTGCACGCGAGCGACGACGACGCCGAGGTCGGCGCGCTGCTCGCTCTCATGCTCCTGACCGACGCCCGCCGGCCCGCCCGGACCGACCCGGACGGGACGCCGGTCACCCTCGCCGACCAGGACCGCTCCGCGTGGGACCGCGATCGCATCGCCGAGGGCCTTCGTCTGCTCGACGAAGCGTTCGAGCGAGGGCCCGTCGGCGAGTACCAGCTGCAGGCCGCGATCGCCGCCCTGCACGACCGTGCGCCGACCGCCGCGCAGACGGACTGGCCGCAGATCCTGGCCCTGTACGGCGTGCTCGAACAGCTCACCCGGAGCCCCGTCGTCACCCTCAACCGGGCCGTCGCCGCCGCCATGGCCGACGGGCCGAGCGCAGGTCTGGCGATCCTCGACGGGTTGGACGACGACCTGCCCCGCGTCGACCAGGTGCGCGGGCACCTGCTCGAGCTCGCTGGCGAGCCCGAGCAGGCGGCCGAGCACTACCGCCGCGCGACGGCCCGGAGCACGAACGTCGCCGAGCGGCGCCAGCTCGAGGCGCAGGTCGCGCGACTCACGCGCTGAGACCCCACGCCCGCGAGCCGGAACTGGTCGAGCTCTCTGCTCGCACGGCTCGTCCGGCCGCGCCACGGAGCGACGTCGCGCGTGGGCGTCACGACGCAGAGAACCCTGCGTCCGCGCACGCGCTGTCGATCGTCTTCGTCGTCGCCGGGAAGTCGAGCGTGGCGGTGTTCTTCCCACCGGAGTCGGCTGCCGCGAGCGCCCCCTCGATGCGCGCCTGGATCTGCTCGTAGGCGCCGGCAAGCTCCTCGGGGGCGATCTTGATGGCGAGCACGAGCTGCGAGTCGATCGCCTGGAGCTGGGCGACCTGGTCGTCGGTGAGTGCGGTGCCGCTGTCCTGCGCCTCCATCACGGGCACCGCGGCGGCCACCTGGGCACGCAGCGAACCGTCGCCCCCGTTGTAGTAACGCCCGCAGGCGAGATCGAGGTTCGGCTCGACGGGCGCCAGCGACGGCATGGCCGCAGCGGCGCTCGTCGCAGGGTCTGACGCGGTGCTCTTGTCTGCGTTGTCGTCGCTGGAGCACGCGGCGAGCGAGGCGGCCAGTGCCGTGGCGACGAGGAAGACGGCAGCACGTTTCACGATGACTCTCCTTGGATCAATATGGCGAACAGGGCCCACGGGCCCACCCCTGGTTGCCGTGCGGCAACGATGGCCGTGCACGGCGCCCGACCGTCGGGCGCCGGCGTGGCGTTGGCTCCAGGGTTTGCCACTGGCCCGAAGACTTCAAGGCCTTTTGCGACGGATCGGACGCGTGAAGCGCCGTCAGCCGCGACGCTCGGCGGTGATCCCGTCGTCGATCAGCGTGTTCCAGCAGGTGATGAAGTCCTCGTTGAGGTGGGGACTGTGATCAAGCGCACCCGAGACGACCGCACCCGTCCGGACCATCATGAGCTGGGCTGCGGCCGCCCGGGGAGACCGGTGCCCGACGGCGGTGAGCAGCTCCTCGAGCCGGTCGGTGTGCCAGCGGCGGATCTGGGTGCCCTGCGCTCGTGCCGAGTGCGTCCCGGCGAACTCGGCGGACGCGTTGATGAACGGGCATCCGCGCTTGAGCGCGGCGAAGTCGTCGCGCGTCAGGACGGATGCGATCTCGCTGAGGGCGCGGCGGGGATCGTCGGGGTAGGTCGCGATGATCGTCCCGACCTGCTCCTGGTCGAACTGCGCACGCCGTTCGAGGTAGGCCGCGACGAGCTCGTCCTTGGACGCGAAGTGGCGGTACAGGGTCACGCGCGTGACGCGCGACTCGGAGATGATGCGCTGGATCCCGACCGCGTGGATGCCCTCGTCGTAGAACAGGCGATCGGCGGTCGCCAGGATCCGCTCGCGGGCGTGGCTCGTCCTCCGCGGAGAGTCGTCGTCGACTCCTTCGGCCTGTTCCGCATGCGCGCTCATTGTTCATTGACCCTTCCTGGCCGCTGCCCTTGCGGGCAGTTGACCACTCCCCTACCTTAGCGAGCGTGTAGGTAGACCGGTCGGTCCACGTCCCCTGAGCAAGGAGGAAGCACATGTCGACGAACTCCCCCGTCCTGTTCATCCACGGTCTGTGGTTGCACGCACGCTCCTGGGACACCTGGATCGAGTACTTCACCGACGCGGGGTACGACGCCTCCGCGCCAGGCTGGCCCGGCGACCCGGAGACGGTCGAGGAGGCGCGGTCACGCCCGGAGGACATCGCGGACCACGGGATCGACGACGTCGTCGCGCACTACGCCGCGATCATCGACACCCTGCCCACCAAGCCCATCCTCGTCGGACACTCGTTCGGCGGGATGATCGCCCAGCGCCTGCTCGGCGAGGACCGCGCCGCGGCAGCCGTGGCCATCGACGCCGCCCAGATCAAGGGCGTCCTCCCGCTGCCGCTGTCGGCGCTGAAGGCGACGCTGCCGGTCTTCAAGAACCCGTCCAACAAGCACCGCGCCGTGTCGCTGACCGCGGAGCAGTTCCGCTTCGCCTTCGGCAACGCCATCCCCGAGGAGGAGTCGGACGCGCTCTTCGAGCAGTGGGCGATCCCTGCACCGGGCAAGCCGCTTTTCGAGGCCGCGTCCGCGAACTTCAACCCGCACTCCCCCGCCAAGGTCGACACGGACAACGCCGGACGCGGCCCCCTGCTGCTCGTCAGCGGAGGGAAGGACCACACGGTTCCCGAGGCGGTGACCCGGGCGACCCTCAAGCAGTACCGGCACAGCGACGCCGTGACCGACATCCTCGACTTCCCCGACCGTGCGCACTCGCTGACCATCGACCACGGTTGGCGCGACGTCGCGGACGCGAGCCTCGCCTGGCTCAAGCAGCAGGGGCTCTGACCTTGGACCTCGAGCTCGCCGGCCGAACCGCCGTGGTGACCGGCGCGAGCAGAGGCATCGGGCTCGCGATCGTGCGGGCGCTCGCCGCCGAGGGCGCCTCGGTCGTGGCCGGCTCCCTGCACGGGAGCGCGGAGCTCGACCGCCTCGGCTCCGTCCAGTCGGTGCTCGTCGACCTCTCGACGCCCGAGGGCCCGGCCGAGCTCGTCTCGACGGCGGTCTCCGGGCTGGGCGGGATCGACATCCTGGTCAACAACATCGGCGCCCTCAAGCCCCGGCTCGACGGCTTCGCGGCGATCAGCGACGCGGACTGGGAGTGGAGCCTGTCGATCAACTTCCTGTCCGCGGTCCGCACCATGCGGGCCGCCATCCCGGCGATGGCTGGGCGGCCCGGCGCAACGATCGTCACGGTCAGCTCCGTGAACGCGTTCCTGCCGGACCCCGCGGTCATCGACTACAGCGCCGCGAAGGGCGCCCTCACGAACCTGTGCAAGTCGCTGTCCAAGGAGCTCGGGCCTGACATCCGGGTCAACACGATCAGCCCCGGACCCGTCATGACCGACCTCTGGCTCGGGACGGACGGCGTCGCGGCCACGGTCGGGAAGGCGGGCGGCACGGACCCCGACGACGTCGTGGCCCAGCAGTCGGCCGCGGCTCCCTCGGGCCGGTTCACCAAGCCCGACGAGGTCGCCGACCTCGTGCTCTTCCTGGCGAGCAGCCGCGCCGCGAACATCACGGGCAGCGACTTCGTGATCGACGGGGGCCTGATCACGACGCTCTGACCTGGCGGCGGGCCGACCGGCCCGCCGTCAGCTCGGCGTCGGCAGACCGGCCCACCGTCAGCTCGTCGGCTCGCCCTCGGCCGACCGGCGACGGGCCCGGACCACGAGCGGGATCCCGACGGCCAGCCCCACGACGAGCAGCCCCACCAACCACCACACCCAGTCGGTGCTGCCGGCGTTCTCCGTGTCGGCCGACGCGTCGGCCGACGGAGACGGCGACGGCGTCGGTTCGGCGGTCGGGGTCGGCGTCGGCGTCGCACTCGGCGTCGGCGTGGGAGTGGGCGTAGGTGTGGGCGTGGCGGTCGGGGTCGGCTCGACCGGCTCCGCGCTCGCCGACGGTTCGACGGTCGGCTCTGCCGACGGCGACGGCTCGTCGCTCGCGGTGGGCTCGGGTGCGGGGGTCGTCGGCGTCGGCGCCGGCTCGGTCGGCGTCGGCTCGGGCGTCGGGCTCGCTGGCGGCTCCGAGGTCGCCGACTCGGACGGCGCGGGTGCGGTGCGCGTCGGGGTCGGACGAGCCGGCACGGTGCGCGTCGGCGTGGGACGTGGCGGGAGCGTCTTGGTCGGCGTCGGGAGCGGGCCGAGCGTGAGCGTCGGCGTCGGCAGCCCCTGGTCCGGCTTCGGGCGATCACTCCCGTCGCACCCAGCCACGAGCCCCAGCGCCACGATCACGCCGAGCCCACCAGCCATCCATCGACCGACCGCTCGCCCAGCCGCCACGGAACACCACGCCTCTCGTCCGGCGACGCGTGCTCCTGACAATCACGCGCGTCCGCTGGGCCGAACGTACCGATTTGCACCGATCTGCGGAAGACGCCAGGACCTGCGGGTTTACGCCGCATGCGTCGGCCGTGCTACGACGCACGGGGTGCACGCCCCGCCCAGACGCGCACCTCTGCCCACCGAGCCGGACGGGCCCGATCTCAGTCGGACGCGCCCACCCCGGCCACGGCAGCCTCGACGAGCGCGACCACCTCGTCCGGGTGCGAGACCATCGCGACGTGCCCCGACGCGATCTCGACGGTCTGGGCTCCCATCCGGGCGGCGAAAGAGCGCTCGGCATCGGGCGGGATCGCCTCGTCCTGCGTCGCGACCAGGTACCACGACGGCAGGTCCCGCCAGGCCGGAACTCCCATGACGTCCTCGAAGGTCGACAACGAGATCGGCTGCTGCGCGGCGTAGAGCACCTTCGCCTTGAGCGGGTCGATGTCCGCGGCGAAGTGCTGCACGAAGTCCTCCTCCGGCAACCACCCGAAGCCCTCGTCGTCGACAACCAGATGCGCGAGGGCCGGGGTCGGCGGGCCTCCACCGAGCAGCACGCCGAGAGACTCGCCCTCGTCGAGCCCGAAGGCCGCGATGTAGACCAGGCCCACGACGTTCGGCGCGTCCGTGCCGAGCGCGGTCGTGATCTGCCCGCCGTAGGAGTGTGCGACGACGATCGTCGGGCCCGATCGGCTACGCAGCACCTGACGCAGCCGGGCGACATCGGCCGCCAGGGACGTCTCGGGGAACTGCGGTGCGATGACGTCGTATCCGCGGGCCTGGAGCTGGGCGGTGACCGCGCTCCAGCACGAGCCGTCGGCCCAGGCGCCATGGACGAGGACGATGTTCGGCAGGTCGCTCATCGGGGGTCCCATCTCGTCGGAGGCGGGCGGACCGGACGGGCGCGGTCCGCGGCTCTGTCAGTGAGCGGCTCCGGATGCGACGACGCTACTGAAGCGCCGGTGAGGGCAGCAATGGCTGGCGAAACAGTTATCACGGCGTTCACACGACGGCGGCGCGTGGATCACGCCGCCGGCGAGGCCGCCGAACGTCGTCCGCGCAGGCGCGCCGCGCGATCCGTGTCCGTGATGCCCAGGGTCCATCGAGCATCAGCGAGGGAGTCTCGGGCGCCACGGGGCGACGCGTTCTGCGCCGCCGAGACCAGGCTCACCGCCGTCGGTCGTGCACGACCGACGGGCCCCAGTCGATGAACCGCGGCCGCAAGGACGAGAACGGCAGGACGGTGCGCTCCCCGCGGCCGTCGGTGCGCGCGAGCACGAGGGCGTTCTGGCCCCCGAGCTCGAGGCGGTAGGTGATCCACCGCCCATCGGGCGAGTAGCCGCCCGCGACTGCCTTCTCGTCGGGCGACTCGAAGGTTGTCACGTAGCGAAGGCCCGTGCCGTCGGGGCGGATCGTCACGACGTTGGCGGGGTGGTCAGGGTCGTCGGCGTTGTCGCTCGCGACGATGCGCGAGCCGTCCGGCGCCCAATCGTGCTTGTACGTGATCCCGTGGAGCGTCGGCGTCACCTGTCGGACCGCCCCGCCGCGGATGCTCGTCGCGAAGATCGCGCCGAGCCCGTTCGGGAGCCACGACAGGAACGTGACCGTCCGGCCGTCCGGTGAGACCTCCGGTGTCGCGGCGCCTGCCGGGCCAGTCGCGATGCGACGGCGGTCGTTGCCGCGCAGATCCATCACCCAGATCGCGTCGTCCTCCGTCGTCGCGTCGTAGCGCTCGAAGAGCAGGTGCCCACCGTCGCGAGTGAACACGGGGTCGGTCTCACACCCATCGGGAGTCTGCGACGCGATGGTCCGCCGGCTGGTCCCGTCCGATCGGACCAGGGCGATCGTGCACTCGTCGAGCGAGTAGGCCAACCACCTGCCGTCCGGAGACCAGTCGGGTGTCGTCGCCTCACCGGGCCCGTGAGTGAGCTGAACCAGGTCGTTCCCCTTCGCCGACACCGTGAAAAGCTGACTGCCCCCGTCGACGGCGGCACTGAACGCAATCAGGCCGTTCTTCGCCGGAAAGGTCGAGGCGGCTGGCGCCGCGGTAGCGACGGACACGGCAAGGAAGAACGCCGACAGCAGGCCCAGGACACGCAGGCGACTCATGATCGATGCACCTCACAGCTCGGCTCGGAACGGTCGCGACCACGGTCCTCCGGCTGCGTCGGCGCGTCACCGGCGATGGTTCACTGAGTGACACCTCGTCCGGGCACCGGTCGCCACGGCGAGCTCGTGACCACCTCGTGCTCTCGCAGCGTCGACGCGAGCTGCTCGCTCGCGTACTTCAGCGGCGCTCGCAGGTGATCCGGACGCCAGGAACCAGAGCGCCCGAGGACACCGACGACCTCGACGACGCGGCCCGACGAGTCCCGCACGCCTGCGGCGATGCAAGACCAGCCGAGCGTGTGCTCGTCATGCTCGACCGATGCACCCAGATCGGCGGTCGCCGCCAGAGTCGCCTCGAGCGCGCGGCGCGTCGGTGTCGATCGCGGGGTGCGACGCCGGACGCCCGAACGCAGGAGCTCGTCGACGAGCTCGGGTCGCGCGGCGTATGCCACGCGCCCCGCGGCCGTGAGGAGGGATTCGCCCGTGGGCGGGACGCTCCCGGGAAACTCGATGGCCGGATCGGAGCCCGGGGCGAAGGCCACGTGTGCGGTGACGAGCGACAAGTCGCGGGCGACGCTCAAGATGAAGGCAGTCTCGCCCGAGCGCGTCGACAGGTCGTCGACGAATGGGGTCGCGGCCACCTGCCGGTGCTGCCGCTGGGCCGCGGCGGTACCGAGGGTCACGAGCGCTGGGCCGAGCTCGTAGCCGTCAGGCGTACGGCCCAGAAGATCGCGCACGACGAGCTGCTCGGCGATGCGTCGCACAGTTGGCTTCGGCATCGCCGTGCGCCGGACGAGCTCTGCCTGGCTGAGGCAGCCGGCGGCCTCGACGACCTCCAGGATGAGCGTGGCGCGACCCAGCACGGTGTGATCGTCGGAGCGCGCCATGGCTCCAGCGTCCTCCGCCCGAGGACATTGGAACACCCCGTTTTCGCGATGACGTCCGACCTTGTGGCCGCGTGCGCGATGGACGTAGCCGGACGGTGGCGATGACGCTCGCGAACGACAGAGCCCCCGATCGCGTTTCCGCAATCAGGGGCTCGATCGTCGCTGTCTCAACGAGTGTCCGGAGGGGG
>JBCECL010000004.1:0-83907 GCA_039207135.1 Brevundimonas sp.
TCTCCGAGCGGACGACGGGATTCGAACCCGCGACCCTCACCTTGGCAAGGTGATGCTCTACCACTGAGCCACGTCCGCACGCACGTCTTCCGGTTCTCACCGGCGTTCCGTGTGCGTCCCAGACTCTAACCGAGTCTTGCGGCGAGAGTCCAACTGGCTCACGCCAGGCGCAAGATCATGCGGATTCGGACCCCGCGCGGGTGCTCGATAGCGTGGGCACATGCCTGATCAGCCACGACGCGAGCCGGGTCACGCCTGGTTCGCGGGCGTGGGGCTCGAGGGCGTCACAGACGTCATCGACGTCCGTGACCAGCCAGAACGCCTGCGAGAGCCGGGTTGGTGGGTCGTCGTGGGGGAGTTCGACGGGCGCGTGCGCGCCTGGCGGTTCGCCGAGCGGACGGACCCCGTCGCAGCGGGCGTCCACGAGCCCGTCGACGCGGAGTGGCGCTCGTCACTTTCGCACGACGACTACGTCGCAGCGGTCGACGAGATCCGTGCGCGCATCCTCGAGGGCGACGTCTACCAGGCGAACCTCTGCCGGATGCTGGAGGCCGACGTGCCCGACGAGCCGGATGCGCGCGCCTTGGCGAAGGTGCTCGAGCGCGGCAACCCGGCGCCGTTCGGCGGCGGCATCCACGTGCCGGGCCAGGCCTGGGTGGTGTGCGCCTCGCCGGAGCTCTTCCTGCGGATCGAGGGCGGCGTCGTCACCTCGGCCCCGATCAAGGGCACCGCGTCGTCACGCTCGGGCCTGTCGGAGAAGGACCGCGCCGAGAACGTCATGATCACGGACCTCGTGCGCAACGACCTGCAGCACGTCTGCGAGCCGGGGACCGTCGAGGTCACCACGTTGCTCGGCATCGAGGAGCACCCCGGGCTCGTGCACCTGGTCTCGACCGTCCAGGGCCGGCTCGCGCCCGAGGTCGCGGCGTCCGACCGGATGTGGGAGCGCCTCCTCGACGCGACCTACCCGCCCGGTTCGGTCTCCGGTGCGCCGAAGTCGTCCGCGCTGCGGATCATCGGCGAGCTCGAACCGGCTGCGCGCGGGCCCTACTGCGGCGCGTTCGGCTGGGTCCACGTCGACGAGGACGGGACCACCACCGCGGAGCTCGCCGTCGCGATCCGCACGTTCTGGTGGGCCGACGGGGTCCTTCGGTTCGGCACCGGCGCGGGCATCACGTGGGGCAGCGAGGCCGAGGCCGAGTGGGCCGAGACGCAGCTCAAGGCGGCGCGCCTCGTCGGCCTCGCGTCCGGCACGCTCGAGCGATGACAGACTCGGGCGCATGAGCGTGGTGATCTGGGCGGCGGGTCGGTTGCGGACACCCGACGAGGCCATCGCGACGGGCATCGACCACGGACTGACGGTCGGGGACGGTGTCTTCGAGACGTGTGCGGTGTACGGCGGCCGTGCGTTCGCGCTCACCAGGCACCTGCGCCGGCTCGCGCGCTCGGCGGCAGGCCTGGGGCTGCCGGCGCCCGACGATGACGAGGTCCGTGCCGGGGTCGCCGCGGTGCTCGCCGCGGCTCCCGGCTCGGGTCGGCTGCGGATCACCTACACGGGCGGTCCCGGGCCGCTCGGCTCGAACCGGCTGCCCGCGGCCGAGCAGCGCCCGACCGTCGTCGTCCTCGCCGGGCCCGCGACCAGGGCCGAGACCTCACGCGCGGTCCGCGTGCCGTGGGTGCGCAACGAGCGGTCACCGGTGGCCGGGCTCAAGACGACCTCGTACGCGGAGAACGTCGTCGCGCTCGCCGAGGCCTACCGCCTCGGCGCCGACGAGGCCGTGCTGGCCAACACGGTCGGCGAGCTCTGCGAGGGGACCGGGTCCAACGTGCTCGTCGAGCGGGACGGTGTGCTGCTGACGCCGCCGCTGTCGAGCGGGTGCCTCGCGGGCATCACCCGCGAGCTCGCGATCGAGTGGGGTCGCGAGGCGGGGCTCGAGGTGGTCGAGCAGGTCATGGCGTACGACGTCCTCGACGAGGTGCTCGCCGGCGCGGCGCACCTGACCCTGTCCGGGTCGATCCGCAACGTGTCGCCGGTCGTGTCGCTCGACGGCACGGCCGTCACCGCGGGCGAGGCCTCGCTCGAGCTGCAGCGGCTGTTCCAGGCCCGCGCGGCCGACGACATCGACCCCTGAAACGAGGAACGACCGGCTCCGCGCGTGGCGGAACCGGTCGTGAGGTCGGAGGTCAGGCGGTCAGCAGGGCTGCGATGAGCGCGGTGATCTCGGACTCCATGCGGTCGCTCTCGGTCCCGATCGGCACGAGGGCCTCGGTCGCCGCCAGGAATCGCACGATGGGCTCGCTAGGTGCCGCGAGCAGCGCGCTGCCCTCGACTCCGCTGAGCGACACGAGCGTGTAGTCGGGGTCTTCGTCGCGCCACACCTGCACGTCCCCGGTGCCCGCGGGCGCCTCGGAGGTCGCGTGCATCCCCAGGGCGAGGAGCTCACGGCCGACGAGCCACGTAGACATCGTGTGCGGCCCGGTGAAGACTGCGCGCACGGTGTACGGGTCGGAAGTGCGGAATGACAGTTCGGCGCTGACCGGGATGACGCTCGCGTCCGATCCGATCAGCTGCATGGCGACGACCTCGACGACGTCGTAAGGCGTGTGCGTCATCGGGTCCTCCTTGGTCCTCATAGTTATCGGACACTGCAGACAAGGGCTGGAGGTCCCATCATGGCAGCGCCGAACCGATTTGGAACGGCGACCGCCCGATGTTCACCCAGACGTACGTGCACGAACTGGGGTGGAACCACCCTTCGTCTCACGAGAGAGCGCTCTAGCCCGCTCAGTTCGGAATCTCGGGCCGATGTGGGTAGCATCCTTCCTCGACGTCACCCACGGGTGACCCGTGAGCGCTGCAAGCGCTAGACGGGCGATTGGCTCAGTTGGTAGAGCGCCTCGTTCACACCGAGGAGGTCATCGGTTCGAGTCCGGTATCGCCCACCAGCACAGCGAGGCCCCCTCTCGAGGGGGCCTCGCGTGCTTTGCGGCGCGATTTGCCGACGGGCTGCGGCGCGGTCCGCCGGTAGCATCGTCAGCGGTCCACCGCACGGGTGGCCCGCCACGAACGGAGACAATCCCGGTGCCCGACCTCATCACCCTCACCGTCGACGGAGCTGCGACCACGGTGGAGCCGGGGACGACGGGCACGGACCTGTTCGGCAACCGCCGGGACGTCCTCGTCGTGCGCGTCGACGGCGAGCTGCGCGACCTGCACCTGCCGCTGGACGACGCGAAGGTCGTCGAGGCCGTGACCATCGACGAGCCCGACGGCCTGGCCGTGCTGCGGCACTCGGCGGCGCACGTCCTCGCGCAGGCCGTGCAGGAGGTCAACCCCTCCGCGAAGCTCGGCATCGGTCCGCCCATCACCGACGGCTTCTACTACGACTTCGACGTGGACGTGCCGTTCACGCCCGAGGACCTCAAGGCCATCGAGAAGGTCATGGGCCGCATCGTCAAGGAGGGCCAGACCTTCCGGCGCTGGGACGTCACCGAGGCGCAGGCGCGCGAGGAGCTGCGCGACGAGCCGTACAAGCTCGAGCTCATCGGTCTCAAGGGTGACCCCGGGGCCGCCGACGGCGCGAGCGTCGAGGTGGGGCTCGGCGGGCTGTCGATCTACCAGAACGTGCGCGGGGCCGGCCGCGAGACCGAGGCCGTCGTCTGGCAGGACCTGTGCCGCGGCCCGCACGTGCCCTCGACGCGCGTGCTCGGCAACGGGTTCCAGCTGACCCGCAGCGCCGCCGCCTACTGGCGCGGGAGCGAGAAGAACCCGCAGCTGCAGCGTGTGTACGGCACCGCGTGGCCGACGAAGGACGAGCTGCGCGCCTACCTCGACCGCATCGCCGAGGCCGAGCGCCGCGACCACCGCAAGCTCGGCAACGAGCTCGACCTGTTCTCCTTCCCGGAGGAGATCGGCTCGGGGCTGGCCGTGTTCCACCCCAAGGGCGGCGTGATCCGCATGGAGATGGAGCACTACTCGCGCCGGCGGCACGTCGAGGCGGGGTACTCGTTCGTCAACACCCCGCACATCACCAAGGAGCAGCTGTTCCAGATCTCGGGTCACCTGGACTGGTACGCCGACGGCATGTACCCGCCCATGCAGCTCGACGAGGAGCGCGACGCGGACGGCAACATCCGCAAGCAGGGGCAGAACTACTACCTCAAGCCCATGAACTGCCCGATGCACAACCTGATCTTCGCGGCGCGCGGACGCTCCTACCGCGAGCTCCCGCTGCGGCTGTTCGAGTTCGGGACCGTCTACCGGTACGAGAAGTCGGGCGTCGTGCACGGCATGACGCGCGCCCGCGGCTTCACGCAGGACGACGCGCACATCTACACGACCCGCGAGCAGATGAAGGAGGAGCTCACCAGCCTCCTGACCTTCGTCCTCGACCTGCTCAAGGACTACGGCCTCGACGACTTCTACCTCGAGCTGTCGACCAAGAACCCGGACAAGTTCGTGGGCGACGACGCGACCTGGGAGGAGGCGACCGAGACCCTGCGGCAGGTCGCCACCGAGTCCGGGCTCGACCTGGTCCCGGACCCGGGCGGCGCCGCGTTCTACGGCCCGAAGATCTCCGTCCAGGCCAAGGACGCGCTCGGACGCACGTGGCAGATGTCGACGATCCAGCTCGACTTCAACCTGCCCGAGCGTTTCGACCTCGAGTACACGGCGTCCGACGGCTCGCGCCAGCGTCCCGTGATGATCCACCGTGCGCTGTTCGGGTCGATCGAGCGCTTCTTCGCGGTCCTGACCGAGCACTACGCCGGTGCGTTCCCCGCCTGGCTCGCGCCCGTCCAGGTGCTCGCCGTGCCGGTCGCCGAGCCGTTCGAGGGGTACCTCGACGAGATCGTCGGCCAGCTGCGGGCCCAGGGCATCCGCGCGGACCTGGACCGCAGCGACGACCGCTTCGGCAAGAAGATCCGCAACGCGAGCACGCAGAAGATCCCGTTCGTGCTCATCGCGGGCGGAGAGGACGCCGAGGCCGGTGCGGTCTCGTTCCGCTACCGCGACGGGCGCCAGGACAACGGCGTGCCCGTGGCCGAGGCGATCGAGCGCATCGTGACCGCGGTGCGCGAGCGCGCGCAGGTCTGAGCGGTGACCATCACGGACTCGGCCGACGACTTCGCCGGGGAGCCCGACGGCTTCGAGCGCCTGTGGACCCCGCACCGCATGGCGTACATCCAGGGCGAGGGCAAGCCGGCCGACAAGGAGGCAGGGCCGGGCTGCCCGTTCTGCCGCGTCTCCGACGTGTCCGACGAGGACGCGTTGGTGGTCGCGCGCGGCGAGACGGCGTTCGTCGTCCTGAACCTCTACCCCTACAACTCGGGCCACCTGCTCGTGTGCCCGTACCGGCACGTCGCGGACTACACGGAGCTGACCTCGCAAGAGGTCGCAGAGGTGGCGGAGCTGACGCGCGTCGCGATGCGGGTGATCCGTGCGGTGTCGGCTCCCGCCGGCTTCAACCTGGGCATGAACCAGGGTGAGGTGGCCGGCGCGGGCATCGACGCGCACCTGCACCAGCACGTCGTGCCGCGATGGCGTGGGGACGCCAACTTCCTGCCGGTCGTGGCGCGCACGCGCGCGATGCCCGAGCTGCTGGCCGACACTCGTGCTCGGCTGGCCGCCGCCTGGCCCGCCGAGCACCCGAGCGAAGGGACGACCGCGTCGTGCTGAACCGACTCCGTGGGGCGATGACCCGCATCTTCACGCCGGTCGCCGACAGGCTGCTGGGCTGGGGGATCTCGCCCGATGCGGTGACCATCACCGGCACGCTCATCGTCGTCGTGACGGCGCTGTGGGCCTTCCCGACGGGCAACCTCCTGCTCGGTTCGCTGATCATCGCGTTCTTCGCGCTGACCGACTCGCTCGACGGCGTGATGGCGCGCCGCGCGGGTCGCGCCGGTCCCTGGGGTGCGTTCCTGGACTCGACGCTCGACCGGTTCGCCGACGCGGCGATCTTCGCGGGGCTCCTGCTCTGGTACTTCGGCGAGGGCGACTCGACCCCCGCCGCGTCGCTCGCGCTCACCTGCCTGATCCTCGGCTCGATCGTGCCCTACGCGCGGGCCCGCGCCGAGGGCCTCGGCATGACGGCGTCCGGCGGGATCGCCGAGCGCGCCGACCGGCTGTTCGCCGTGCTGATCGCCAGCGCGCTCGTCGGGATCGGGCTGCCCGACGCGGTCCTGGTCGTCGTCCTCGCGCTGCTGGCTCTCGCGTCGGCCGTGACCGTGGTGCAGCGCATGGCGATGGTGCACCGCCAGGCCACGGCGGTCGCCGAATGAGCCTGGACGTCGCCGGCCTCTACAAGTTCGCCTGGCGCGTGGCCGGCCGGCTCCCGGGCTGGCTCGTGCGCGGACTGACCAACGCTGCCGCCGACGTGTCCTGGGCGCTGGGCCGCGGGGGCGTGCGACAGCTCGAGTCGAACTACGCGCGCGTGCGTCCCGATCTCGACGCCCGCGCCGTGCGCCGCCTCAGCCGGCTCGGTATGCGCTCGTACATGCGCTACTTCGGCGAGGCCTTCACGATGCGCTCGCTCACGTGGGAGCAGATCGACGCGCGCGTCCGTGCCACCGGGACCGAGCCGCTGCGTGCCGTGCTCGCCGAGGGCCGAGCGGTCGGCATGGCGCTCGGCCACCTCGGCAACTGGGACCTCGCGGGAGCGTGGGCGACCAAGGCCCTCGCACCCGTCACCACGGTGGCCGAGCGGCTCAAGCCCGAGGAGCTCTTCCAGGAGTTCCTGGCGTTCCGCGAGAGCATCGGGCTGCGCATCCTGGCGCTCGGGGACGGTGACGTCTTCCGCGAGCTGGTCAGGACGGCTCGCTCCGGCCCCTGCCTGCTCCCGTTGCTCGCAGACCGGGACCTGACGGCCAAGGGCATCGAGGTCGACTTCGCCGGGAACCGTGCACGCGTCGCCGCGGGGCCGGCGGCGCTCGCCGTGGCCTCGAAGGCGGTGCTCGTCTCGACCGTCATCACGTACGAGCGGCTGCACGGTGACCGCCGGCGCGCGGCGGGCACGCCGTGGGGGATCCACATCCAGTTCGGCGCCCCCCTCGAGGTGCCGGCCGACGTGCCGCGCTCCGAGCAGGTGGCCGTGCTCACGCAGGCGTGGGTCGACGAGCTCGCGGCGGGCATCCAGGCCGAGCCGCAGGACTGGCACATGCTGCAGAAGGTCTTCATCGCCGACCTCGACCCCGCCAGGTACGCGGCCACGGTCGGTCGGGGGGAGAGCGCATGAGCACGCCGTCGGTGCGCCCGCTGCGGGTGGGGATCGTCTGCCCGTACTCCTTCGACGTGCCCGGTGGCGTGCAGTTCCACGTGCGCGACCTCGCCGAGGCCCTGATGGCCCGCGGCCACACGGTCTCGGTCCTCGCGCCCGCCGACGACGAAACCCCCGTCCCGCCGTACCTGACCGCGGCGGGGCGCGCCGTTCCCGTCCGGTACAACGGGTCGGTCGCGCGGCTCTCGTTCGGTCCCGTCACGGCTGCTCGCGCGCGCAAGTGGCTCGCGGCCGGGCAGTTCGACGTGCTGCACCTGCACGAGCCCGTGACGCCCAGCCTGTCGATGCTCGCGCTCTGGATCGCCGACGGCCCCGTCGTGGCGACGTTCCACACCTCGATGACGCGATCGCGTCCGTTGCAGGTCGCGTTCCCGCTCGTGCGGCAGTCGATGGAGAAGATCGCCGCGCGCATCGCGGTCTCCGAGGACGCGCGTCGCACGCTCGTCGAGCACCTCGGCGGCGACGCGGTCGTCATCCCCAACGGCGTCTACGTCGACGCGTTCGCCGCGGCCGAGCCCGACCCGCGCTGGACGGGCACCGCGGAGCGGCCGACGCTGGCCTTCCTGGGGCGCCTGGACGAGAGCCGCAAGGGTCTGGCGGTCATGCTCGGCGCGGTCGCGCACGTGCTGGAGCACGTGCCGGGCGCCCGGTTCCTGGTCGCCGGACGCGGCGAGACAGGCGAGCAGCAGGCTCGCGAGATCCTCGGCGACAAGGCCGGAGCGGTCGAGTTCCTGGGCGGTGTCTCGGACGAGGACAAGGCTCGGCTCCTCGCGTCGGTCGACGTCTACATCGCGCCGCAGACGGGTGGCGAGAGCTTCGGGATCGTGCTCGTCGAGGCGATGAGCGCCGGTGCCGCGGTCGTCGCGAGCGACCTCGGCGCGTTCTCGCGCGTGCTCGACGACGGCGCGGCGGGCGTCCTGTTCCGCACGGGCGACTCGGCCGACCTGGCTCGCACGCTCGTCGAGGTCCTCGCGGACCCGGAGCGGCGCGCGCAGGTCGAGGCTCGCGCCAGCTCCGTGGTGCGCAGGTACGACTGGTCCGCGGTCACCGACCAGGTGCTCGCCGTGTACGAGATGGCCGTCGCCGGCCGGGACGCGCCTGTCGGCGAGGACCCCTCCTCGCTGCGTGGCGCGCGGTTGCTCGAGCTCCGGCGCGGGTGGGGTGAGGGCCGATGACGTGGTCGGAGATCGGGTTCGTCGTCCTCGCGGCCGTCGCGATCGTCGCCTGGTGGCTGTGGGTCACGGCTTCACGCCTCGACCGGTTGCACCGCAAGGTGGGCGCGGCGCGCGCTGTGGTCGACACGCAGCTCGTGCGTCGCGCCACGGTCGCGGCGGAGCTCGCGACGTCGTCGCTGCTCGACCCGGTCAGCTCCGTGCTCGTCGGCGAGGCCGCGTGGGCTGCGCTGGCGGCCGGCGGGAGCGACGCCGAGACGACGCCGGGGATGCCCGTCGAGCTGCGCGAGCTGCTCGCCGCAGACCCGCGCGATCCGATCACGCAGTCGTCGCTCGCCCAGCGGATCTCGGAGCGCGGGCGCATCGAGAGCGAGCTGTCCGCGACGCTGCGCGAGGTGCTGTCCGACGAGTCCGAGGTGGCGGCCATCCGCGCCGAGCCCGGCGGCGAGGAGGTCTTCGACGACCTCGGCTCCGCCTGGTACCGGGTGCAGCTCTCGCGCCGGTTCCACAACGAGGCGGTCGCGCAGACCCGCCGCATGCGCCGCGGCGTGCTGGTCCGCGCCTTGCGGCTCGCCGGTCACGCCCCCGAGCCGCAGACGCTCGAGCTCGACGACGAGTGGCCCGACGCGCTCGGCCGGCCCGGCGTGCGCTCGTCCGAGGCGCTGGGCGGCGGCTGAGACGGCTCCCGGGCCGCGCTCGCCACGGACTACGATGAAGAGCGGGCCCCCGGCGGCCCCTCCCACACCGCACCATGATCTGTGAGGCTTGTCGTGACCAGCGAGAACACCCAGCCCACCACCGGCACCGCACGCGTGAAGCGCGGCATGGCCGAGATGCTCAAGGGCGGCGTCATCATGGACGTCGTCACCGCTGAGCAGGCCAAGATCGCCGAGGACGCCGGCGCGGTCGCCGTGATGGCGCTCGAGCGGGTCCCCGCGGACATCCGCGCACAGGGCGGCGTCGCGCGCATGAGCGACCCGGACCTGATCGACGGCATCATCGAGGCCGTGTCCATCCCCGTGATGGCCAAGGCGCGCATCGGCCACTTCGTCGAGGCGCAGGTGCTGCAGTCGCTCGGCGTCGACTACATCGACGAGTCCGAGGTGCTGACCCCCGCGGACTACGCGCACCACATCGACAAGTGGGCCTTCACGGCTCCCTTCGTCTGCGGCGCCACCAACCTCGGCGAGGCGCTGCGCCGCATCACCGAGGGCGCGGCGATGATCCGCTCCAAGGGTGAGGCCGGCACGGGCGACGTCTCGAACGCCACGACCCACATGCGCACGCTGCGTGACCAGATCCGTCGCCTGACCTCGCTGCCCGAGGACGAGCTGTTCGTCGCGGCCAAGGAGCTGCAGGCGCCGTACGACCTCGTCAAGGAGGTCGCCGAGCTCGGCAAGCTCCCCGTCGTCCTGTTCACCGCCGGCGGCATCGCGACCCCCGCGGACGCGGCGATGATGATGCAGCTCGGCGCCGAGGGTGTGTTCGTCGGCTCCGGCATCTTCAAGTCGGGCAACCCGGCCGAGCGTGCCGCGGCGATCGTCAAGGCGACGACGTTCTTCGACGACCCCGACGTGATCGCCAAGGTCTCGCGCGGCCTGGGTGAGGCCATGGTCGGCATCAACGTCGAGGACGTCCCGGAGCCGCACCGCCTCGCCGAGCGCGGTTGGTGACCTCGCACGACGCAGCGCCGGAGGCCGTGGGCGACGAACCGCCCGCGGCCTCCGGCGCGCTGCCTGCCGACTGGGTGCGGGGCGCCGACGGGCTGCTGTTCCGGCGAGCCGCCCGGGTGATCCTGCTCGACGAGCAGGACCGCGTCCTGCTGATCCGCGGGCACGACCAGGACCAGCCCGAGCGCTCCTGGTGGTTCACGATCGGCGGCGGGATCGACGCGGGGGAGACCGCGCTCGAGGCGGCGCTGCGCGAGGTGCACGAGGAGACGGGGATCTCGCTCGTTCCTGACTCGCTCGTCGGCCCGGTCTTCACGCGGTCGGCGATCTTCGACTTCTTCCGTGAGCACTGCCGGCAGGACGAGCAGATCTTCCTGGCTCGCGTGCACTCGACCGCGTTCGTCGGGATCGACCGGGCGGGTTGGACGGCGCTCGAGCACGACGTGATCGACGAGCTCGCCTGGTGGTCGCTCGACGAGCTCGCTCGCGTCGAGCTCGAGGTCTTCCCCGAGGGGCTCGACGCCCTCGTTCGGCCGCTGCTGGACGGGTGGGACGGGCGCACCGTCCACCTGGGCCTCGCGCGCGAGTAGTCCTCAGGTCAGTCCTCAGGTCAGTCCTCAGGTCACCGTGCTGCGGCGCGCGTAGGCGGGATCGAGGTGCTCGCCCGCGGCGAGCACGCCAGCAAGGTGCTCGGCCGCCCTGAGCATGTCGGCGTGCGTGAGGTACGGCGCCGCGACGCCGAGCCGGACGATGTCCGGGGCCCGGAAGTCGCCGACCACGCCGCGCGCGATGAGCGCCTGCACCACGCCGTAGGCGTCCGGGTGCCGCAGCGCGACCTGGGAACCCCGGATCGCGTCGTCGGCCGGTGACGCGTACTGCGACCCGGGCACGAGCGCGTCGATGCACGTGCGCAGGAACGTCGTCAGCGACAGCGACCGCGCGCGGATCGCGTCGAGCTCGACCCGGTCGAAGACGCCGAGGGCGGACTCGAGGGCGATCATCGACAGCATCGGCGGCGTACCGATGCGCGCGCGGTCGATCCCGTCCGCGGGGCGGTACTCGCCGCTCATCGCGAACGGCTGCGCGTGGCCGTGCCAGCCGGGCACGACGTTCTCGAACGCGGCCTGATGGGCCGCGGCGACGTACAGGAACGCGGGCGCGCCGGGTCCGCCGTTGAGGTACTTGTAGCCGCAGCCGACGGCGAGGTCGACGTCGTTCGCCGCCAGGCCGACGGGAACTGCGCCGGCCGAGTGGCACAGGTCCCACACCGCCAACGCGCCCGCCTCGTGCGCCGCCCGCGTCACGGCCGCGAGGTCCCACAGGCGTCCCGTGCGGTAGTCCACGTGCGAGTAGACGACTGCTGCGACGTCCTGCGTGCCCCTCAGGCGTGCCGCGGCGTCGTCGGGCGAGACGTGCTCGACCCGCAACCCGCGCTGGGCCGCGACGCCGTCCAGGACGTACAGGTCGGTCGGGAACGTGTCGGGGTCGGCGAGCACGACCCGCCGACCGGGGCGCAGGTCCGCGACCGCGTGCAGGGCCTGGTGGAGCCGGACGGTCGTCGAGTCGCCGACGACGACGGTCCCGGGCGCAGCCCCGACGATCGCGGCGACCGCGTCGCCCACCCGGCGCGGCGCGTCCCACCAGCCGTGCACGTTCCACGCCGCGACGAGGTCCTGACCCCACTGCTGCTCGACGCCGGCTCGAACGGCGTCGGGGACAGAGCGCGGCAGCGCGCCCAGGGAGTTGCCGTCGAGGTAGACGAGGTCGTCCGGCAGGACGAACAGCTCGCGCAGGTCGGTCGCGGCGTGCGTCGCGTCGAGCGCGGCCGCCAGTTCGCTGAGGCTCACGCGACCGGAGCCTACGCGTCGTACCGCTCGGTAACTTGCGCGTGACCTTGCGGGGCTACGGTCAGGTGATGGCCTCCGTATCGTCGTCGGCACCCAGTGCCTCGATCCCTCGTTCCGGCATCCGCACCCTCATGGAGCTGGCGCTGCGCGACCCGGACGCGATCCACCTGGAGATCGGCGAGCCCGACGCCCAGCCCGCGGACCACGTGGTCGAGGCAGCCGCCCGGGCGGCCCGGGACGGTCGTACCGGCTACACGTCGAGCCTGGGCGTGGGCACCCTGCGGGAGGTCGCGGCGGACCGCATCGTGCGGCGCAACGGGTTGGCCGCGACGCCGGCTCAGGTCGTCGTGACGCACGGCGCGATGCACGGCCTCGCGATGACCATGGCCGCGCTGCTGGCGCCCGGCGACGAGATCCTCGTGCCGGACCCGATGTTCCCCAACTGGGCGATGGCGGCGGCGGCCGTGGGCGCTCGTGTGGTGACGTACCCGACCAGGGCGTCGGACGGGTTCGTGCCGCGCGTCGAGGACGTCGAGCGGGCGGTGACGCCCCGCACGCGCGCCGTCATCGTGTGCTCGCCGAACAACCCGACCGGGGCCGTGTACCCGGCGTCCGTCCTCGAGCAGCTCGTCGAGACGGCGCGGCGGCACGACCTGTGGGTGCTGTCCGACGAGTGCTACGAGGCGATCACGTTCGGGGTCCCGCACGTCAGCGCGGCGTCGTTCGACACGGACGGCCGCGTGCTGACGTTCTTCAGCCTCTCGAAGGCGTACGCGATGACGGGGTGGCGGATCGGGTACGCGCTCGTCCCGGACGCTGCGGTTGTCGAGCGGCTGGGCCACCTCGCCGAGGCGAGCATCGCGTGCCCGTCCGCCCCCGGGCAGTACGCGGCGATCGCCGCGCTCACCGGTCCGCAGGAGCACGTGCACGCGGCCGTCGAGTCGTACTGGGACCGGCGCGACCTGGCCGTCGAGCAGCTGCGTGCGTGCGGCGTCCGGATCGTCGAGCCCGAGGGTGCCTTCTACCTGATGGCCGACGTCGGCGTCGAGGACACCGACGCGTTCGCTCTGCACCTGCTCGCGCGCAGGCACGTGGCCGTCGCGCCGGGTGCGACGTTCGGCCACGCGTCGGCCGGGATGGTGCGCATCAGCCTCGCCGCCCCGCGTGACCTGCTCGTCGAAGGGCTCGCGCGCCTTGCCGACGAGGTGGCGTCGTCGACCGTGGACGCCTCGCGGATCGCGGTCCGGTGATCGCGTCGGGCAACCTAGGATGGCGCACCGTGAACCCCACGATCGGAGTGCTCGCACTGCAGGGAGACGTGCGCGAGCACGTCCACGCGCTCGAGGCGGTCGGCGCCACCGCGGTGGGCGTCCGTCGCCGTTCGGAGCTCGACGCCGTCGACGCCCTGGTGATCCCCGGGGGCGAGTCGACCACGATCGACAAGCTGCTGCGCGCGTTCGAGCTGTTCGAGCCGATCCAGCAGCGTCTGCGTGACGGGATGCCCGCGTACGGGTCGTGCGCCGGGATGATCCTGCTCGCCGACCGTGTGCTCGGCGGGATCGAGGGGCAGCAGACGCTCGGCGGCGTCGACGTCACGGTGCGCCGCAACGCGTTCGGACGCCAGGTCGACTCGTTCGAGACGGACCTCGCGCTCGAGGGGGTCGACGGTCCGCTGCACGCCGTGTTCATCCGGGCGCCGTGGGTCGAGGAGGTGGGCCCGGCCGCGCGGGTCGTCGGCCGCGTGGAATCCGGGCCCGCCGCCGGTAGGATCGTTGCGGTCCGTCAGGGGCCCCTGCTCGTGACCTCGTTCCATCCGGAGGTCACCGGGGACACCCGCGTGCACCAGTCGTTCGTGCAGATCGTCCGCGAGAGCCTGTGAGCTCGCGGCCCGTCCGGGCCGCGGAGCAGGTTCGTCGACGGGGAGCAAAGGGGTAGCAGAGGCGATGTCGGGTCACTCCAAGTGGGCCACCACCAAGCACAAGAAGGCCGTGGTCGACGCCAAGCGGAGCAAGCTCTTCGCGAAGCTCATCAAGAACATCGAGGTGGCCGCGCGCACCGGCGGCGGTGACCTCGCGGGCAACCCCACGCTGTTCGACGCGGTCCAGAAGGCCAAGAAGAGCTCGGTCCCGATCGACAACATCAACCGCGCCGTCAAGCGCGGGTCCGGCCAGGAGGCCGGGGGCGCCGACTACACGACGATCATGTACGAGGGCTACGGCGCCGGCGGCATCGCCGTCCTGGTCGAGTGCCTCACGGACAACCGCAACCGTGCGGCCTCCGACGTCCGCGTCGCGTTCACGCGCAACGGCGGCCAGATGGCCGACCCGGGCTCGGTCTCGTACCTGTTCTCCCGCAAGGGCGTCGTCATCGTGCCCAAGGAGGGCACGGACGAGGACGCCGTCATGGAGGCGGTCCTCGACGCCGGTGGCGAGGAGGTCAACGACCTCGGAGAGGCGTTCGAGATCCTGTCCGAGGCGACCGACCTCGTGCCCGTGCGCACCGCGCTGCAGGAGGCCGGCATCGAGTACGACTCGGCCGACGTCGTCTTCTGGCCCGCGACCCAGATCGAGGTCGACGCCGAGGGCGCGCGCAAGATCCTGCGGCTGATCGACGCCCTCGAGGACTCCGACGACGTGCAGAACGTCTACGCGAACTTCGACGCCTCCGACGAGGTCATGGCCGAGCTCGAGAACGACTGACGCCTCACCACCCACGAGCGCGCTTCCTTGCGCGCCGGCGACTCCCGTTCCGGGCGCGTTCGGCACGCGAGGGGGCGCGCTCGTGGCGTCGGTGGGCGTGTGCGCGGACGGTTGCGCGGTTCGGGGTGCGATGCTGCGACCGTGCGCGTGCTCGGAGTGGACCCTGGACTGACCCGGTGCGGTCTGGGCGTCGTCGACGGGTTGCCCGGCAGGCGATCGACCCTCGTGGCCGTGGGCGTCGCGCGCTCCGACCCGGCCGCCGAGGTCGACCAGCGCCTGCTCGTGATCGAGACGCAGATCGAGGAGTGGCTCGAGACGTACGCGCCCGACACGGTCGCCGTCGAGCGCGTCTTCGCGCAGCACAACGTCAGCACGGTGATGGGCACGGCGCAGGTGGCCGGGATCGCGATGGTCGCCGCCGCCCGGCGCCGGATCCCCGTCGCGCTGCACACCCCGTCGGAGGTCAAGGCCGCCGTCACGGGAAACGGGCGCGCGGACAAGGTGCAGGTCCAGACGATGGTCGCGCGCCTGCTCTCGCTCGACGCGCTCCCCAAGCCCGCCGACGCGGCCGACGCGCTCGCCCTCGCGATCTGCCACCTGTGGCGACCGGCAGGCGCGTTGGGTGCGCCGCAGCGGGCGCCCGGGTCCCTGACGGCCGCGCAGCGGGCGTGGGCCGCGGCCGAGCAGGCGGCCCGGACGCGGCGGTAGCGCCTCGAACCGGTCCGACGCTGGACGACGACTCGCGCGGCGTGTGGTCGTACAGATGTTCGGATGGGTGTGGCAGGCTGGCACCGGTGCGCGGCAACTGCGCACAGGGGAGCGAGACGAGGAGGCGCGTGTGATCGCGTCGGTGCATGGCACGGTGCGCAAGCTGAGGCTCGACGCGGCCGTCATCGAGGTCAACGGCGTCGGGATGCTCGTCCAGGCCACGCCGGCCACGTTGGCCGGGCTGCGGGTCGGGGCCGACGCCACGCTGCACACCTCTCTCGTCGTGCGTGAGGACTCGTTGACCCTGTTCGGGTTCGCGGACGACGACGAGCGCGAGGTGTTCGAGATCGTGCAGACCGTCAGCGGCGTCGGTCCGCGGCTCGCGATGGCGATGCTCGCGGTGCACACGCCCGACGGGCTCCGGCGTGCGGTGGTCGACGAGGACCTCAAGGCGCTCGAGCGCGTGCCCGGGATCGGCCGCAAGGGCGCTCAGCGCATCGTCCTCGAGCTCAAGGACCGCATCGGGGCGCCCGCGCCAGCGGTGTCGGGCGGCGTCTCGCCCGCGACGGTGCCGGGGGACCGGCGCGACCAGGTCGTCGAGGCGCTCGTCGGGCTGGGGTGGACCGCGAAGGTCGCCGACGAGGCGGTGGCGACGGTCCTCGTCGGTGTCGATGGACCGGTCGGGCCGGACGAGGTCGCCGGCGTGCTGCGCGCAGCACTTCGCACGCTCGGCGGCGGCCGTGGTTGACGGCGTCGACGACGAGCTCGTCACCGAGCGGATCGCAGCGGAGTCGCTCGTGCGCACGGGCGCGGACGACCTGGAGCGGGCGGCCGAGGCGGCGCTGCGCCCCCGGCGCCTGGACGAGTTCGTCGGGCAGCGCGTGGTGCGCGAGCAGCTCTCGCTCGTGCTGGAGGCCGCGCGCAACCGCGGGCGAGCGCCCGACCACGTGCTGCTGTCCGGGCCCCCGGGGCTCGGGAAGACGACGCTCGCGATGATCATCGCGGCCGAGCTGGGCGCCTCCCTGCGCGTCACGAGCGGGCCCGCGATCCAGCACGCGGGCGACCTGGCTGCCGTGCTGTCCTCGCTCGAGGAGGGCGAGGTGCTCTTCATCGACGAGATCCATCGGCTCGCGCGCCCGGCCGAGGAGCTGCTCTACGTCGCGATGGAGGACTTCCGCGTCGACGTCGTCGTGGGCAAGGGGGCCGGGGCGAGCGCGATCCCGTTGGCGCTGCCGCCGTTCACGGTCGTCGGGGCGACGACGCGGGCCGGGCTGCTGCCGGCACCGCTGCGGGACCGGTTCGGCTTCACAGGACATCTCGACTTCTACGACGCGGACGAGCTCGAACGCGTGCTCGTCCGCTCCGCCGGCCTGCTGGGCGTCCCGCTCGAGCACGATGCCGCGAGCGAGATCGCTTCCCGGTCGCGGGGCACGCCCCGCATCGCGAACCGCCTGCTGCGCCGTGTCCGGGACTGGGCAGAGGTGCGCGGTGACGGCAACCTGAGCCTCGCCGCGGCGCGCGCCGCGTTGGCGGTCTACGAGGTCGACGAGCGTGGGCTCGACCGGCTCGACCGGGCGGTCCTGACCGCGCTGTGCACGAGGTTCGGCGGAGGGCCTGTCGGTCTGACGACCCTCGCGGTCGCCGTCGGAGAGGAGCCGGAGACCGTCGAGACGGTCGCCGAGCCTTTCCTGTTCCGGGAGGGATTCGTCGGTCGGACGCCCCGCGGGCGCATCGCGATGCCCCAGGCCTGGGCGCATCTGGGCCTCCAAGTTCCGCGCGACCAGCCCGCGCTGTTCGGCTGACGTGTCCTGGCGCACAGATTCGGGCGACTACAGTTTCCTCGGTGGCCCGCAGGGGCCCGGGATGTCGTGCGGTCGATGAGAGCCCGCCGCGGTCCGGGAACCTCCGACAACGATCGCGCGTTGGAGCGGCGGGCCGCACCGCCTAGACTGCGGCCGACACGCCCGACCCGAAGGAACTCCTGTGACCCACCACGCCGAAGTGCTCGCTGCCGCCAACAGTGGCAGCGGCGGCAGCAGCAACTACTCGTTCCTGCTGATCCTCGCCCTCGCCGTCGGTGCGTTCTGGCTCATGTCGCGCCGCACGCGCAAGCAGCAGAAGTCCCAGCAGGAGTTCCGCAGCTCGCTGGCTCCGGGTGACGAGGTCATGACCGGTTCGGGCCTGTTCGGCACCGTCGTCGCCGTCGACGACGAGGCGATCACGCTCGAGTCCGAGCCGGGCGGCGGCCGCACGCGCTGGATCCGTGCCGCCATCGCGAAGAAGATCGAGCCGCCGGTCCCCGCCGACGCGGACGAGTGGCGTGACGACGCCGATGGCGACGACGCGATCGAGGTGCCGGACGACCTGTCGTCACTGCCGTCGCTCCGCAAGGACGGCACGCAGGACGGCAAGCCGGCAACCGACGGCGACGAGCCAGAGACCAAGTAACCGCACGCGCCCGCGGAGGTACACCGCGGGCCCGATCCCATCGGCCGATCCTTCGCCCGGTGCGCGCACGAGAGAAGACATTCCGTTGGCCCCTTCGACACGCCGCAACAGGCCTGTTCGCACGTTGACGTTGCTCGGACTCATCATCCTGGCGATCTACGGTGCGATCTTCGCCGGCACCCAGTGGTCCGACGCGACCTGGACCCCCAAGCTCGCGCTCGACCTCGAGGGCGGCACGCAGATCGTGCTCAAGCCGATCTCGGAGACTGCGCCGACGAGCGGGCAGATCAACCAGGCGATCAACGTCATCCGGCAGCGAGTGGACGCCTCCGGCGTCTCCGAGGCCGAGATCACGAGCCAGGGCAGCGGATCGGGTGCCTCGATCGTCGTCGGACTTCCGGGCAAGCCGAGCGAGGAGACGCTCAAGCTCGTCCGCACCTCGGCACAGATGGAGTTCCGCCCCGTGCTCGCGCAGGGTGCGCCGACGCCGACCACCACGGACGACCCGTCGGCGAGCGCGACCCCCGCACCGTCGGCCAGCGCGAGCGCAGGCAGCGACCCCGCGCCGAGCGCGTCCGCCACTCCGAGCGCCACGCCCACGCCGGCCTCGACGACGCCCTCGAAGGCCAAGCCTGACAACGCGAGCGACGCCGCCTACTACGTGACCCCGGCCGTGCAGGAAGAGTTCGACAAGCTCGACTGCACCGACCCCGCCAACCTCACCGGCGGCGTGAACGGCGCCCCGGACAAGGCGTTCGTGACCTGCGAGTCGCAGACCATCAACGGCAAGCCCGTCGGCGTCGCGAAGTACATCCTCGGCCCGGTCGAGGTCGACGGCGACCGGATCGCGAGCGCGAGCTCGGGCCACGAGACGCTGCCCGGCGGCGGCATCGGCACCGAGTGGATCGTCTCGCTCAAGTTCGACTCGAAGGGCGCGTCGCAGTTCACGGACGTCACGGAGCGCCTCGCGAAGGAGAGCTCGCCGCTGAACCAGTTCGGCATCGTGCTCGACGGTCTCGTCGTGTCGGCTCCGGCCGTCAACGAGGTCATCCCGAACGGCCAGGCGCAGATCTCGGGCAACTTCACGCGCACGAGCGCAGCGAGCCTCGCGCAGCAGCTCAACTTCGGCTCGCTGCCCATGTCGTTCGAGGTGCAGAGCGAGGAGCAGATCTCCGCCACGCTCGGTGCCGACCAGCTCGAGAAGGGCCTGCTGGCCGGACTCATCGGCCTCGCCCTCGTCGTCGTGTACTCGCTCTTCCAGTACCGCGCGCTCGGCTTCGTGACGGTGGCGTCCCTCGTGGTCGCCGGCGTGGTCACCTACGGGATCATCACGCTGATGTCGTGGCGCCAGGGCTACCGGCTCTCGCTGCCCGGTGTCGCGGGTCTGATCGTGGCGATCGGTATCACGGCTGACTCGTTCATCGTGTACTTCGAGCGCATCCGTGACGAGCTGCGTGAGGGGCGGCTCCTCGGGGCCGGTGTCGAACGCGGATGGGCGCGCGCCAAGCGCACGATCCTGGCGTCCGACGCGGTCAACTTCCTCGCCGCCATCGTGCTGTACTTCCTGGCCGTCGGTGGTGTGCGTGGCTTCGCGTTCACCCTCGGGCTCACCACGCTCGTCGACGTGCTGATCGTCTTCATGTTCACGCACCCGGTCATGGAGCTGCTGGCGCGGACGAAGTTCTTCGCGAACGGCCACCCTGCCTCCGGGCTCGACCCGCGGCGCCTCGGGGTTCCGGGCACGCGCTACGTCGGCCGCGGCTCGGTCCAGACCGGTCCGCGCACCTCGGGTGCGCCGGCCACGACGGCAGACGCCTCCGCCGAGGCGGAGCAGTCCGAGAGCAAGGTCCCGGCAACCGTCGGCGGCCCTGCGAGCAAGGCCGGCGCCGCGGCGAGCAAGCCGACCCCCGAGACGGCGGGCATGACGATCGCCGAGCGGCGGGCCGCGCAGAAGGCGGCCGCCACGAAGGCGACCGCGCCGAAGGACGAGGACGACGCCTCTGGGCGCACCGACGGGAGTGAGGGCTGATGGCCGCCGGATTCGCCCAGTGGGGCAACGACCTCTACACGGGGCGTCGGTCGTACGACATCGTCGGGCGTCGCCGCATCTGGTTCACGATCTCGTCGATCCTGGTCGTGCTGTCGGCGATCGTGCTGGTCAAGCCGGGCCTGAACCCGGGCATCGAGTTCAGCGGCGGTTCGCAGTTCATCGTCTCGAACGTCGACACCAACGACCAGCAGCTCGCGATCGACACCGTCGTGGCGCTCGAGCCGGGGGAGTCGCCGCAGGTGACCGCGCTCGGCACGGACTCGCTGCGGATCCAGACGGCCCAGCTCTCGAACGACGAGGTCGAGAAGGTCAAGGACGCGCTGATGACCGCGTTCAACGTGACCGACGACGACATCAGCAGCTCGTTCATCGGACCGTCGTGGGGCAAGGAGATCACGAAGAAGGCCGTCACCGGCATCGTCGTGTTCCTGTTCTTCGTGATGATCGTCATGACGATCTACTTCCGGAACTGGCGGATGGCCGTCGCCGGTCTGATCGCGCTGTTCCACGACCTGCTCATCACGGTCGGCGTCTACGCCGCGATCGGCTGGGAGGTCACGCCTGCCACGGTCATCGGCTTCCTGACGATCCTCGGCTACTCGATCTACGACACGGTCGTCGTGTTCGACAAGGTCCGGGAGAACACGGCCGACGCGCTCGACCAGAGCCGGTTCACCTACGCCGAGAAGGCCAACCTCGCCGTCAACCAGACGCTGGTCCGCTCGATCAACACGTCGGTCGTCGCGCTCCTGCCCGTCAGCGGCATCCTGTTCGTCGGCGCGTTCATCCTGGGCGCCGGCACGCTGCGTGACATCGCGCTGGCACTGTTCGTCGGAATGCTCATCGGAACGTTCTCGTCGGTCTTCCTCGCGACGCCGTTCGAGGTCTTCCTGCGCGAGCGCGAGCCGGCGATCCGCGACCACACCGCCAAGGTGCTCGCCGCGCGGGCAGCCAAGGGCGAGACGGAGGAGGGCCCGGTGCTCGCCGGCTCGGCACACGCTGCCGGCCAGCTGCGTCCCGGTTCGCACCAGGGCGTCGCGGCGCAGCCGAAGAAGCGCAAGCCCACCCGATGAGCGGGAGCACCCCCGGCCTCGAGGCGGCGGCACGCCGGGTCGACGAGCTCGTCCGGCTCGTGCCGGACTTCCCCGAGCCGGGGGTCCTCTTCCGCGACATCACTCCGCTGCTCGCGGACGCCGCGGCCTTCACCCAGGTGTGCGAGGCGCTCGCCGACCAGGCGGGCGGCGCTATCGACCTCGTCGCGGGGATGGAGGCGCGCGGCTTCCTGTTCGCGGCGCCGATCGCGATGCACCTGGGTGCTGGGCTGATCCCGGTCCGCAAGGCAGGCAAGCTCCCCGGCCCGTCGGCGTCCGAGAGCTACTCGCTCGAGTACGGCGACGCGACCATCGAGCTGCACGCGGCCACGGTCCCGGCGGGCGCGCGCGTGCTGATCGTCGACGACGTGCTCGCGACGGGCGGCACGGCCGCGGCGACCGTCCGGCTCTTCGAACGCTGCGGTGCGCAGGTCGTCGGCCTCTCGTTCCTCATCGAGCTCGAGGCGCTCGGAGGCCGGTCGCTGCTCGACGGCCATGCGGTGAACACCCTGCTCCGCGTGCCCTGACTGGGCGTTCGCACGTCACGTCCCTGCCGCGGCCGTAGACTCTGCGGATCGGTTCCCCCGCCGTCGGCCAGCGCGAGGGAGCCCCTGAGCGCAAGGGGGAGGGCTTGAGCGACGACGTCGCCTCGACGGACACCGGTACCGAGGTCGCAGTGACGGACCCGTACGGCACCGGTCGCGTGCGCTCGCGCCTGTCGCGGTTCGGTGGCCGCAGCGGCCCCGCGTTCCCCGCGCTCGAGCCGGTCCTGCAGGCGGCGCGCACCAACCACCCCAAGGCCGACCTCGCCGTCGTCGAGCAGGCCTACGTCGTGGCGGAGAAGGCCCACCGCGGTCAGCTGCGCAAGAGCGGCGACCCGTACATCACGCACCCCGTGGCGGTCGCGACGATCCTCGCCGAGCTCGGCATGACGCCGTCCACCCTGGTCGCGGCGCTGCTGCACGACACGGTCGAGGACACGGACTACTCGCTCGACCAGCTGCGCCGGGAGTTCGGTCCCGAGGTCGCGATGCTGGTCGACGGCGTCACCAAGCTCGACAAGGTCACCTACGGCGACGCCGCGCAGGCCGAGACGGTCCGCAAGATGGTGGTCGCGATGTCGAGGGACATCCGCGTCCTGGTCATCAAGCTCGCCGACCGGCTGCACAACGCGCGCACCTGGAAGTTCGTCGCGGCGGCGTCCGCCGAGAAGAAGGCCCGCGAGACGCTCGAGATCTACGCGCCGCTGGCTCACCGGCTCGGCATGAACACCATCAAGTGGGAGCTCGAGGACCTGTCGTTCGCGACCCTGTACCCCAAGGTCTACGACGAGATCGTGCACCTCGTCGCCGAGCGGGCACCCGCACGCGAGGAGTACCTCGCGGTGGTCCGTGAGCAGGTCGGGGCCGACCTGCGGACCGCGAAGATCAAGGCGACGGTCACCGGCCGGCCGAAGCACTACTACTCGATCTACCAGAAGATGATCGTGCGCGGCCGCGACTTCGCCGACATCTACGACCTGGTCGGCGTGCGCGTCCTCGTCGACACGGTCCGTGACTGCTACGCGGCGCTCGGCTCGCTGCACGCGCGATGGAACCCGGTCCCCGGCCGGTTCAAGGACTACATCGCGATGCCGAAGTTCAACCTGTACCAGTCGCTGCACACCACGGTCATCGGCCCGGGCGGCAAGCCCGTGGAGATCCAGATCCGGACGCACGACATGCACCGGAGGGCCGAGTACGGCGTCGCGGCGCACTGGAAGTACAAGGAGAGCGCCAAGAACCAGGGCGCCAGCGCCACGACCGACTCGGCCGGCAACGACATGACCTGGCTCCGCCAGCTCGTCGACTGGCAGAAGGAGACGGCCGACCCCTCGGAGTTCCTCGACTCGCTGCGGTTCGAGATCGCGGGCTCCGAGGTCTACGTCTTCACGCCCAAGGGCGACGTCATGGGCCTGCCGTCCGGCTCGACGCCGGTCGACTTCGCCTACGCCGTGCACACCGAGGTCGGGCACCGGACCATGGGTGCGCGCGTGAACGGGCGGCTCGTCCCGCTCGACTCGACGCTCGAGAACGGTGACGTCGTCGACGTCTTCACCTCGAAGTCCGAGACCGCCGGGCCCTCGCGCGACTGGCTCGGGTTCGTCAAGAGCCCGCGCGCGCGCAACAAGATCCGGCAGTGGTTCTCCAAGGAGCGCCGCGAAGAGGCCATCGAGCACGGCAAGGACGCGATCGCGAAGGCGATGCGCAAGCAGAACCTGCCGATCCAGCGGTTGCTCTCGCACGAGTCGCTCGTGGCTCTGGCCAACGACATGCGGTACGCGGACGTCTCGGCGCTGTACGCGGCAGTCGGTGAGGGTCAGGTGGCGGCCGCGACGGTCGTCCAGCGGCTCGTGCACTCCATGGGCGGCGAGCCCGCCGCCGAGGAGGACATCGCCGAGGTCACGCGCCCCGGGCAGACGAACCGTCGCGCCCGCGCGGGCGACCCGGGCGTCGTGGTCAAGGGCGTCGACGACATCTGGGTCAAGCTCGCCAAGTGCTGCACGCCGGTGCCGGGCGACGAGATCATGGGCTTCGTGACCCGAGGCGCCGGGGTGAGCGTGCACCGCACCGACTGCATCAACGTCGAGCAGCTGCTGGCGCAGCCCGAGCGCGTCGTCGACGTCTCGTGGAGCCAGTCGTCGTCGGCGCTGTTCCTGGTGCAGATCCAGGTCGAGGCGCTGGACCGGTCGCGGCTGCTGTCCGACGTGACCCGCGTGCTGTCCGACAGCCACGTCAACATCCTGTCGGCGTCCGTCTCGACCTCACGCGATCGCGTGGCGCTGTCGCGCTTCGTCTTCGAGATGGCGGAGCCGTCGCACCTCGCCTCGGTGCTGTCTGCGGTGCGCAAGGTCGAGGGTGTCTTCGACGTCTACCGCATCACGGGCGCCAAGGGCGCCGAGGAGCCCTCGATCCGCGCCTGACCGCGGAGCTCAGTCAGCACGTCGAGCGCGGAGCGCACGTGGCGATGGCCGCGCATCGCCGCGAGCGTGTGCGATGCGAGCAGAGGGTCGAAGCCGAGCGGCACGAGCTCGGACAACGCCGCCAGGGCCTGCGCGGCCGGCAGGCAGCGGGCGAGATCGGTGCCGGTGCGCTGGATGGACGTGACCCGGATGCCCGCCAGCCGCACCACGTCGTCGTTCGTCAGCTCCGCCTCGTTGGAGACGCGTCTGGGGTGCGGCGCGGTGTGCCGAGCGCGGCGCGCGACGAGGACCTCGACGCGGTCCGGGGCGTGGCGACCGGTGTGCACCCACAGCGCCGACGACCGTCCGACGACGCTCCTGGGCGGCACGAGGTCGGCGACGGCCAGCGCGCGTACGGCAGGCGTCGGCGCGCAGTCCGCCGTGATCGCGAGATCGCCCCACACGAGACGCAGCACCCCGTCGCGCAGCTGCCCGAACCACGCACTCGCGGGCACGCCGTCACGCCTGACGACGACGACGCTCGGCACGGTCGGCGGCGGGCGGTAGGTGGCGAGCGCGGTGGTCATCGTGCCAGCATGCACCGCGGCCCGGCGCGCCGTCGGCGCCCTGTGGACGACGACGGCCCGCCCCTCGACGAGGGACGGGCCGTCGGACGTCGCTCGCGTCAGCGCGCGTCGTCGGCCGCTCGCTGCACCTGCTCGAGCCACGACCGGCGCGCGTCGAGGGCAGCCTGTGCCTCGGCGATGCGTCGCTTGTCCTTCGCGGCCTTCGCCTTCTCCAGGTCCGCCTCGAGGCCCGCGATGGCCTGCTCGAGCTGCGCGGCCGCACCCTCGGCCCGCGCGCGGGTCTCGGGGTTGCTGCGCGTCCACTGGGCCTGCTCGGCGTCGCGGATGCTCGTCTCGACGGCACGCAGGCGGCCCTCGACACGCTGGACGTCGGCACGCGGGACCTTGCCCGCTGCTTCCCAGCGGTCCTGGATGCCGCGGATCGCCTGCTTGGCCGCGTTGAGGTCGCGGATCGGGACGAGCGCCTCGGCCTCGGCGAGCAGCGCCTCCTTGACCTGGAGGTTCGCGCGGTACTCCTCGTCGGTCGCCGCGTTCTGCGCGTCGCGGGAGGCGAAGAACGCGTCCTGCGCGGCGCGGAAGCGGGCCCACAGCGCGTCGTCGTCGGAGCGGCTGGCGCGCCCGGCGAGCTTCCACTGCGACATCAGGTCGCGGAACGCGCCGGCCGTCGCGCCCCAGTCGGTGCTGTGCTGCAGACGCTCGGCCTCGGCGACCAGGGCCTCCTTGGCGGCCTTCGCGGACGAGTTGCGCTGCTCGAGCTCGGCGAAGAAGTGCCTGCGCTCACGGTCGAACGTGGTGCGGGCGTGGCTGAACCGCTTCCAGAGCGCCTCCTCGGTGGGGCGGTCGAGTCGCGGTCCGTTGCGCTGGGCGTCCTTCCACTGGTCGAGGAGCACGCGAAGCTGCTCGCCCGCGGGGCGCCACTGGATGCGCGACGGCTCGGTCTCGGCGATCTTCTCGGCGGCCTCGACGATCGCGGTCCGGGACTCGACAGCGGCGGCGCGTGCGGCGAGGCGCTCTGCCTCCGCCGCGACCCGACGCTCCGCTGCAACCGCGCGCAGGCCCTCGAGCCGCGCGCGCAGGCCGTCGAGGTCGCCGACGGCGGCCGGCTCGGCGATCTCGGACGTGAGGCGCGACAACGTCTGGTCGATCTCCTTGACCGAGAGGTCCGTCGCGGTCAGGCGAGCCTCGAAGAGCGTCACCTTCGCCTGCAGGTCGAGGTAGCGGCGCACGTACAGCGCGAGCGCCTCCTGCTCCGACGCGCCCGCGAACTGGCCGACGACGCGCTCACCGGCGGCTTCACGCACAGAGACGTTGCCCTCGGCGTCCACGCTTCCGAACGTCGCCGCGATCGCTGCCTCGGCCGCGTCGGCGGGCGGGGGCACGGGTGCCGACGGGGTCGCGGGCGCGGGCGTCGTCGGCGGGTGCGGAACGGGCACCGCGCCGCTCGGGCGGGGGCGGGGGACTGGCCGCGGGCTCGGGCTCGGCGTGGGCGCCGGCGCTGCGGGTGCCTCGGCCGCGGGCGCGTCTTCGGACGCGGGGGCCTCTGCTGCGGGCGCCGCGTCGGCTGCCGGGGCCTCGTCGGCGGGTGCGTCGGCTGCCGGGGCCTCGTCGGCAGATGCGTCGGCGGCGGCTGCCTCGGCGGGCGCCTCGTCGGCGGGTGCCTCAGCTGCAGCGGGTGCGTCGGTCTCCACCGCGGCGGGCTCGGCTGCGGCCTGGGCCTCTGCGTCTGCGTCGGGCTGTTCGAGGGTCGGCGTCTCGTTCACGTCAGCCGCCTGCGCCGCCGTGGGCTCGTCGGGCGTCTGCCCGCTCGAGTCCTCGCTGGGCACGATCGGCTGGTCCGGGGTCTGCGTCACTTGACCTTCACTCCCTCGATGATGACGTCGTGCACCGGGGTCTCAGACCCCTCCTTGGTGCCCGCGTCGGCGATGGCCGTCAGCACGTCCTGGCCGGACGTGATGTGGCCGAACACGGTGTATCCGCCCGCCGAGTCCGACGGGATGGTGCTGTCCTTGTAGACAAGGAAGAACTGGCTACCCATGGAGCTGCCGTCGTTGCCGACGCGCGCCATGGCGATGGTCCCCGCAGGGTAGACGTTGTCGAGGGGGGCGTTCTCGATCGGGCCCCACGAGTAGCCCGGGCCGTCGGTGCCGGTACCGTCCGGCGACCCGCACTGCAGGACGTAGATGCCCGACGTGGTCAGACGGTGGCACTTGGTGCCGTCGAAGTAGCCCTTGTCGGCCAGCGTCACGAAGTTCGCGACGGCCTGGGGTGCCTTGACGCCGTCGAGGCTGATGCCGATGTTCCCCTGCGACAGGTCGAGGTCGCCGGTCCACGTGCGTGCCTCGGCGAGAGCGGGGTCCGGGGTGTTCGGGTCGCGCGAGGCGCTCGGCTCAGGCGTGGCGGAGGCGCTCGGCTCGGTGCCGGGGGCGTCGGTCGCGTATGCGGTCGGGGTCGCGGAGGCGGCGGGAGTGTCGTCCTTGGTGGCGCCGATGACGGCCACGATGCCGACGACGAGGACGAGCGCTCCGAGCACGGAGCCGATCACGATCCGCTGGCGACGGCGGGCAGCCTCGTGCTCCGCCCGGTGCTGCTGCCACTTCTCGTAACGGCGCTGCTCGTACTCGCGCTCGCGCTTGCTGGACACCGTCGCTCCTCGCTCTGTCGTGTGCCGTCCGTCGGGCGCGCGACATGCCGCACCGCACGGGGAACCCCGGACAGTCTAGGCAAGCGAGGGCCTCCTGCCGCCAGCGGGGCCCGGTAGCAGGTCACAGTCACGCAACGGTCGCCCCGACCAGCCAGGTACGGTCGGCGCATGGAGGTCTTCTCGGTCGTCTCGTCCGTCTTCGGCGCCAGGTGCACGGTCGTGGTCGCGGACGACCGCTCGTGCGTCGTCGTCGACCCCGGCGTCGGGGTGGCCGACGAGATCGTCGGGTACGTGCGTGACCACGCGCTCGTTCCCGTCGCGGTGCTCGCCACGCACGGCCACGTCGACCACACGTGGGACGCGGCAGCCGTCTGCGAGGCGCTCGGCGTGCCGCTGCGCCTGCACGCGGCCGACGCCTACCGGCTGCGCGACCCGTTCGGCACGCTCGGTTCGCTCGGTGGTGCGTCGCACGATCCCGGTGGTCCGCTCGCCCAGGCGATCGCCTCGGTCGGGGCGCGGCCCGACGCGTACCGCGAACCGGGCGACGTCCAGCCCTTCGGCTCGGATCGCGACGGCGGTGGCGGCCGCGACGGCGACGTCGCCCTGCAGCTCGGCGGCCTGAGCGTCGTCGCACGGCACGCGCCCGGGCACACCGAGGGCTCGACCCTGTACCTGCTCGAGATCGACGGCGAACGGGTCGCGTTCACGGGCGACGTGCTGTTCGCGGGGACCATCGGACGGACGGACCTGCCGGGCGGTGACGGCGAGGTCATGACGACCACGCTGCGCGAGGTCGTCTCGGCGCTCCCACCCGAGACCGTGGTCGTGCCCGGTCACGGGCCGACGAGCGACATCGCGACCGAGCTCGCGCGCAACCCGTACCTCTGACGGACAGCAGCCCGGCTCGCGCGCGGCGTCTGGAAAGATCGGCCGCATGGCGCGACCCACACCTCTGTCCGGATTCCCCGAGTGGCTGCCCGACGGGCGCATCGTCGAGCAGCACGTGCTCGACGTGCTGCGTCGCACGTTCGAGCTGCACGGGTTCGCCGGGATCGAGACGCGCGCGGTCGAGCCGCTCGACCAGCTGCTGCGCAAGGGCGAGACCTCGAAGGAGGTCTACGTGCTGCGCAGGCTGCAGGAGGACCCGGACGCGCCGCCCGAGCGCGGGGGCCAGCTGGGGCTGCACTTCGACCTGACGGTGCCGTTCGCGCGGTACGTGCTCGAGAACGCGGGCCACCTCGCGTTCCCGTTCCGGCGCTACCAGATCCAGAAGGTGTGGCGTGGCGAGCGGCCCCAGGACGGCCGCTTCCGCGAGTTCGTGCAGGCCGACATCGACGTCGTCGGAGCGGGCGCCCTGCCGTACCACGTCGAGGTCGAGCTGCCCCTGGTGATCGCCGAGGCGCTCGGCGCGCTGCAGTCCATCGGCGTGCCGCCCGTGCGGATCCTGGTGAACAACCGCAAGGTCGCCGAGGGGTTCTACCGCGGGCTGGGCCTCGAGGACGTCGACGGCGTGCTCCGCTCGATCGACAAGCTCGACAAGATCGGTCCCGACGCGGTCGCCGCGCTGCTCGTGGCGGAGTGCGGCGCGTCGGACGACCAGGCGGCGGCGTGCCTGGCCCTGGCGGGGATCAGCGGCGCCGACGAGAGCGTCGTCGACCGCGTGCGCGCGCTCGCCGCTGATCGCGGCGTGGCGCACGACCTGCTCGACGAGGGTCTGGCCGAGCTCGGCGCGCTCGTCCGCGCGGCGGCCCAGCGGGCGCCGGGCGTCGTCGTCGCGGACCTGAAGATCGCGCGCGGCCTCGACTACTACACGGGTTCCGTCTACGAGACGGTGCTCGTCGGGCACGAGCAGCTGGGGTCGATCTGCTCGGGTGGCCGGTACGACACCCTCGCGTCCGACGGCGCGAACACCTACCCCGGGGTGGGGCTGTCGATCGGCGTCTCGCGGCTCGTCTCGCGGCTGCTCAGCGCCGGCCTCGTGTCGGCGACGCGCTCGGTCCCGAGCGCCGTGCTCGTCGCGGTCAACACCGAGGACCAGCGGGAGCGCTCGGACGCCGTCGCCGCCGCGCTCCGTGCCCGCGGCATCCCGGTCGAGGTGGCGCCGGCCGCGGCGAAGTTCGGCAAGCAGATCCGACACGCCGATCGTCGGGGGATCCCGTACGTCTGGTTCCCGGGTGACGTCGACGCGGACGGGACCACGAGCCCGGACCAGGTCAAGGACATCCGCTCCGGCGAGCAGGTCGAGGCGAACCCGCAGGTGTGGGCTCCGTCGGACGACGATCTATGGCCGCGGGTCGTCGCCGCGACGCGTTGACGCGGCCGCCCCCGAACGAGTGACAGTTGACTCGGACTGCGAACAGAGTGACGCGGTCCGAATTGCTCCGTTTATAGTTCCAACCGGTCGGATTGACCGGTAGGTACCGAAACGGGGGACGAATGACGGCGAACACCGGTACGGCACCCAAGGACGGTGTGACCGAGCGTCGCCGGGCGCGGGAGGCCCGCGGGCTCGCACCCGCAGGCGGTGCAGCGACCGATCGACTGCCGAAGGCGCCACGGGAACGTCGTCCGTTGCTGGCCGTGCTGGCCGTGCTGCTCATCGTCGGCGGCGCGGCGATCGCTGGGCTCGTCGCGCTGCGGCAGGACTCGCGCGTGCCCGTGCTGATGCTGTCGCACGACGTCGCGGCCGGGCAGGCCATCGCGGCCACCGATCTCGTCACGACGCAGGTCGCGTCCGAGGGCATCACGCTCGTCGCCGCGGAGGACAAGGACCAGGTGGTCGGGAAGTTCGCCCGCGTCGGGCTCGCCCAGGGCCAGCTCCTCGACAGCAAGATGCTCACCGACGTCAGCACGCTGCGTGAGGGGTCCGTCGCCGTCGGGGCGGCGCTCGGCGACGGCCGTGTGCCCGCGAGCGGCCTGCAGGCGGGCGACGTGGTCCAGCTGATCCGGGTCTCCGATGGCGAGGGCGCCGTGCTCGTGCCCGACGCGCTCGTCTCCTCGGTGCACGAAGGGGACTCCTCGAGCCAGGGTGGGCTCGTCGTGACGTTCATCGTCGACGCGGCCGCCGGGCCCGGTGTGGCCGCCGTCGCGGCTGACGGCTCCCTGGCCGTCGCGCTCGTGACGCGAGGCACGCCGATCGGTGAGGACGGCTGACGTGCTCGTCACGATCGCCTCGGCCAAGGGATCTCCCGGCGTCACGACGACGGCGCGGATCCTCGCCTCCGTGTGGCCGCAGGACGTCCTGCTCGTCGATGCCGACCCCGCGGGGGGCGACGTGTCCCTGTGGGCGCCGGCCCCCGACGGCAGCCCGCTCGATCCCGACACCGGGCTCCTGACGCTCGCGGTCGAGGCGCGCCGCGGCGCGGCCTCGCTCGAGCCGCACGTGCAGACGATCGACGGCGGGCTCCAGGTGGTCGCCGGCGTCCAGCACCCGGGCCAGATCGCGGGCATGGGTCCGGTGTGGCCGGTGCTCGGTGGCGTCCTGCGCCAGCATGCGGGGACCGTGATCGCCGACGTCGGTCGGCTCACCCCGGACAGCCCGGTCCTGCCGTTCGTGCTCGACTCCGACGCGCTCGTGTTCGTCGTGCGACCGACGATCGAGGGATACGCGCACCTTCGCGAGCGGCTGAGGTGGCTCGCGGACCTCGACACCGGCCTGCGCCCGATGCCCACGGTCGGCGTCGTCGCGGTCACGGAGGCGAAGGACACGGCCGCGGTGCGGGATCTGCACCTGCTGCTCGCGCACGCCGGTCTGAACGTGCCCGTCCTCGGCGCGGTGGGCGTCGACCAGAAGTCGGCGGACGTCGTCGCGGCCCGGGTCGCGCGGGGGATCGACCGATCGCTGCTCGTCCGGTCCGCGCGCCAGCTGGTCGGGCCGGTGCGCGAGCTCGCCGAGTCGCGGTTCTACGCGCGATCGATGGCGAAGGAGCTGTCGTGAGCCTCGACCAGACACTCGTGCGGCGCCTGCGCGAGGAGGTCGCCGACGTCCTCGCGCGCCAGCGCCGCGACGACGCGGCCGCCGGCCTGCCCGCGATGTCGGGGGAGGACGAGCGCCAGTTCGCTCGCGCCGTCATCGCGCGCGTGCTCGACTCGCACGCACGCGGCGAGATGGCCAGCGGCAGGACCCCTCCGACCCCGCAGGACGAGGAGGAGATCGCCGCCGGGATCCACGCCGCGCTCTACGGCGTCGGCAGGCTGCAGCCGCTGCTGGACGACCCTGACGTCGAGAACGTCGACATCAACGGCTACGACAACGTGTTCGTGCAGTACGGCGACGGTCGCGAGGAGAGGTGGGCTCCCGTCGCCGAGTCGGACGACGAGCTCGTCGAGCTCGTCCAGATCCTCGGCGCGTACTCGGGGCTCACGAGTCGCCCGTTCGACTCGGCGAACCCTCAGCTCGACCTGCGCCTGCCCGACGGCAGCCGGCTCTCGGCCGTGATGGACGTGTGCGCACGCCCGTCGATCTCGATCCGGCGCGCGCGGCTGTCCCGGGTGCACCTCGACGACCTCGTGCGCTTCGGGTCCGTGACGCCCGACGTCGCGGCGTTCCTGTCGGCGGCCGTCGCCGCGCGCAAGAACATCATGATCGCCGGCGCGACGAACGCCGGGAAGACCACGCTCCTGCGCGCTCTGGCCAACGAGATCGCACCGTCCGAGCGGCTCATCACCGTCGAGCGCGCGCTCGAGCTCGGCCTGGGCGAGTTCCCCGACCTGCACCCGAACGTGGTCTCGTTCGAGGAGCGGCTGCCGAACTCGGAGGGCAACGGCGCGATCCAGATGTCCGAGCTCGTGCGCCGCAGCCTGCGGATGAACCCGAGCCGCGTCATCGTCGGCGAGGTCCTCGGCGACGAGATCGTGACGATGCTGAACGCGATGAGCCAGGGCAACGACGGCTCGCTGTCGACGATCCACGCGAACAGCTCGATCGAGGTGTTCAACCGCATCTCGACGTACGCGATCCAGTCCGTCGAGCGCCTGCCCGTCGAGGCCACGATGATGCTCATCGCGGGCGCGATCGACTTCGTCGTGTTCGTCCAGAAGCAGAACGACTACCTGAGCGGCGGCCGGCTGCGGCGCTACGTCGCGAGCATCCGTGAGGTCAACGGCGTCGACGGCCGGGTGCTGTCGAGCGAGATCTTCGCGGCCGGCCCTGACGGCGTCGCGGTCGCCGCGGCACCGATCGCCTCGCTCGACGAGCTGATCGCCGTCGGCTACCAGCCGTCGTACGCGCTCGGGGGCGTCCGATGATCCCGGCCTCGACGCTGGTCGTCATCCTGGGCGGCGCCATCGTGGGCGTCGGGATCCTCCTGCTCATGGTCGCGGCGACGGGAACCGGACGGAGACCGGCGAAGGTCCGGCGGGGCGGTGGCAGCGCAGCGGTGCGCGCGCGGCGACGCTTCCTGATCGCTGCGGGCGTCGGGCTCGTCACGCTCGTCGTGACCGGGTGGCCGGTGGCCGCCGTCGGTGCCGCCGCCTTCGCGGTGGCCGCCCCCGCGCTCCTGGGCGGGGCCAAGGCCGAACGCCAGCAGACCGCGCGGCTCGAGGGCCTGGCGTCGTGGACCGAGTCGTTGCGCGACACGATCGCTGGAGCGGTCGGCCTCGAGCAGGCGATCCCGGCGACGGTCTACGCGGCCGCCCCGGCGATCCAGCCGCAGCTGCGCCTGCTCGTGGACAGGCTGCGCGTGCGGGTGCCGTTGCCCGTGGCGCTGCGCGGGCTCGCGGACGACCTCGACGACCCGAGCGCCGACCTCGTGGTCGCGGCGCTCATCCTCAACGCCCGGCTCCGCGGCCCGGGTCTGCGCCAGGTGCTCACGTCGTTGTCGGAGGCTGCGCGCGCCGAGCTCGAGATGCGGCAGCGAGTCACGGCGGGTCGCAGCTCGACGCGTCGCTCGGCCCAGATCGTCACGGTGTTCTCGCTCGCGGCCATGACCCTGCTCACGCTCCTCAACCCCGACTACGTCGCGTCGTACGACACACCGCAGGGACAGCTGGTCCTGACGGTGATCGCAGCCCTGTTCGCCGTCGGGTTCTGGTGGATGAAGCGGCTGTCGGGCGTCGACATGCCGGCGCGGTTCCTCGTGAGCGAGGAGGACGGACGATGATCGTCGCGCTTCTCGCGGGTGCCGTGGCAGGCGCCGGCGTGCTGATGTTCGTGCTCGTCGTCGCGCCGCCGCGGTCGCAGCCGGGAAATGCCCTCGCGCGCCTGGACGTGCGGCGCGCAGAGGTGCGAGCGCGCGCCCAACGCATCGCCGTCGACCCGAACCGCACGGTCGAGGCTCCGTGGGTGCGCACGGTCGGCCGGTCGACGGCCGACGCACTCTCGCGTGCCGGCGTCGAGCTCGGCCAGCTGCGGTCGGACCTGGCGGTCATCGGCCGGACGCTCGAGATGCATCTCGCGACCTCGGTGCTCGCGGCCGTCGTCGGCTTCTTCCTCCCGCTCGGCTTCGCCGCGGCCGCGGTGCTCGTGGGCGCACCCGTATCGGTCGCCGCGCCGTTCGGGCTGAGCATCCTCGCGGCGGCTGCCGGGGCGTTGCTCCCCAGCGTCGTCGTCCGGGGCCAGGCGCGTACCGCGCGCCGCGACTTCCGGCACGTCGTCGGGTCGTTCCTCGACCTCGTCGCGATGAGTCTCGCCGGCGGACGCGGGGTGCCCGAGGCGCTGCAGAGCGCGTCGGAGCTCAGCGACGGCTGGGGCATGGTCCGGATCCGCAACGCGCTGGGCTCGGCCCGCCTGCACGGCCGGACGCCGTGGTCGGCCCTCGGGATGCTCGGCGAGGAGCTCCGGATCGACGAGCTCCGCGACCTCGCGGCCGCTCTCGCCCTGGTCGCCGAGGACGGCGCGAAGGTGCGCGACTCGCTCTCGGCGCGCGCGGGGTCGCTGCGCCGACGCGAGCTCGCGGAGTCCGAGGGGAAGGCGGGCGAGAGCTCGCAGGCGATGCTCGTCGCTCAGCTGCTGCTGTGCGTCGGCTTCCTGATCTTCCTGCTCTACCCGGCCATCGAGGCTGTCTTCAAGGGCGTGTAGTCGTCGGACACGCTCCCGCACCGATCCCGTTCACACCAAGAAGGGCACCACATGTTCTCTCTGTCGCCACTCACACCGCAGGGGTTCCTGGTCATGGAGCTGCGGCGGCGCTACTCGCGCGCGCTCAGCACCAGCGACCGGGGTGCGTCGGCGATCGAATGGGTCATCATCACGGGCATCCTCGTGGCGATGGCCGCGGCCGTCGGGCTGATCATCTACAACGTCGTCCGGGACAAGGCGAACAACATCAACACCCCCGAGGACCCGACGGGCATCAAGGGCGGCGGCGCCTGACCATGAACCCGCTGCACCGGCGACTGCGGCGCGCATCCGGCGACCGCGACGCCGGTGCGTCCTCGGTCGAGCTCGTCCTGTACGCACCCCTGCTCATGCTGATCACGTTCCTGCTCGTGCAGTTCTCCTTGAGCTGGTACGGCACGTCGGTCGCCGGCGCAGCCGCTCGCGAGGCGGCCCGGGTGGCGCGCAACGGTGGGGGTGCGCCGGCGGCGCTGGAGCTGGCAGAGCAGCGCGCCCGTGACTACGCGGCGTCGGTGGGGGGTCCCCAGGGGCTGACCGACGTTTCGGTGTCGGTCGTCGCGATCGACGGTGACAGGGTGCGGGCGACCGTCTCCGGGCACGCGATGGAGATCGTCGGCGGGCTTGCGCCGCGCGTGTCCTCGACGGTCGAGGGCCCGGTCGAGAAGTTCAGGCCGGACCGATGACGCGCCGCCCCAGCGGAGAGGCGGGCTCGATGGCGGTGGAGATCGTCATCCTCGTGCCTGTGCTCCTTCTCCTGCTCTCGCTCATCGTCGCGATGGGACGCTTCGTCACGACCCAGGGCGACGTCCAGGCCGCCGCGCGCGAGTCGGTGCGCGCGGCCACCTTGGCCCGGGACGTGGCCTCGGCGAGGGTGGCCGCGCAGGAGGCGGCGACGGCGTCCCTTCCCGCCGACGCCGACTGCAGGAACGTCGAGCTCAGCGGCGACTTCACGGCCGGTTCGACGCTCACGGTCACGTTGCGGTGCGACGTCTCCTGGAAGAACCTCAGCGAGCTCGGTCTGGGCGCCTCGACGACGATCACCGAGAAGAGCTCGGCGCCGCTCGACCGGTTCCGCCGCACCAGCCCGGGAGGATCGCCGTGATCCGGCGGATGCGCGCCGCGACCGCCCAGGAGGAGCGCGGCTCGGTCTCGGTGTTCGTCATCGGTCTGGCCGTCGCGCTGCTCGTCCTGGCGGGCCTCGTGGTGGACGGCGGACGTGCGGTCAACGCACGGGCGGCGGCGTACGACGACGCCGAGCAGGCCGCCCGGGCGGGGGCCAACGAGATCGACGTGCTCAGGCTCCGCAACACAGGTCAGGTGGTCATCGATGCGGACGCGGCGACACGCGCGGTCGACGCCTTCCTGGCGGCGCGTGACTATCCCGCCGGCTCGGCGGTGACAGTGGTCGGGGCGCGCGAGGTCCGCGTGAAGCTGGACGGCGACGTCAACACGTCGCTCCTGACCCTGATCAACATCGACTCATTCCACGTGACCGCGACTGCGACCGCACGGGCCGCCATCGGGATCGACGCCGAGATCGGAGGTGCACCGTGAGTGCACAGACGCGAGACACGCACGCCGAGGGCGCCGAGCTGCCCGAGAGGGGGCCCGAGCGCTTCCAGCGCGCGAGCGCAGAGCAGGAGCCGCCGCACTCGCGATGGAGCAGCATCGGCGCGCTGCTGGTGCTCCTCGTGCTCGTCGTCGGCGTGCCCTTCGCGCTCGTGCGCCTCGGCGGCGGTCTGCACGTCCCGACCTCGCTGCCGAGCCGCGAGGACCTGACGGGAGCCGTCGGCATCGACCAGGTCGTCACGTTGCTGACCTGGATCGTCTGGCTCGCGTGGCTGCAGTTCACGATCTGCGTGGCCGTCGAGCTGCGCTCCGCGATCCGCGGCGTCGGCATGCCCGCACGCGTGCCGCTGGCCGGGCCGAGCCAGCGGGCCGCGCGCACGCTGGTCGCGGCCGTCCTGCTGCTCGTCACGTTCGCCGGGCAGGCGAATGCGGTCACCACGACCGTCGAGCACGCCGGATCGGTCCCCGTGGCCGCGGTGGCGTCGTCCGTCCCGGGCGCCGCCGCGGTGTCCGCCGAGGCGCCCGCCCAGGAGCACACCGACGAGGGACGGAAGGTCTACCACCTCGGTGACATCGAGCTCGACGAGGACGAAGGGCGCGAGCTGGTCGGCAAGCTGGTCGCGGTCGTCACGCCGCCGGAGGGCCGGTACCACGACAACCTCTGGGACATCGCGGAACGGCACATGGGCGACGGGCGCCGCTACCACGACATCTTCGAGCTCAACAAGGGGCGCGACCAGCCCGACGGGCAGGAGCTCACGCTCGCCCGGCTCATCCAGCCGGGCTGGCTGCTCGTCATGCCCGAGGACGCGGCGGGGGTCGAACGGGTGACCGTGACCGTCGTGGCGCCGGTCGCGGAGGAAGCGCCGGTGCTGCCCGTCGACCCGCCGGCCGCCTTGTCCAAGGCGCCGTCGCAGGCCTCCGAGCCGGCCGTCGCCGCGCCAGCCACGAAGGCGGTCGACGACGCGCAGAGCCTCGTCGGCTCGGGTCTCCTGGCCGCGGGGCTGCTGGCGGCAGTCGTCGCGCTGCGGAGGCGGCGTCGCACGCCGGCGCCCGGCGACGACGCGGTCGAGATGGAGGTCGCGCTGCGGGTCGGTGCCGACCCAGAGCGCGCCCGCCGGCTCGACGCAGGACTGCGCGAGCTGTCCGCGCTGCGCTCAGCCGCGGGGCTCGAGCTCCCCGCGGTCTACGCGGCGAGCATCGACGACTCACGGCTCACGGTGCACCTCGCGCCCGCCGACCCGAACGCGCCTGCGCCCTGGCGCGCGAGCGATGACGGTCGGCAGTGGCACCGCACCGCGGAGCTCGACCGGCGCGCGCCCTCGGACGTGCCCGCTCCCTACCCGGGCCTGGTCTCGCTGGGTCGCGGCTCCGACGAGGCCGACGTGCTCATCGACCTCGAGGCGGCGCAGGGCACGATCTGCATCGCGGGCGACGAAGCCGTCGCGCGCGAGGTGGCCGCGGCGATCGCCGCCGAGCTCGTCACCAACACGTGGTCCGACGCGCTGCGCGTCACCGGCGTCGACCTCCCCGACGCGTTGTCGGAGATCGGCGGCGAGCGTTACCGCCGCGTCGCGGCCATCGAGGACGGACTTCCGGAGGTGACGGCCCGGCAGGCCGACGTGCTCGGCACGAACGTCCTCGCGGGCAGGTCGCGCGGCTTGCGCTCGACTCCCGAGTACATCGTCGCCGGCACCGCGCCCTCCGAAGACTCCGCACGGCGGCTCGCCGAGCTCGCGGCCGACGGGGGTCGCGCGCCGTGGGGCGCCGTCGTCGTCGGCGACGTCCCGGGGGCGCGCTGGCGGATCGAGGTGGACTCCGACGGTGCGCTCAGCATCGGCCTGCTCGGCCTGCGCGTCACCGCCAACCGGTTGTCGGCACGTCGCGTCGCCGCGCTCGGCGAGCTCCTTGCGCCGCCGGAGCCGGACGCGCTGCTCGACCGCGCCGGGAGCGTGGACCTCGAGGGGCACCTGGAACGGCCCGAGCTGCCCGAGCCGCCGCCGACGTCACGCGCGCTGGGCGTCGCGGACCTCTGGGCCGCACCCGTGCGGGTGCTCGTGCTCGGCAGCCCGCGGGTCGAGGCCGAGGGTCCGATCGACGACGACCGCCGCGCGCTGTGCACCGAGCTCGTCGTCCACCTCGCGCTGCACCCGGAGGGCGTCCACCCGACCGTGCTCGGTGCGGCGGTATGGCCCCGCGGGGTGACGACGGCGGTGCTGAACGCGACTGTGGCTCGGGCTCGCGAGTGGCTCGGCAAGGACGCGCACGGTGCGCCCCACCTGCGGCACACGATGGACGGGAACCTCGTCCTGGGTGCGCGCGTGGTGCTCGACTGGGACGTCGTGCGGGCGCTCCTGGTGGCGTCGCGGAGCGGTGCGACGCCGGCCGAGGAGCGCGAGCTCTTGCGCGAGGCGCTCGCGATCGTGCGCGGTGCGACGCTCGAGGACGCTCCGTCCGGGCGCTACTCCTGGCTCGCTCGCGCGCGCCTGGAGCGCGACGCGAGGGCCCTGCTCGTGGACGCCGCACACCGCCTCGCGGTGCTGTGCCTCGACGACGACCCGGCGGGGGCCAGGGCGGCCGTCACCGCAGGTCTGCGCGTCGCCCCGGTCGACGAGCTGCTCTGGCGCGACCTGCTGCGGACGGTGTCGCTCGAGTCGGGGCCGGAGGGCGTGCGAGCTGCGGCCGACGAGCTGCAGCGCGAGCTGCGCGAGGCGGGCATCACCGAGGTCCCCGCCCAGACGGCGGCGCTCCTCGAAGAGCTCGCGCCGTCGGCCGACCCCGGCCGCGCTGGCCGCGGGAGGGGCGCGTGAGGCGTCCATACGACGGGCAAACGGCCGCAAGGCTGTCCGAAACCCGATAGTTTGCCCGTGTGTGGCGGCGTCATGGGGGCGCCGCACGATCAGAAGGAGAAGTCCGTGGCCGTCGGTGCAGAGCTCAGTACCCTCCAGTCCCTTCACAAGACGTTCGAGGCCAAGGCCGACGAGGCGCAGGAGATCAAGGCGAAGGTCGACTCCGCTCTTCAGAGCGCCGTCTGGACGGGCAAGTACTCGGAAGACTTCAGGTCTGCCTGGAACGAGTACCGCGCGAACCTCGACAAGCTGCGCGAGGCGCTCGACGGTGCCGCGAGCGACGTCAAGACGAACCACAACAACATCGCCGCCGCGACGGGCGAGAGCGACCGCATCTGATCAACGTGCAGGCGGCCCGCCCCGGGTGGGGCGGGCCGCCTGTCGCCATGAGCGCATGGCACGACCCGTGCGCGCCGACCCGACCCGTCGACAGGAGGACCACGTGCGTCTGATCCTCAGCGTCGCCGTACCGGGCGAAGCGGCGCCCGTCGACGTCGTCGCGGAGTGTGCACCCGGTGCGCGTGTCGCGGACCTCGGCGTGGCGCTCGGCGCGGCGCTGCGGTTCGAGCAGCACAGCGTGGTGCCACGAGGCTCGGGACATCTCGGCGTCGTCGAGGTGACACGCGCCGAGCACGGCGCCACGCTGCCGCTGTGGTGGCGGGGCACGGAGCTGGAGCCCGAGCAGCCCTTGGAGGCCAGCCCCCTGCGGCAGGGGCACCTGGTCGGCTTGGGGCAGCCGGCCGCTGACCTGTGGGACGAGCCGTTCGGTGCATGCGAGGTGCGCGTCGTCTCCGGCCGGGGTGCCGGGCGTGTGCACCGGCTCAGCCCGGGCCGGCACGAGGTCGGACGCTCGCGGGCCGCGTCGGTCCGGCTCGAGGACGGACCCGAGCGCGCGCTGGTCCTGGACGTGGGCGTCGACGGCTCGGTGACCGTGACCGTCGAGCCCGAGGTCGCGGCGCTGACCGTCCCCGCTCCGCGGCGACTGCGGCCGCTCGACGGCCCGATCGTCGTGCCCGGGGAGCCAGCGCGGGCGGACCGGGCCGGGGGGCGGCGGTACTCGACGCGCCTGGCCCGCGCGCGCAGCGCGAGCGCCGGCATGCAGGAGATCGATCCCGAGGACGACCGCCCGCTCGTGCACCTCGACCGTGCAGCGGTCCTGGCCCCCCGTCGGTGGGTGGCGGGGGAGTCGCTCGTCGTCGGCGACACGGTGCTCGAGCTCGCCGAGCTCACCGCACCCGACGCCTCGCTCTCGCCGAGCGCCGAAGGCGCCACGCTCGACTTCAACCGCCCACCTCGACTGCTCCCGCCGGTGCGGACGAGCGAGTACCGGCTGCCCGCCGAGCCGAGGACGCCCGACCGGCAGTCCTTCCCGCTCGCGATGGTGCTCCTGCCCGTCATCATGGGCGGCGCGATGTACTGGTTCACGCGGTCGCCGTACTCGCTCATCATCATGGCCCTGTCGCCGGCGATGGGGATCTCGAACTGGGTCTCGTCGCGCAAGTCGCGTCGGGGGCAGCACGTCGAGGCGGTGCGGACGTTCGCCGAGCGGACAGCGCGCGTCGAGGCCGACGCGTACGCGGCGCTCACCAGCGAGAGCGCAGCGCGGCGGCGCGAGCTGCCCGACCCCGCGAGCGTCCTGCTGTTCGCGACCGGCCCCCGGGCGCGGCTGTGGGAGCGGCGACGCACCGACCCGGACTGGCTGCTGGCTCGCGTCGGCACGGCCGACGTCGCGAGCGAGGTCTCCTTGCGCGACCCGTCGCGCGAGGACCACGAGCGCGTCCAGCACTGGACGGCGGCGGACGTCCCCGTCGCGGTGCCGTTGGCCCAGGTCGGTGTCACGGGGGTCGCGGGGAGCGACGACGAGCGTCGACGACTGGCGGGGTGGATGGTCGCGCAGGTGGCCGCGTCGCACTCTCCGGCGGACGTCTCGGTGGTGCTCCTCGCCGAGCCCGGGGGCGCCGCGGACTGGCGCTGGGTGCGCTGGCTGCCTCATCTGCGACGCGATGCCGGGCCGCTCGTCTCGGTCGGCAACGACGACGAGACCACCGCTCGCCGCGTCGCCGAGCTGCTCGACCTGGTCGAGCGCCGCCGAGCCGCGTCGCGGTCCGACCAGGGCTTCTCGAGCGCGTCGCTCGTCCTCCCGCCTCCGGTCCTCGTCGTCCTCGACGGTGCGCGTCGCATCCGCATGCTTCCCGGGCTCGTGACGCTCCTGCGCGAGGGTCCGGCCGTCGGCGTCCTGTTCCTGTGCCTCGACGAGCAGGAGCGTCAGCTGCCCGAGGAGTGCCGTGCCGTCGTCCGGCTCGACGCGGGCGGCGCGGTGGTCACGGTCGCGGGTCGCGACGCGGTCGAGGGCGTGCGCGCCGACCTGGTCGACCCGGGCTGGCTCGAGCGGATGGCCAGGGCGGTGGCCCCGATCCGCGACATCAGCAGCGAGGACCTGACGTCGACGGTCCCGACGACGTCGCGGCTGCTCGACGTGCTGCAGCTGGACCCGCCGCGCGCCGACGCGGTCGCGCAGGTCTGGGCTCGGGGCGGCCGCACGACGAAGGCGGTCATCGGCGAGACCGGCGACGGGTTGTTCACGGTCGACGTCAGCGCGGACGGCCCCCACGGGCTCGTCGCGGGGACCACCGGCTCCGGCAAGTCGGAGCTCCTGCAGACGTTGATCGCGTCGCTCGCGGTCGGCAACCGGCCGGACGAGATGACCTTCGTGCTGGTCGACTACAAGGGCGGCGCGGCGTTCAAGGACTGCAACAACCTGCCGCACACGGTCGGCATGGTCACCGACCTGGACACGCACCTGACGACTCGCGCGCTCGAGAGCCTCGCGGCCGAGCTCCGCCGCCGCGAGCACCAGCTCGCGGCCGCGGGCGCGAAGGACATCGGCGACTACCTCGCGGCGCGTGGACCCGGCGACGAGCCGATGCCCCGCCTGCTGATCGTCATCGACGAGTTCGCCGCGCTGGTCGCCGAGCTGCCCGACTTCGTCACGGGCCTGGTCGACATCGCCCGCCGAGGTCGGTCGCTCGGCGTGCACCTGCTGCTGGCGACGCAGCGGCCGGCAGGTGTGGTCAGCGCCGAGATCAAGTCGAACACGAACCTGCGCATCGCCCTGCGGGTCACCGACCGCAACGACAGCCAGGACGTCATCGAGGGGCCCGAGGCCGCCGAGATCGCGCAGAGCCTGCCGGGTCGCGCGTACGCCCGGCTCGGCCACTCGAGCCTCGTCGCCTTCCAGGCGTCTCGGGTCGGAGGCCGTCCGCCGGCGGCCACGCGCGGCGGGCAGGTGTCGGTCGCACCCCTCGGCTGGGACGTGCTCGGGCGGCCGCTGCCCGGCCGGCGCGCCGCGGGAGAGGACGACATCGACACCCCCACGGATCTGGCCTCGCTGGTCGCCGCGGTGCGAGACGCCGCGTCCCTCGCGAGCGTCGCGGCGCCGCCGCCGCCGTGGCTGCCCGCGCTGCCGCCGGTGGTCACGCTCGCGGGTCTCGCGGAGGCCGCTCGGCGCGAGCTGCCGGCCTCGCCCTTCGCGCTCCCGTACGGGCTGCTCGACCTGCCCTCGCAGCAGCGCCGTGACATCGCGGTGCACGACATCGAGCGTGCCGGCCACCTCGCGGTGCTCGGAGCGGCGCGCTCCGGTCGCTCGACGGTGCTGAGAACCCTCGCGGCCGCAGTGGGCGAGCGGCTCTCGCCGCGCGACGTCCACCTGTACGGGGTGGACTGCGGGAACAACGCACTCCTCCCGCTCGTCGGCCTGCCGCACACCGGCGCCGTCGTGACGCGCGACCAGCCCGAGCGGCTCGCGCGCCTGACGCGCCGCCTGCGCGCCGAGATCTCGCGTCGCCAGCGCCTGCTCGCCGAGCAGTCGTACGCGGACGTGACCGAGCAGCGGGCGAGCGTCGCTCGCGACGACCGGCTGCCCTACATCGTCGTGCTCCTCGACCGCTGGGAGGGCTTCGTCCAGGCGTTCGAGGACTACGACCAGGGCGTGCTGCTCGACCTGTGGACGCAGATCCTGCAGGAGGGACCGGGCGCCGGCGTGAAGGTCGTGCTGAGCGGCGACCGCAGCCTGACCGTCGGACGGATCTCGACGCTGACGGAGAACCGGCTCATGCTGCGCATGTCCGACCCAGGTGACTACTCGGCCGTGGGCATGACACCGCGCCAGGTGCCCGGCGTGATCGGCGACGGGCGCGGGTTCCGTTCGCAGTCGTCGCAGGAGGTCCAGGTCTGCCTCCTGGACGAGGCGCCGGGCGGCGCGGAGCAGGTCGCGGCGCTCCAGCGCATCGCGCGCGACGCGACCGACCGCGCCGAGCGTGACGGTGACGCTCCTGAGCAGCAGGTGCCGTTCCGGGTCGACGACCTGCCGGCCCAGATCACGCTGGCGCGAGCCCTGGCCCTCGGGCCTCGCGCGCTCGCGCGCTCCGCCGTGCCCGCGGGGGTGGGCGGCGACAGCCTGACCCTGTTCGGCTTCGAGGCCGAGGAGCACGGACCCGGCGTCCTCGTGGTCGGTCCTCGTCGCTCGGGACGCAGCACGGCTCTGATGACGATGGCGACGTCGGCGCTCGAGCGCGGCTGGGCGGTCGGCACCGTGACGCCTCGGCGAAGCCCGCTGCGCGACCTCGCGGGCTCCGCCGGGCTCGTCGGGGACCTCACGCTCGAGTCGTCTCGCGACGAGATCCGCGCTCTGCTCGCGGAGCTCGAACCCACCGCGAGCCGCCCGACGCTCCTCGTCGTGGACGACCTCGAGCTGCTGGGCACGGACAGCAACGCCGCGGAGGCGATCGTGGAGCACCTCGCGACCCTGAGGGACCGTCCGGGCCTCGTCGTGGCCGGCGGGACCACGGACGAGCTGTCGGGCTCGTACCGCGGCCCGGCTCCCGCGCTGAAGAAGTCCCGCAGCGGGCTCTTGCTGTGCCCAGCCTCGCCGAACGACGGCGACGTGTTCGGCTTGCGGCTGCCGCGATCGGTCATCGGGGGATCGATGCCGGGTCGCGGGATCGTGTCGCTGGGCGGGCAGTGGCAGAGCGTGCAGGTGCCCGTGCCATGACGAGCATGACCGGTGAGCGACGACCCTGTCCCGTGCCGGACGGGGACAGGACGCAGGAAGAGGAGAAGACGACGTGACGGACGACGACAAGGTCGAGAACCGGTACCGCATCGCGCTCGCAGACGCCACGCCCGGCGCCCGGTGGTCCGCGACCGCCGCGGGCACGGCCTTCGCCGCGGTCGAGAGCGCGCTGAAGAACGACGCGTGGGTCAGCACCACGGCCGACGCCTTCTCGAGCACGTGCGCAGCCAACGAGAAGTCCGCCGGCGCAGCTGCCGGCGACTGCGTCGACGAGATGACCGCGCGGCACGGGCGAGAGCCGCTCAAGGTCTCCAAGACCGACTACCGCGCGACCTGGCACTAGGGGGACACAGTGGCGATGGCCAAGATCGACGTCGTCGGCATGGGACGGCTGGTGAGCGGGCTCGAGGACGGCATCGAGACGCTCGACACCGCGCGCGCCGACCTGCGCGGCACGCTCGCGCACTTCTACCTCGACACGGGTCGCAGCGCCGCGCTGCGGGGACCCGCCGACTGGGCGCGCGACGAGCTCCCGGCTGCCCGTCGTCGCCTCGCGCTCGCGCAGGCGCTCGAGGGCTCGGACCCGTCGTGGGAGAAGGGCAAGGTCGCGCTCGACGACGTCACGGACATCACGTCGATGGACCCGGACAAGGCGCAGCAGGCCGGGCAGGAGGCCGCGCAGGCGCTGCGCGACGGCGGGAAGCCCGACGCCGACCTCATCGACCAGATCGTCGAGATGCAGAACGACCCGTACTTCGCCGCGGGTTTCGCGAGTGCGCTCGGCGCGGACGAGCTCGCCGACGTGGTCGTCAAGCTCTCCTACAACCGGACCTTCCAGGACGGCTCGCACACGCAGGCGCAGCTCGACGCCGCCAACGCCTGGTACGGCAAGCTCCTGGTCGGCATGTCGACGACGGTGGCCACCGCCACGCGGTCGACGGGTGACCTTGCACTCCCGCCGGGCTACGCCCAGGGCTGGATCGACCAGATCACCGCCGAGGTGCCGACCTCGCCCTACTACGACGGCGGGGACGGCCGACCGGACCGTGCCAACGCGCTGACGGTGCTGCTGAACTCCGGCCGCTACGGCGATGCGTTCCTCGGCCAGATCTCGACCCAGGTCTACGACTACGAGCGCAAGGTCGGTGACGAGCGCGGCAAGGTGTGGGAGCCCCGCGGCAGCGACCTGACGAGCCCGTTCGGCGTGTACGACGCCCAGGGCCTGCGGTTCCGTGACCCGATGACCGGCGTCATGAACGCCCTCGGCCACAACCCGCAGGCGGCGCAGTCGTTCCTCGACGGTGGACCTACCCGCACCGTCAAGATCGACGGGCACGACGTCCGGGTCTCCGACCGCCTGGCCTACCTCGTGATCGACCGTCGGTGGGACATCGACAACACCAACGGCGGCGCGCTCGGGTCGGCCCTCGAGGCGGCCACCACGAAGCTGCGCGACAGCGGACCGGCGGGCCAGGTCTCGGCGGATCTCGCGTCGCAGACCTTCGCGCTGATCGGGAACAAGACCGGCGAGGGCAAGTCCGGCGGCTTCCTCGGCATCGGTGCTGACGACGGCTGGAAGATGTGGGACGGCCTGCGCCCTCACGTCTCGCAGATGCTGGCGTCCTACGGCGCCGACGCCTACCGCGTGATCGCCACCGACGACGACGACCTGACCCAGGGCTGGTCCGCGCCGGGCAGCGGCCAGCTCTTCGGCGACGACATGCCGTACGGCGCCGTGCTGGACAAGGCACTCCTGGCCAAGATCGTGGGGACGCTCGGCGAGAACCAGGACGACCTCACGCCGTTCCTGACCGGGCTGTTCCAGGCGCAGAACCTGGCGGTCGGCAAGGGGCTGACCGACGCGCTGAGCGACCAGCCGAACGCCGCGGCGAACTTCATCACGGGCGGCACGAGCGACGACTCGAACTCCTCGATCACCAACTCCTCCGAGGTCATCGGGTGGGCGCTGGACACGGCGTACTCCGGCGACAAGGCAGACGAGGAGATGCAGAAGAAGCGGGCCGAGGCGATCGCCGACGCCCTGAGCCTCGCGTCGAGCCTTCCCTTCGTGCCCGAGATCAAGCCGCAGTGGCTCGCGTGGGGCGCGGACCAGCTCAAGGACAAGACCCTCGACGAGATCCGCAACAGCGCCTCGTCCGACTCGGGCAAGACGTACACGGAGCTCAACGCGGACGTCCAGGAGCGGCTCGAGGACGCCACGATGAACCAGCTCCTGCGCAGCGGCTACTTCAGCGACGACGCGGTCCGCCGCGCGGCCGACAAGGGCTTCACGTTCCGCCCGCCGCCGGCGGACGCGATCGACCCCGGGCCGCCGCCGCAGTTCCGCACGGACTCGTCGGCGTACGTCGACTGGTACAGCACGTCGGCGCTCAAGTCGATCGTCGCGGAGAAGGTGGTCGGGACGTATCGCGACCAGTGGGGTCTGCCGCTGTGACGCGGCGAGCGGGTCGCTGGGTCGCAGCGACGTCGACCCTCGCGGTCGTGCTCGTCGCGCTGGCTGCGTGCACCTCGGACCCCGAGGCGTCGCCGACCGAGATCCCGACGCGCCCTGCCTCGAGCGGCGACCTCCTGTGCGGCATGAGCCGCACCGACGTCGCGACGGCCACGGGCGTCGACGTCGGCAGCGCAGACGGCGACCTGGCCACGCCCGCTGCCGACGGGGAGCGGACGTGCGAGGTGCGGCCGACCGACGGCAGCGACGCGGTCGTCTTCGTCTGGGTGGATCCGGCGTCGTCGGCGAGGGGCAAGGACCTGCGAGCGCAGCTGGACGGCGACGCGGTCGGAGTGGCGAAGCCGGACGTGCGGTTCGACTCGGTCGACGCCGCCGGCTGGCGCGGGGGACCGCAGGGTGCGACACCCGCGATCCTCGGTGGAACCGTGGTCCTGGCCGACGGCGACCAGGTGGTCAAGGTGACGACCACCCGCAACGGCTCCGGCCGCGACCCGCTCGAGGACGCCCTCGCGCTCGCGCAGCAGGTCGGGGCGTCGCAGGACGCGTCGGCGCAGGGGCAGTAGTGCAGGGGAATGTTCTCGATCGCTCGCGCGCCGAGCGACGCGTCGGGCGCGGCCCGTGGCGCGGCTCGGGCGACGTGACCGTTATGGTGGTTTCGCGAACCGACCACGGTTCGGGTCCCTCGCCACGAGGGCCGCGCGCTGCGACGCACGACCACGAACGGGAGTACCGATGGCGAGGCTGACGGGGGCGATCGTCGGTGCCCTGCTGGTGTCCCTGGCGGTCGCCGGATGCTCGTCCTCGTCGGGCGACGAGCCGGACGTCGTCGCCGCGGGCACGACGCCCGCCGTCACGCGAAGCGCGCCGGCGCCCACCGCGAGCCCGAGCGCCGCGCCGACGGCGACGGCGACCCCGACCAGCGCCGTCACGGACCGGTCCGACCTCGCGCTGGGCATCGCGTTCAAGGACATCCCGCAGGTCCAGGGCGAGCAGGCCGAGGCGGTCGACGCGCTCATGAGGTTCCAGGTCGAGTTCTGGCGTTCCCGCGTCGAGGGCAAGGTCTCGCCCGCGGTCAACGACCTCGCGACGGGTGAGGCGCTCGCACAGGTCAAGGACGTCGTGGCGACGAACGCGACGGACGGGTGGACTACAGGGGGCGCCATGAGCAACACGTTCGCGGATCTCGCCAGCAGCAAGCACGTCGTCCTCGTCGACGTGTGCGTCGACGAGCGCGGCGCCACGTACACCAAGGCCGGCAAGGTGACCTCGGGCGCCGACCTCGACCTCGCGCGGCAGACGTACCGCGCCGAGGTCGCGCGCCAGCCCGGGGGCGGATGGGCCGTCCAGATGTACGCCCCGGGGAAGTCGTGCTGAGGGCCGGGCGGCTCGCGGCCGTGGTGCTCGGCGCGCTCGCCCTGGTGGCGGCGGCGCCCGGCGCGGTCGCCGCCGACGGCCCCTGCCGTGGATCGTGCGACGGCGGATCGGCCAGCGGGGGCACCAGTGCCGACTCGATAACGGTCACGGTGAGCGGGTCGGGCGTGATCCCGGGCCACGGTTCGGTGCCGATCGACACCTCGAAGATCGCGGTGCACCCCCTGTGCTGGTACTCGGCCTTCGCCACCGGCAAGGAGTACGCGGAGTTCGTCGAGAGCGGCCGGGCGGCCGAGCTCGCGCACCACCACGACGACTACGAGACGGTCGAAGGCTGGGAAGAGCACCGCGACGACGACAAGGGCCACTGGTACGGGGGCACGTGCTCCAGCGCGTACTGGAAGGGCGAGACCATCGACGGCTTCTTCGAGGCCTCGGAGGCATGGTTCGCCGACCACCACGTGGTCTGGGTCGACGGCGGAGACGCCCCGCCCGACCCCTTGGTGACACCCGAGATGCTCGCCGAGGTCGCCCGGAGCGAGATGCGCATCCCGAAGGGCGAGCTCCACTGGAACCCGACCAGGGAGGGCGACGCCGCGACGTTCGTCGGCCTCGACACCTGGGTGTGGCTCGACGGTGCGCCGACGTCGGTCGAGGTCACGGCCTCCGTCTACGGCGGAGCGGTGTGGGCACGCGTCGACGCCACGCTCGACCACATCGATGTGTCGGCCGATGGGGCGCCGAACCGCCGCTGCGACGACACCGGTACGCCGTGGTCGCCCGGCGCGACGACGACGACGTGCTCGATCGCGTTCGTGCGCTCGAGCGCGACGCAGCCCAGGGACTCGGACGGTGTGCGGAGGTCGACCTTGCGAGCCGCCGGCAGCTGGACGGCGTCGTGGGTGTCGAGCCTCGGCGGCGGACGGATTGATCTGCCGGCGCCCGCACCCGTGGTCACGACGGCCAGGGTGCCGGTCGCAGAGATCGAGTCGGTCGCCACCCAGCCGTAGGCCCGACGCGGTTGACAGTCGTTCGAACACGTGTTCGCATAGAGACGTGCGATGGGACGGTCAGCGGGACGACGAGGACACGGCACTGCCGGGTCTGGGACTGCGCGGCCTGGTTCGCAGCGTGCGGACACCCGAGTTCGCCGGGATCACGTTCCACGAGGTGCTCGCGCGCAGCGCGCTGAACAAGGTCCCGGACGCGTCGTCGATGCCGTTCCGCTGGACGGTCAACCCGTTCCGCGGCTGCACGCACGCCTGCGTCTACTGCTTCGCGCGGCCCACGCACGAGTACCTCGACCTCGACGCGGGCCGCGACTTCGAGACCCAGGTCGTCGTGAAGACGAACGTCGTCGAGGTGCTCCGGGCGGAGCTGCACCGGGCGTCGTGGAGCCGGGAGACCGTCGCGCTCGGCACCAACACCGACCCGTACCAGCGAGCCGAGGGCCGCTACGGGTTCATGCCCGGGATCGTCGAGGCCCTCGTCGAGACCCGCACGCCGCTGTCGATCCTCACGAAGGGCACGCTGCTCCGACGAGACCTCGACCAGCTGGCGTCGGCCGCATCGCACGTCCCGGTCGGTATCGGCATCTCACTGGCGATCGGCGACGAGAGCCTCCAGCAGGCTCTCGAGCCCGGTACGCCGACGCCGCGCGCGCGGCTCGACCTCATCCGCGCGGTGCGCGACGCCGGGCTGCCGTGCGGTGTCATGGTCGCTCCCGTGATGCCGTGGCTCACGGACGGGCGCGACGAGCTCGACGCGCTGCTCGGGCAGCTCGCAGAGGCGGGCGCCACGGGGGTCACCGTGCTGCCGCTGCACCTGCGCGGCCCCGTGAAGCCCCTGTTCTACGCGTGGCTCGACGAGCACCGCCCCGAGCTCGTGGCGCGCTACCGCTCGCTGTACGGGTCGGGCGCGTACGTGCCGGCCGAGTACGCGCGCTGGCTCGGCGAGCGCGTGCGACCTCTCGTCGCGAGGCACGGGCTCGGGCCGCGCGGAGGCCACCGCCTCGCCACGGAGGGCACGTACCCCGAGGGCAGCATGCAGCCGTCGGCCTCCACCCGGCCGGACGCTGCGCCAGCGGTGGCGACCGTGCTCCAGCCGGCGCTCTTCTAGGGCGCCAGCGTGCGACATGCCCGTGGCTGCCGTCGACCGCCCGGTCACGGACCGGCGGCGACTAGGATCATGCCTGCCCCAAGCCTCTGACCGAAGGACTTCGCTGTGCTCCGCACCCACACCGCCGGCTCGCTCCGAGCCGAGCACATCGGCACGACCGTCACGCTCACGGGCTGGGTGGACCGTCGGCGCGATCACGGCGGCGTGGCGTTCGTGGACCTGCGTGACGCCTCCGGCATCGCCCAGGTCGTGATCCGCGACGAGGCGGTCGCGCACGGCCTGCGCGCCGAGTACGTGCTCCAGGTGACCGGCGAGATCGGTCGTCGGCCGGCCGGAAACGAGAACGCGAACCTCGCGACCGGCGAGGTCGAGCTCGTCGCGACCGATGTCGTGGTCCTCAACGAGGCCGCGCCGCTGCCGTTCCAGGTGTCGTCGTCGCTCGACGAGCCCGTGGGGGAGGAGGCGCGCCTCAAGCACCGCTACCTCGACCTGCGCCGGCCCGCCCCCGCACGGGCGCTGCGCCTGCGCGCGAAGGCCAACGCGGCCGCCCGCGCGGTGCTGGACGCGCAGGACTTCGTCGAGGTCGAGACGCCGACGCTCACGCGCAGCACCCCCGAGGGTGCCCGCGACTTCCTGGTGCCCGCGCGGCTCGCGCCCGGCAGCTGGTACGCCCTGCCGCAGTCGCCCCAGCTGTTCAAGCAGTTGCTCATGGTGGCCGGCCTCGAGCGCTACTACCAGATCGCCCGCTGCTACCGCGACGAGGACTTCCGCGCGGACCGCCAGCCCGAGTTCACGCAGCTCGACGTCGAGATGAGCTTCGTCGAGCAGGACGACGTGATCGCCCTCGGCGAGCAGATCCTCGTCGCCCTGTGGAAGCTGATCGACGTCGAGATCCCGACGCCGATCCGGCGCATGACGTTCCACGAGGCCATGGCCAAGTACGGCTCCGACAAGCCCGACCTGCGGTTCGGTCTCGAGCTCGTCGAGCTGACCGACTACTTCAAGGACACGACGTTCCGCGTGTTCCAGGCCCCGTACGTCGGCGCCGTCGTTCAGCCGGGCGGGGCATCCACGCCGCGCCGCGGGTTCGACGCGTGGCAGGAGTGGGCCAAGCAGCGCGGCGCCAAGGGCCTCGCGTACGTGACGGTCGGCGAGGACGGCGAGCTCGGCGGTCCGGTCGCCAAGAACATCACCGACGACGAGCGCGCCGGCCTGGTCGCCGCCGTGGGCGCGAGCCCGGGCGACGCGATCTTCTTCGCCGCGGGCTCCGTCTCCGACGCGCGCGGCCTGCTGGGCGCCGCTCGCCTCGAGATCGGCCGCCGCGGCGGCTTGATCGACGAGAGCGAGTGGTCGTTCGTGTGGGTCGTCGACGCGCCGCTGTTCAAGCCCACGGGCGAGGACGACGACGTGGCGGTCGGCGGCGGCGCCTGGACGGCTGTGCACCACGCGTTCACGTCGCCCACCCCCGACTGGATCGACACGTTCGAGCAGGACCCGGGCGCAGCGCTCGCCTACGCGTACGACATCGTCTGCAACGGCAACGAGATCGGCGGCGGCTCGATCCGTATCCACCGCCGCGACGTGCAGGAGCGGGTCTTCGAGATCATGGGCATCGGCCCCGACGACGCGCAGGAGAAGTTCGGCTTCCTGCTCGACGCGTTCCAGTTCGGCGCGCCGCCGCACGGTGGGATCGCGTTCGGCTGGGACCGCATCGTCGCGCTGCTCACGGGCGCCGAGTCGATCCGTGACGTCATCGCGTTCCCGAAGTCGGGCGGCGGCTACGACCCGCTGACGCAGGCGCCTGCGCCCATCACGCCCGAGCAGCGCCGCGAGGCCGGCGTGGACGCGAAGCCGAAGGCCAAGCCCGCCGAGTGACGTGATCGGTGGCCGCGCGCGTCGCGTGCGGCCACCGACCGGTCTCGCGACGTTCCCGCGCCGTCGAGTGCGCTTGTGCCGGCATGGCTGGAGGCGCTCACCACCTCGTCGGGAACGAGCTCTGCCCGGTGAGCGACGGGTGGTCCGCGGGCGCGTCCTCGAGACCGCGCGCGATCTCGACGCGCGGGCTGTCGGGCATCGCCTGGCGTGCTCGGGTCCACAGGCGCCAGAGCACGAAGCCGGCGCCGATCGTGACGAGACCGCCCTGGTAGACGATCCACGCCCCGCGCGGATCGTGGTCGACCAGGTAGACGACGAACTGCACCGCGTGGAGCGCGAGGACGGGCGCGAACACCGCCGTCCAGATGACGGCACGCCTGCGCAGGCGCTTGTAGCGGTCCAGGGTCCGGGCAGGCGTCGACGGCACGGCGTCTGTCTACCAGGCGGGACGTCGGCGGTGCGTGAGCCGACCGGATGACCTCAGTGCGTGATCGCGAGCCGCTCGTAGATCCGCGTCGCCCAGGCCGGTGCCCACCAGTTCCACCGGCCGAGGATCGTCATGGTGGCGGGCACCAGGAGCAGGCGCACGATCGTGGCGTCGATGAGCACCGCGACGGCGAGCGCGAAGCCGACCTGCTTGATCACGAGCAGCTGACCCGCGACGAAGCCGGCGAAGACGACGATGATGATCGCCGCCGCCGACGTGATGATGGGGCCCGAGCTCTGCAGGCCGCGGCGCACGGCGAGGTCGTCGGGCGCACCCTGGTCGTGCTGCTCCTTGATGCGCGAGAGGAGGAACACCTCGTAGTCCATCGCGAGCCCGAACGCGAAGGCGATCACGAGCGCGATGACGAACGTCTCGATGCCCCCGGTGGACGTGAACCCGAGCAGCCCTTCGAGGTGGCCCTCCTGGAACACCCAGACGAGCACACCGAGCGAGGCCGCCAGCGAGAGCACGTTGGTCAGCAGCGCCTTGATCGGCAGGACGACCGACCCCGTCATGAGGAACAGCAGCACGAACGTCGCGATCCCGACGATGAGCGCGGCCCACACGGCTCCCGCACGAAGCGCGGTCACGAAGTCGATCTGCGCCGCGGCCTGCCCGGTCACCCAGGTCGGGAACGGCGGGTCCAGGTCACGGATCTCCTCCACCACCGCGCGTGCGGTCGCTCCGCCGCCGTCGGTCGTGGCCGGGCGCACGCCGATCGCGACGTACGAGCCCACGGCGGTCGGCTCGTCGACGCTCGCGACGTCGTCGAGCGCGGCGATGTCGCTCGTCCACGCCTGCGCCTCGTCGAGGGACGCCTCGGCGACGACGGTGATCGAAGGCGCCGTCGACGCGGGGTACTGGTCGGCGAGGGTCTCCACGAACTCGCGCTGCGTGCTGCCCTCGGGCAGCAGGCGCGTGGTCGAGCTGCGCAGCTCGAGGTGAGCGAGCGGCAGGGCCAGCGCGCCGAGGACGACGACGGCGCCGCCGAGCACCCACCACGGGCGCCGCTGCACCCGCCCGGCGAGCCGCGAGAACCGGCCTTCGGTCGCGAGCACCTCCGGCGGGCCGACGAGGAACCGGGACAGCCCGGGGACGCGGGAGAGGAGGCCGGGGCGCATGAGGCGTCGGCCGGTGATGACCAGCAGCGCTGGGACGAGGGTGAGGGCCGTCGCGGCCGCGACGAGGACGACCGCGACGCCGGCGGCGCCGACCGCGCGCAGGATCTGCGGGCTGAAGACGAGCAGCGCCGAGATCGAGATGGCCACGATCAGTGCGGAGAACGCGACCGTGCGGCCCGCGGTCGCCATCGTGTTCTCCACGGCCGTCGCTACCGAGCCGTCGCCGCGGCGGCGTCGGGATGCCCGGCCGCCGTCGACGTCGACGAGCCGGTGCAGCTCCTCGCGGTAGCGCGACACGATGAGGAGCCCGTAGTCGATCGACAGGCCGAGGCCGAGGACCGTCACGACGTTGACCACCGACGAGTCGAGGTCCATGAGGTAGGACATGCCGTAGAGCGCGCCGAGGCCTCCGGCGATCGACGCGAACGCGCCCGCCATGGGCATCGCGGCGGCGAGGAAGCCGCCGAAGACGAGCACCATGATGAGCAGGGCGATCGGCAGCGCGATCGCCTCGCCCGTGCGCAGGTCCACCTCGACCTGGTCGGTGATCGCCGAGTAGATGAGCGACGACCCGCCCACCACCCCGGTGACCTCCGGCGCGACGCTGCGAAGGTCGTCCGGCACCGCGTCCAGGCGGTGGGCGACCGCGTCGAGCGCGTGGTCCTCGGTGGACTGCGACAGCGCGGGTTCGAGCTCGACCACGACGAGGAACCCGTCGCCGTCCTTCGCGAGCAGCGGGGCCGCCGCGGGGTTGTCGATCCCGTCCGGCAGAGCGAGCGGGTCGACCACCGACGCCACGCCGTCGATGTCGCCCAGGTCGGCCCGGGCGGGATCGAGCGCGTCGTCGAGACCCGGCGTCGCCGGGTCGACGTCGGACAGGATCAGCGTGAGCGACGCCCCGGACTGGTCGGCCTGCGCGAGGATCTCGCGGCCCTGCTGGCTCTCCGAGCTGGGCACCGTCGGCTCGCCCGTCGTGAGGCGGTCGAACAGGCTCTCCCCGTGCACGCCCAACGCGGCGAACGCGTATCCGAGCACCGCCAGGACCAGCCAGACGGCGACGGTCAGGCGAGGGCGGCGGGCAACGGCGTGACCGAGGCGGGCGAACACGCTGGCTATCGTCGCAGGTGACTGGAGCCTTGCGCACACTCCGCGCACAGCGCCGTCCGGTCCGGCACAGCGATCATGTCGGCGAGGCGCCGTACCCTGCACGGCATGGACCTGTTCGACGCGGCGACCTCGACCGCCGCGGGGCTGCCCGCCGTCGGCGCCGGTGCACCGCTCGCGGTGCGCATGCGACCGCGCTCGCTCGACGAGGTCGCGGGCCAGGGGCACCTCCTCGTACCGGGCTCGCCGCTGCGCCGGCTCGTCGAGCCGGCCGGTGAGGCGGTGCGACGGGCCGCTCCGTCGTCCGTCGTGCTCTGGGGGCCGCCCGGGACGGGCAAGACGACGTTGGCCTACCTGATCGCGTCGTCGTCGGGACGCCGGTTCGTGGAGCTGTCCGCCGTGACGGCGGGGGTCAAGGACGTGCGGGCGGTGATCGAGGACGCGCGCCGCGCGCTCGCCACCGACTCGGGCGAGACCGTCCTGTTCATCGACGAGGTGCACCGCTTCACCAAGGCGCAGCAGGACGCGCTCCTGCCGAGCGTGGAGAACCGCTGGGTCACGCTCGTCGCGGCGACCACCGAGAACCCGTCGTTCTCCGTGAACTCGCCGCTGCTCTCGCGTTCGCTGCTGCTGACGCTGCAGCCGCTGTCCACCGAGGAGGTGGGCGTCCTGGTCCGGCGCGCCGTGGCGGACGAGAGGGGGTTCGGCGGCACGGTCGAGCTGACGGACGAGGCGCTGGAGCACCTGCTTCGGCTCGCGGGTGGAGACGCCCGCAAGGCGCTGACGATCCTCGAGGCCGCCGCGGGGGCGGCGTTGTCCGACGCCGACGAGCGCGGCGAGCCTGCGGTGGTCGGCGTCGCGACCGTCGAACGTGCGGTCGACGTGGCCGCCGTCCGCTACGACCGGGACGGCGACCAGCACTACGACGTCATCAGCGCGTTCATCAAGTCGATGCGCGGCTCCGACGTCGACGCCGCGCTGCACTACCTGGCCCGGATGATCGCCGCGGGGGAGGACCCGCGCTTCATCGCTCGGCGCGTCGTGATCGCTGCCGCCGAGGACGTCGGCATGGCAGACCCGAGCGCGCTGCAGACCGCCGTCGCCGCGGCGCAGGCCGTGCAGCTCATCGGCATGCCCGAGGGGCGGATCATCCTCGCCGAGGCCGTGGTGCACGTCGCGACGGCGCCCAAGTCGAACCGCGCCTACAACGGGATCGACGCGGCGCTCGCCGACGTGCGGGCGGGGCGGATCGGCTCGGTCCCGCCGCACCTGCGCGACGCCCACTACGCCGGTGCCGGAGCGCTGGGGCACGGGAAGGGCTACGTGTACTCGCACGACGAGCCCTCCGGGGTCGCGGCGCAGCAGTACCTGCCCGACGAGCTCGCCGGTGCCCGCTACTACGTGCCGAGCGACCGCGGCTACGAGCGCCAGGTCGCCGAGCGCCTGGAGCGCATCCGCACGATCCTCGGCCAGTGAGGGGGCAGTGGCGGATCACGCACGGGCCACTGGTGACCGGATTGGGCTCTGGCGCGCCCAGCCGGTAAGGTAGATGGGTCGTCCGCTTGGTCGGACGGCCACCTGGGGCCCTAGCCCGCGCGATCAGCTCGCGCATCCACGGTCGGCCCCACGCCCGAACGGAAATCCTTCCGCACGCGGGTGTGACGTCATCAAACGACAGGAAGTAACTCTGTGAGCAGTGTGACCCGCTCGCGTCGCCAGGTCCGCCTGAGCCGCGCGCTCGGCCTGGCCCTGACGCCCAAGGCCGTCAAGCACTTCGAGAAGCGCCCCTACCCGCCCGGCGAGCACGGCCGTGCGCGTCGTCGCACCGAGTCGGACTACGCGGTCCGTCTGCGCGAGAAGCAGCGTCTGCGCGCGCAGTACGCGCTCCGCGAGAAGCAGCTCGCTCGTGCGTACGAGGACGCCCGCAAGGCCCCGGGCCTGACCGGTGAGGCGCTCGTCGAGAACCTCGAGGTCCGCCTCGACGCCCTCGTGCTCCGCTCGGGCTTCGCCCGCACGATCCTGCAGGCCCGCCAGGCCGTGACGCACCGTCACATCCTCGTGGACGGCAAGATCGTCGACCGCCCCTCGTTCCGCGTGAAGCCGGGCCAGACGCTCCAGGTCAAGCCGAAGAGCCAGGCCACCACGCCGTTCCAGGTCGCCGCCGCCGGCGCGCACCGCGACGTGCTGCCGGCCGTCCCGGGCTACCTGGACGTCCAGCTCGAGAAGCTCTCGGCGATCCTGGTCCGCGCCCCCAAGCGCGCCGAGGTCCCCGTGACGTGCGAGGTCCAGCTGGTCGTCGAGTACTACGCCCGCTGATCTGAGCCTCACCGAACGCCCCGCCCGCGCCCAGCGCCGGCGGGGCGTTCGTCATTGGCGCCGTCCAGGTGCAGACGCGCGGGCGTCCGCGCGGTCCGGGCAGGTAGGGTTTCGGGCGGGCCGGTCAGGCCAGCTGGGCAACGGGTCGGGAGGGCCGTCACATGGTGGGTGACATCGCAGGCATGATCGCTGCGATCGCGTTCGTGCTGCTGGTCGGCCTGCTGGCCGTCCCGCTGCTCAAGCTCGGCAAGGTGTTCGACGAGACGACGACGTCGGTCAAGGAGCTGACCGAGCACACGGTTCCGGTGCTCGACGAGACGGCTCTGCTCGTGGCGTCCGGCAACACCCAGCTCGAGAACATCGACACGGTCACGACGGCGGCGGCACAGGTCTCCCAGAACGTCTCCGCACTCACCGCTCTGTTCGCGGCCACGCTCGGCGCGCCCATGATCCGCGTCGCGGCGTTCTCCTACGGCGTCCGTCGTGCGCTCGGCGGGTTCGCCGCGGGCACGCGCAAGGACCGCTGATGCGCCGGCTGTTCTGGGTAGGCGTCGGCGTCGCCGTCACGATCGTCGTCATCCGCAAGGGCCGCGCGATCGCGCTGGAGTACCTCCCCGCGGGCGCGACGGATGTCGTCGACGGTGCGACGCGGCTGTCGCGGGGCTGGAACACCGCGCGCGCGGAGTTCTCCGCCGGCTTCTCCGAACGCGCGAGGGACCTCATGCACGGCGTCGTCGGCGACGCCGACGTGGACGAGCTGCGCGCCCAGCGGCCCGAGCACGTGGACGACCTGCGCCGCAGGTTCCGACCCACGGACGCGCCGAAGGTCCCCGCCAGCTGGGCCGGGCCGACCGAGGACCCGGACGACGACGGCGACGCGGCGTTCTTCTGACCACCAGCACCACCCGCACGACCAGCAGCACCAGCACCTGTACCTCGCGAAGAAGGACATCATGCGTACCGCCGAGATCCGCCAGCGTTGGCTCGACTACTTCGAGGGCCGCGGCCACACCGTGGTGCCGTCGGCCCCGCTCATCTCGCCCGACCCGTCGACGCTCTTCGTCATCGCCGGCATGGTGCCCTTCATCCCGTACATGCTCGGCGAGCAGACCCCGCCGTGGAACCGCGCGACCAGCGTGCAGAAGTGCGTGCGCACCCTCGACATCGAGGAGGTCGGCAAGACCACCCGGCACGGCACGTTCTTCCAGATGAACGGCAACTTCTCGTTCGGGGACTACTTCAAGGAAGGTGCGATCACCTACGCCTGGGACCTCATCACGAGCTCTCCCGCCGCGGGTGGCTACGGCTTCGACCCCGACAAGATCTGGGTGACCGTCTACCAGGACGACGACGAGGCACGTGACCTGTGGAAGCAGATCGCGGGCCTGCCCGACGAGCGCATCCAGCGCCGCGGCAAGAAGGACAACTACTGGCACACGGGCAGCGCGGGCCCCGGCGGTCCGTGCTCGGAGATCTACGTGGACCGCGGGCCGGAGTTCGGCGTCGAGGGTGGTCCGGTCGCCGACGAGGACCGCTACGTCGAGATCTGGAACCTCGTCTTCATGCAGTACGCGCTCGACCAGGTGCGCAGCAAGGAGGACTTCCGCGTCACGGGTCCCCTCAAGCAGCGCAACATCGACACCGGCATGGGCCTGGAGCGCGTCGCGTTCCTGCTCCAGGGCGTCAACAACATGTACGAGATCGACGAGGTCTTCCCCGTCATCGCGGGCGCGCAGGAGCTCTCCGGCCGCACGTACGGCGCGGTGCAGGACGACGACGTGCGGATGCGCGTCGTGGCCGACCACGTGCGCTCGGCCCTGATGCTCATGGGCGACGGCGTGACGCCCTCGAACGAGGGCCGCGGCTACGTGCTGCGGCGCCTGCTGCGCCGCTCGATCCGCGCGATGCGCCTGCTCGGGGTCGAGGACCACGCGCTGCCGACCCTGCTGCCGCTCAGCCGTGACGCGATGAGCCCGTCCTACCCGGAGCTCGCGACGAACTTCGACCGCATCAGCCAGGTCGCCTACGCCGAGGAGGACGCGTTCCGTCGCACGCTCGTGGCGGGCACGACGATCCTCGACACCGCGGTCGCCTCCGCGAAGACGACGAGCGGCACGCTGTCGGGCAGCGACGCGTTCCAGCTGCACGACACCTACGGCTTCCCGATCGACCTGACGCTCGAGATGGCCGCCGAGCAGGGCGTGGACGTGGACCGCGAGGCGTTCCGCACGCTCATGCAGGCGCAGCGCGACCGGGCGCGTGCCGACGCGATGTCCAAGCGCGCGGGGCGGGCGGACACGGGTGCGTACCAGGACCTGCACAAGACGCTGAGCAACGAGAACGGCAAGGCGGTCCAGTTCGTCGGCTACACCGACGCCGAGGCGGTCTCCAAGGTCGTCGGTCTGCTCGTCGACGGCATCCCGGCGCCGGCGGCCACCGCGCCTGCCGACGTGGAGATCGTGCTGGACGTGACGCCCTTCTACGCCGAGGCCGGCGGTCAGCAGGCCGACACGGGCACGATCGTGCTCGACGGCGGCGCGCGCATCGAGGTCGACGACGTGCAGGCGCCGGTGAAGGGCCTGTCCGTCCACCACGGTCGCCTGGTCGACGGCACGGTGGCGATCGGCGACAGCGGCACCGCGCGGATCGACACCGCGCGGCGCCAGGCCATCGCGCGCGCCCACACCGCGACGCACCTGGTGCACAAGGCGCTGCACGAGTCGATCGGCGAGACGGCGACGCAGGCCGGTTCGCTCAACGCCCCGAGCCGCCTGCGCTTCGACTTCCGCTCGCCGTCCGCGACCCCGGCCGAGACCGTCGCCGAGATCGAGGCGCGCGTCAACGAGCGGCTGCAGGACGACCTCGAGGTCACCGACCAGACGATGAACATCGACGAGGCCCGTGCCAAGGGCGCGATGGCGCTGTTCGGCGAGAAGTACGGCAACGAGGTGCGCGTCGTCTCGATCGGCGGCGACTGGTCGCTCGAGCTGTGCGCCGGCACGCACGTCAAGCGCTCGGGGGAGCTCGGTCTCGTGACGCTGCTCTCGGAGTCGGCCATCGGATCCGGTGTGCGCCGCGTCGACGCGCTCGTCGGTGCGGGTGCCTACGGCTACCAGGCCAAGGAGCGCGCGCTCGTCGGCCAGATCTCCGGTCTGCTCGGCGCGCGGCCCGACGAGCTCGCCGACCGCGTGTCCTCGTTGCTCGCTCGCCTCAAGGAGTCGGAGAAGGAGCTCGGCGCGCTGCGACAGGCGCAGCTCCTGGCAGGCGCGGGCTCGCTCGCGGCCGGTGCCGAGCTCGTGGGCGCGACGCGCGTCGTGACGGCGGACCTCGGCGAGGTCGGCGGCGACGACGTCCGCACGCTCGTGCTCGACGTCCGCTCGCGGCTCGGCGAGTCCGAGCCTGCCGTCGTCGCGATCGGTGGGCAGACCAAGGGCCGGCCCGTCGTCGTCGTGGCGACCAACGCGGCCGCGAGGGCTGCCGGCGTTCGCGCGGGTGCCCTCGTCAAGCTCGCCTCGGGCGTGCTCGGCGGCGGCGGTGGCGGCAAGGACGACCTGGCACAGGGCGGCGGCACCGACGCGTCGAAGCTCGGCGAGGCGCTCGAGGCCGTCCGCACCGCGGTGCGCGGCTGACGTGGAGCCGATCGTCCGTGGGCCGCGCCTCGGTGTCGACGTCGGGTCGGTCCGGGTGGGGCTCGCGGTCAGCGATCCCGACGGCCTGATCGCGACCCCGGTCGCGACTCTGGCGCGCGACACGCGGAAGCCCGCGGCTGGACAATTGTCCAAGGACGTCGCGCAGATCGTGCGCGAGGTGCATGAACGAGGTGCACAGTGTGTGTACGTCGGGCTGCCTCGCCACTTGTCGGGTGCCGAAGGGGCTTCCTCAGAGGCCGCACGCGCGTACGCTGTCTGGTTGGCGCAGGCCATCGCACCGGTCACGGTGCGTATGGTCGACGAGCGGATGAGCACGGTGACCGCACATCAGGCGCTGCAGGCGTCCGGCCGATCCGGACGCCGCCACCGGCAGGTCGTCGACCAGGCGGCCGCGGTGGTCATTCTGCAGTACGCGTTGGACGCAGAACGCGCGACGGGACGACGGCCTGGTGAACAGGTGGTGGCCGCGCGCGGTGCGGGGGAAGACGACGCGTCGGGGGCTGCGGGTCTCGGAACGACGGTGGAGTGACGCACACGTGAGCAACAGCCAGACCGAGTGGTGGGCACCGACGGAGGGCAACGGCCACAGCGCCGACCTCTTCGGTGGCGACCCCACGTCCGAGCAGCCGCGTCGCTCTCGTAGCGGTGGCCGCAAGCGCCAGGAGCGCCAGCGCAAGCAGCGCCGACGCCGTAGCTTCCTCGTCGTCATCGTGGCGATGGCCCTCGTGCTGGGCTCGGGCTACGTCGTCTACTCGCTGCTCAGCGGGATGGCCCACGACGGCGGGTCCCCGAGCTCGCAGCCGACGGACTACTCCGGACCGGGCTTCGGCGACACCCAGGTGACGATCAACACCGGCGACACGGGCGCCGACATGGCCGCCACGCTCACCGCCGCCGGCGTCGTCGCCTCGACCGAGGCGTTCACCGACGCGTTCGCCGCGAACCTCGACGCGGCCTCGATCCAGCCCGGCACTTACACGCTGCTGCAGCACATGAGCGCGGCCGACGCGGTCGAGGCGCTGCTCAACCCGGCGTCGAAGGACTCGTTCCGGGTGACGATCCCGGAGGGTCTGACGGCCGAGCAGATCTACGAGCGCATCAGCTCCAAGATGCTGATCCCCGTGGCCGACGTGAAGAAGGCCGCCTCCGACGAGAAGGCGATCGGCCTGCCCAAGGAGGCGAACGGGAAGGTCGAGGGGTGGCTCTTCCCGGCGACCTACGAGATCTCTCCCGACGCGAGCGCCACCGACGTGCTCAAGCAGATGACCGCGAAGACCGTCTCGGTCCTCAAGGACAAGGACGTCGCGAAGGCCGACTGGGAGACGGTGCTCAACAAGGCGTCGCTCGTCGAGCGCGAGGCGAAGATGGACGAGGACCGCCCCAAGATCGCGCGCGCCATCGACAACCGGCTCGCCCAGGGGATGCGGCTCCAGATCAACGCGGCGACCGCCTACGGTGCGGGCAAGCCTGGCACCAAGCTCACGACGGCCGACCTCGAGGACACCGAGAACCCGTACAACGTCGAGGTCCACACGGGTCTGCCGCCGACGCCGATCGCCTCTCCGGGCGAGAAGTCGATCGACGCCGTGCTCAACCCGGCCGAGGGCAAGTGGCTCTACTGGGTGACCGTGAACCTCGACACCGGCGAGACGCTGTTCGCCGAGACGAACGAGCAGCAGAACGTGAACCGGCAGAAGCTCGACGCGTGGATGGCGGAGCACGGCGACGGATGACGCCATCCATCACGCGGCGGGCGGCCGTCCTCGGCCACCCGGTCGCGCACTCGCTGTCGCCCACCCTGCACCGCGCCGCGTACGAGGCGCTCGGCCTCGAGCACTGGGCCTACGACGCCGTCGACCTCGCGGCCGACGACCTGCCCGGCTTCGTCGGGTCGCTCGACGAGTCCTGGGCGGGCCTGTCGCTGACCATGCCGCACAAGCAGGTCGTCCTGCCGCTGCTCGACCACGTCGAGCCGCTCGCGCAGGTCGTGGGCGCGGTGAACACGGTGCTGCTGTCGGGCTCGGGCTCGTCGCGCACGCTGGTCGGCGCGAACACCGACGTCTACGGCGTCGTGCGGGCGCTGCGTGAGGGCCTGGACGGTCCCGTCACGTCGGCGGCCGTCGTCGGTGCCGGAGCGACCGCGGCGTCGACCCTCGCAGCGCTCGGCGAGCTCGGCTGCACCACGCCGGTCGTGTACGTGCGCTCGATGCAGCGCGCCGGCGGGCTCATGCGCGCCGCGCACCGGATGGGTGTGTCGCCCGACTTCCGCCCGCTCGACCGGGCCGCCGCCGAGCTAGGGCGCGCCTCGGTCGTCGTCTCGACGCTCCCGCACCACGCCGCCGACGCGATCGCCGCGGACCTCGTCGGCCCGGCCACCGGGGTGCTTCTCGACGTCGCGTACGAGCCCCGCCCGACGGCGCTGCACGTCGCCTGGGTCGAGGCCGGGGGAGTGGCGGTCGGCGGAGAGCGCATGCTGCTGCACCAGGCCGTCGAGCAGGTTCGCCTCATGACGGGTCACCCCGGGCCGCTCGCCGCCATGGACGACGCGCTGCGCAGTCGGCTGGGGTAAATCGCTCAGGTGTGTCGGCTGCGCTGCCGATGACCCCGTGCAGAGGTGTGCTTCCGCGCACCGTGTTCGGGAGGAGCGCCGTGAAGCAGCTGGGAGAGATCCTGCTCGAGGAAGGCCTCGTCTCCGAGGCGCAGCTCCTCGCGGCACTTGACGAGACGATGACCTCGGGCGCGTCGCTCGGGCGCACCCTGGTGGAGATCGGGATCCTCACCGAGGGGCAGCTGGTGCAGGCGCTCGCCGCTCAGGTGGGGATGGACTACGTCGACCTCGACGAGTTCCCCGTCGACCGCCTCGCGGTCGCGATGGTCCCGGCGGCGATCTGCCGCAAGTACTCGGTCCTCCCCATCGCGCTGGAGGGCGGGGCCCTGGTCCTCGCGACGGCCGACCCCGGCAACGTCGTCGCGGTCGACGACGTCCGCTCCGTCGCCGGCCTGCAGGTGGTCTCCGTCATCGCGACGCACGACAACCTCGTCCGCGCCATCGACCGCTACGTGCGCGCCGACGACGAGATGGAGAACCTCTCGTCGGCGTTCGAGGACGTCGTCGACAACGAGCCCGACCTGTCCAAGATGGCGGAGGTCGGCGACGACGACGCGCCGATCGTCCGGTTCGTCAACCTGCTCGTCACCCAGGCGATCACCGACCGCGCATCCGACATCCACATCGAGCCGGCCGAGCACGACCTGCGCGTGCGCTACCGCATCGACGGCGTGCTGCACGAGACGCAGCGGGCGCCGAAGCAGATCACCGGCGGCGTCATCAGCCGCGTGAAGATCATGAGCGACATCGACATCGCCGAGCGACGCAAGCCGCAGGACGGTCGCATGTCGGTCAACCACAACGGGCGCAAGATCGACCTCCGCGTGGCCACCCTGCCGACGGTGTGGGGCGAGAAGATCGTCATGCGAATCCTCGACAACTCGACCGCGAGCCTGGACCTGCGGGACCTGTCGTTCCTCGAGCACAACTACCAGACGTACCGCGACGCCTACACCAAGCCGTACGGCATGATCCTCGTGACCGGCCCGACCGGCTCGGGCAAGTCGACGACGCTGTACGCGACGCTGAACGCGGTGTCCCGGCCCGAGATCAACGTCATCACGGTCGAGGACCCGGTCGAGTACCGCCTGCCGGGCATCAACCAGGTGCAGGTCAACCCGAAGGCGGGTCTGACGTTCGCCGGCGCGCTGCGCTCGATCCTGCGTTCCGACCCCGACGTCGTCCTGCTCGGTGAGATCCGTGACCACGAGACGGCCCAGATCGCGATCGAGGCGGCCCTCACCGGCCACCTCGTCCTGTCCACGCTGCACACGAACGACGCCCCGTCGGCGGTGACGCGACTGACCGAGATGGGCATCGAGCCGTTCCTCGTCGGTTCCGCGCTCGACGCCGTCGTGGCTCAGCGGCTCGCCCGCAAGCTCTGCGAGAAGTGCAAGGAGCCGTACCGCCCGTCGCCCGAGGAGATGGTCGCCGCAAGGTTCCCCTGGACGCACGGCGAACCCATCCCCGAGCTCTTCCGCCCGGGCGGCTGCCAGACGTGCTCGCGCACCGGCTACCGCGGGCGTCTCGCGCTCCACGAGGTGATGCGCGTGACCGAGGAGATCGAGCGGCACGCGGTGGCGCACTCCTCGAGCGCGGACATCAACGCGACGGCCGTGCGGCAGGGCATGGTCACGCTCCGCGACGACGGTTGGTACAAGGTCATCGCCGGCCTGACGTCGATCGAGGAGATCCTGCGCGTCGTCGCGTGAACCAGGACGTTTGCCGCGCTCAAGTTGTGCGGCGAGCGGGCCGATGAACCCGCAACAGGTGTGCCTGATGCAAGTCGACTGGGAGGTCCGACGTGAGCGAGTCCTATGAGTTCCCCGCCGGGGAGCGTGCTCGGCCGCTCCCACCCCACCGGGCCGCCGGGCCCGTCGCGGGTGACGAGCCGACACCCGGGCGAGTGGTGTTCTCGCCCGTTCCTTCTCAGTCGTCGGTACCGCCGCAGCAGGCGGCCCCGCAGCCATACGTGGCGCCGCAGGCACCTGCCGCTGGACCGCCGGCTGCGGCACCTTCGTTCGGTGCCCCGCCGACGTTCTCTGCTCCCACCTCGGTCGCCGCTGCGCGCGCGGCACACGACTCGGTAGCGGTGCAGCCCCAGCGACCCGACCGTCCGGCCGCGGACAGCTACAAGCCGGGTGTCTTCATGCCGGCAGCCGACCGCCCGACCGAGATCACCGACCCTGCTGCCGCCGCCGCGCGGCCGCTGCAGCCTGCGGTTGCCGGCTCGGTCGGTTCGACGACCTTCACACCTGCGCCGATGCCGACCTGGTCCGAGGCGCCCGAGGTGCCCGCGCAGGCAGCTGCGCCCGAGGTCCCTGCGCAGCCGACGAAGCCGGCGGCCGGCGCCCAGCGCCAGCGGCCCGGCCGCTCGGTGGGCGGCCAGCAGAAGCAGGACGACGACATCGAGATCGACGCCGTCCTGCACGAGATGGTGCGCCTCGGTGCCTCCGACGTGCACTTCACGACGGGCATCGCCCCGATGGTCCGGCTGTCCGGCTCGCTCCGCGCGGTCGAGGGCTTCCCTGCGATGGCACCCGACCCGCTGCGCCGCGTCCTGTACTCGATCATGTCCCAGAAGCAGCGTGAGAAGTTCGAGACGAACCTCGAGCTCGACTTCTCCTACGCCGTGCGTGGCCTCGCCCGCTTCCGCGTGAACATCTACCAGCAGCGCGAGTCCATCGGTGCCGCGTTCCGTCTGATCCCCTACGAGATCAAGCCGCTGGAAGAGCTCGGCGTCCCGGCCGTGGTGAGCAACTTCGCGGGCCTCCCGCGTGGCCTCGTCCTGGTCACCGGCCCGACCGGTTCGGGCAAGTCGACGACGCTGGCTGCGATCGTCGACCTCGCGAACCGCACGCGCTCGGACCACATCATGACCGTCGAGGACCCGATCGAGTTCCTGCACCGCCACAAGAAGTCGCTGGTCAACCAGCGCGAGGTGGGCCAGGACACGCACTCGTTCGCCAACGCGCTCAAGCACGTCCTGCGCCAGGACCCCGACATCATCCTCGTCGGTGAGATGCGTGACCTCGAGACGATCTCGGTGGCGCTGACCGCCGCCGAGACCGGTCACCTGGTGTTCGCGACGCTGCACACGCAGGACGCGGCCCAGACCATCGACCGTGTCATCGACGTCTTCCCGTCGCACCAGCAGGACCAGGTCCGCACCCAGCTCGCCGGTGCGCTCCAGGGCGTCGTCTGCCAGACCCTGTGCAAGCGCGCCGACGGCCCCGGCCGTGCCGTGGCCACCGAGGTCCTCATGGCGACGCCCGCGATCCGCAACCTCATCCGTGAGGGCAAGACGCACCAGATCTACTCGGCGATGCAGGCCGGTGCGAAGCAGGGCATGCACACGCTCGACCAGCACCTGGCCGAGCTCGTGAAGTCGGGGAAGGTCTCGTACGAGGTGGGCCTGGAGAAGTGCCACCACATCGAGGACTTCAACCGGCTGACGGGCCGCTTCTCCGGTCAGATGCAGGGTCAGGCACAGCTGGCTGACGCGATGGCGGCGGCTCCGACGGGACAGGCGTTCTGATGGCGACCGAGACGAAGACCTTCGAGTACGCCGTCCGCGACAAGGCCGGCAACGTCGTCAAGGGGCGGGTCGACGCTCCCACGCAGGCCGCCGTCGCGAACCGACTGCGCGAGATGGGCATGGCCGCCATCTCGATCTCCGAGGTCAGCACGGGCGGGCTCAACACCGAGATCAACATCCCGGGCTTCGGCGGGAACAAGATCTCGCTGAAGGACCTCGCGGTGATGTCGCGTCAGCTCGCGACGATGATCGACGCCGGCCTCTCGCTGCTGCGCGCTCTGTCGATCCTCGCGGACCAGACGGAGTCCAAGCCGCTCGCGAAGATCATCAGCCAGGTCCGCAACGACGTCGAGGTCGGCACCTCGTTCTCGGTCGCGCTGGCGAAGCACCCGGAGACCTTCCCGCCGCTCATGATCAACATGGTCAAGGCCGGCGAGGTCGGCGGTTTCCTCGACCAGACGCTGGTCTCGATCGCCGACAACTTCGAGGCCGAGGTCAAGCTCCGCGGAAAGATCAAGTCCGCGATGACCTACCCGGTGGTCGTCTTCGTCGTCGCCGTCGTGGCCACCATCGGCATGCTGCTCTTCATCGTCCCGGTGTTCGCCAGCATGTTCGACAATCTCGGCGGAAAGCTCCCGCTGCCGACGCAGATCCTGATGTGGATCTCGCAGGCGCTGAAGATCGTGATCATCCCGCTGGTGGTCGCGCTCGGTGCATTCACGTTCTGGTGGGGAAAGCACAAGAACGACCGGGCGGTCCGCGAGAAGGTCGACCCGTACAAGCTCAAGATCCCGGTTTTCGGAAATCTGTTCCGAAAGATCGCGGTATCTCGCTTCACCCGAAACTTCGGCACGATGATCCACGCCGGTGTCCCGCTGCTGCAGGCCCTCGACATCGTCGGCGAGACGAGCGGCAACCTGGTCATCGAACGCGCCGCCAGAGCGGTCCAGGAGTCCGTGCGACGAGGAGAGTCCCTGGCTGGGCCCCTGGCGCAGCACGACGTGTTCCCACCCATGGTCGTGCAGATGATCGCCGTCGGTGAGGACACGGGTGCCCTGGACACGATGCTGTCCAAGGTCGCGGACTTCTACGACCAGGAGGTCGAGTCCACGACCGAGCAGCTCACGAGCCTGATCGAGCCCCTCATGATCGTCGTGATCGGCGCAATCATCGGCGCCATGGTCATCGCCATGTACATGCCGATCTTCGGAATCTTCAACCTCATCAAGTGAGCGAATAGGCCGAAGGGGTGAATCACGACGATCGCCCCCTCGGATCCTCAAGCCCCGGCCCGTGCCGGTCGATGACTCGGTTGCATGACTGAACCGGCCCAGGCCGGACTGACTGTGACAAATCGAAACCACCCGAAAACGACAGGGGAGATGCAATGATTGCTCGCATCCGCAAGGCCATGGACGAGAACGAGCAGGGCTTCACCCTGATCGAGCTCCTCGTCGTCATGATCATCATCGGCATCCTCGCGGCCATCGCGATCCCGGTGTTCCTCAACCAGCAGGTCAAGGCTGCCGAGACGGCCGCCAAGGCGGACGCTGCCGCGATCACGAAGGAGATCGTCGCGTACTACGTCGACGGCACCGGCGCGGTCTCGGTCTCCGGCGCGGACAAGGCGTGGACCCTCACGGGCGCCGCTGGCGACCCCGTCACCGGCAAGCTCTCGGACGGCAACGTGGCTTCGGGCACCGGCACGGACTCGACGACCTGGTGCGTCCAGGTGGACCCGAGCGGCAAGAACAGCAAGGCGAAGGTCTGGAGCGACGACTCCGTGAAGGGTCTGACCCAGTCCGAGTGCTGAGGCTGATCTAGACGAAGGCCCGGTGGGTAGCGGGAACACCGCCCCACCGGGCTTCGTCGGTCCCCACATATTGCGCGCGTGAGGTGAACAGGAGTCGACATGAGGCTGCGTGACGCAGGCGGCAGGTCCACGGACGGCGGCTTCTCGCTGATGGAGATCATCGTCGCGATGGTCGTGCTGGGCGCCGTGTCGATGGCGGTGATCGGCGTCATCATGTCGGCGCAGGCGCAGGGCGTCTCGAACCGCAACCGCGTCGCAGCCTCGAACCTCGCCTCACGCGAGCTGGACATCGTCCGTGCACAGTTCGTCGCGTCGAAGACAGCGCCGGTGGCGATCGCCAACGCCGGGCTCGTCGTCAACGCGAACCCTTTGGCCGGCGGCTCGGTCGGCCGACCTCTCGTCGTCGACGGCACCGCGTACAGCGTCGAGCGCTCGACCTCCTGGGACATCACCGGGACGGGCAACTCCGCGTGCGAGGGCGGCAGCCTCGTGAAGTACCCCGCACTTCGCGTGCGCATCAAGGTCACCTGGCCGAACATGGGCTCGGTGCACCCCGTCGAGAACACGGGGGTCCTCACGCCTGACAAGGACACCGGCGTGAGCGGCACGGACTCGTTCCTGGCCGTCAAGGTCAAGGACCAGGACGCCCAGCCGATCCCGGGCGTGGCTGTCCTCGCGACCGGCGCCGGCGGTACCACGGGCGTCACCGACGACAGCGGGTGCGCGGTCATCAAGGTCACGCCCGCCGCGGCCGGGACCTCCTACGTCGTCTCGGTCGCCGACTCCACCTACATCGACATCTCGGGCGCCACCAACCCGAGCAAGCCGACCGGCGTGATCGTTCCCGGCCAGATCTACACCGGCGCCTCGTTCACGATCGCCAAGCCCGGCTCCGCGCGGGTGATCCTGGCGCGTGCCGACAGCGGGGCCCTGTCCGACGCCGACGTCGCCGGTTCGCAGATCACGCTCGTCGCCGCCCAGTACTCCGGATCGACCGGCGCGACGACCAAGACGGTCACGGGCCTCACGAGCACGTTCACGCACCTGTGGCCGACCGAGTACGGCGCGTACTTCGGCTCGGTGCCGCCCATGGGTGGCTACGAGACGCAGAAGCTCGAGCCCGGTGGCACCGTGACGCTGAACGTGTCGTTCGAGATGGCGACCCTGCTGACCACCACGCTGCCCGGGACGTCGTCGAGCGTCCTCGCGGTGCCGGCCGGGACTCCCGCGACGTGTCCTGCTGGTGTGGGCACGTCCGGTGGCGTCACGGGTTCGAGCTCGAGCTTCCAGGTGCTTCCGGGCGTCTACGACCTGTATGTCGCTGGGCCGAAGTTCGCCTGCTCTCCCGGGCCGAAGGCCGTGGCGCTCGGCGCCGGCGCGAACGACGGCGTCACGTGGGGAACGACGACCTTGCGTCTGGACTCGGTCCCGACGGGAGGCTCGCTCTGGGCCCTGAACGCGGCGTCGAGCGGTGTCACGACGCTGTCCACCTGCCCCGGTGCAGCCGGGTCGGGAGCAGTGGCCATCGATTCGGCTCGTGGTAGCGCGATGGCGCTCCCGGCGGGAACGTGGTTCGTCTACCAGACCAACGGCGCGGCCACTGGTACGTGCCTCAGCTACCCGACCGGCATCAATCCCGTCACCACCACGTACGGTACGGCGAACACCCGCACCTGGGGTCTGTCGCCGGCCGTGCTGACCTGGACCGGAACGTGGTCCACGGGCACGAACCCGTGGTACTTCGTGGTCGTCCCCAACGGCACGACGTTCTCCTGCACCTCGACGGTCCCGACGACCTCGGGAGTGACGCAGGTCGTCGGACCGGCGACCGCAAAGGGTTCGACGCTGTCGATCAACGTCGCCCGGCCGGCGAGCGGAACCCAGAAGTACCTGCTGTACGGCTGGCGCAACGGGTCGTGCAAGAACACCTCGGTCGACGTGACCACGACGTCGACGAGCCCGGTGACCGGGACGTTCACGTGGTGACCCGCGTCGCGCGGGCGCGCCTCTCGGCCCGCACGGAGGGCGAGCGCGGAACCTCGCTCGCCGAGCTCCTGGTCGCCATGATGATCTTCAGCGTCATCGTCGCCGTGCTGGCGACCTTGACGGTGACGTTCACGCGGACGAACTCACAGGTGATGACGCGGCAGGACCAGGTCGACACCGCCCGGGTGGCGACCGAGGTGATGTCGAAGAAGCTGCGCACCTCGGTCATGCCGAGCCAGCTGACGACCACCTGCACCGCGTGCACCCAGGACGCGTTCGTCCTCGGGCAGGACTTCGCGGTCCAGTTCTACGCGAACGTCAACAACTCGGGAAACCTGGTCGGACCGAGCCGGGTGACCTACACCGTCACGAGCACGTCGGCCGGGGTCGGCACGCTCGTGGAGAAGGTTCAGGTCCCGGACTCGAACGTGCCGACCTCGTCCGGGTACGTGTACTGCAACGCAGAGGCCACGGGCGCGAGCGGCGTCTGCAAGGCGCGTCTCAAGACGCGGATCCTCGCGCGAGGTGTCCAGATGAAGCCGGGCGCAGCGCTCTTCTCCTACTACACGTACACCGGTGCGCCGCTCCTGCCGAGCGCCTCGGCAGGCAGCCTCACGACGACGACCCTCGCACAGGTCTTCTCGGTCGAGCTGAACGTCGCCGTGCAGGCCGCGAGCGGCAACAAGGTCAAGCCGACCACGTACATCCAGCGCGTGACCCTGCCGAACGCGCAGGCCGTGCTGCGCCAGAACCAGGAGGCAAACTCGTGATCGCACGCCGTACCAGGACGCCGTGGCTGCTCCGCCGGCGCGCGAGTGCCGACACCGACGCGGGGATCGCCCTCGTGATGGTCGTCGGCGCGATGATGGTCCTCGCCATGCTCGCGCTGACTGCCTTGAGCTTCACCATGGCGAGCTCGAAGTTCGCGCGCGGCGACCAGGACTACTCCAGCGCGATGGCGGCCGCCCAGTCGGGCGTCGACGACTACATCGCCCGCCTGAACCGCAACGACACGTACTACTCCAGTGTCGACTGCAGCAACAAGGCCCTCAAGGGGCCGATGACGGTGGCGAACTCCTGCGGCTACACGGCTAGCACGGCGGCGGGCTGGATCCCCGTCAACGCGAGCCAGGTCGGCCCGCGCGACGCGTTCTTCCACTACTCGGTCGACACCTCGTACTCGAGCACCCAGGGCACGATCACGCTGCGGGTGACCGGGAAGGCCAACGGGCAGTTCCGCACGATCGAGTCGGCAGTCGGCAAGGGCGGCTCGACCGACTTCGTCTACTACACCGACTTCGAGTCGGCGGACCCCTCCAACAAGCAGGCCTACTCGAGCACCCCGTCGGCGGCGTGCGGCGGATCCGGCTACGACCCGGCGATCTACTGGTGGGAAGGCCGCAGCTCGTCGAGCTGCACGGAGATCACGTTCGTCGCGGGTGACGTCCTGGAAGGCTCCGTGTTCTCGAACGACTCGGTCCTTGCCTCCGGCCCGACGTTCACCAACGGCTTCCAGACGGCCAACCCCGACTGCAGGAACGCGGTCGTCGGGAACCAGGCGACCTGGAAGTACTGCCTGCGAAAGACCGGAAGCACGTACAGCACGGCGAACTTCAACAACAAGGCACCGCAGTACTCGAGCGCGCTCTACCTCGACGACACCTCGGCTGCGTTCGCCACGGCTCCCGGCTGCCACTACTTCGGGTCGACCCGCATCATCTTCTCGTCGGACGGCTACATGACCGTCTGGAACAAGAAGACCTCCAACGGCAACACGGCGCCGACCGGCAGCGCGGCGCCGGGCTACCCGCTGCCCTCGTGCGGGACGCTCACGGCCCTCGACTCCGCCGCGGGCGCGAAGGTGCTGGTCCCGGACGACATGGTCATCTACGTCGCCGCTGCGCCGTCGTCGGTCGCGCGCCGCCAGTGCTACTCCGGTGAGCTGGGCGGCTCGGGCGCCTCGCTCCTCCCGTTGGGGACGTTCGCGTCGACCACGCCGGTGACCCCCACCTCCGCTGGGTTGACCTACACCTACGACACGAACATGTCGGAGACGACGAAGTTCTGCGCCGAGGGCAACGCCTACATCGAGGGCACGCTCAAGGGGCGTGTCACGGTCGCGTCCGCGCAGTCGATCATCGCCACGGGCGATGTCGTCCTCGCCGGAGGGCTCTCGGGCTCCGACATGCTGGGCCTGGTGGCCACGAACTCGGTCGAGGTGTTCCACCCGTGGGTCGGGACGGTGACGTCCGCGAAGACCACCTCGACCTGCACGTCGAGCTGCACCTACAAGTGGGGCGCCGTGGACGTCAGCGCGACGACCAACAACGCCGCGTGGCCCCGGCAGTACAACGACCCGGACGCGTCGACGCAGATCTCCGGGCTGCAGATCATGGGCTCGATCCAGACCCTGCAGCACTCCTTCTACGTCCAGAAGTACAACGTCGGCGCGGGGCTCGGACTTCTGCAGGTCAACGGGTCGATCGCCCAGCGCTGGCGCGGGATCGTCGGTACGGGCACGTCGACGACCGGCTACCTGAAGAAGTACATCTACGACAACCGGCTCAAGTACTCCGCGCCGCCGTACTTCCCCAAGTGGGTCAATGCCCAGTGGTCGCAGCGCTACTTCGGCGAGATGTCGACACCCCAGTCCCTCAAGTGATGAGATCCTCGCGTCTGTGGTCGTCACCAATCCAGTCGTCCGTGACGCGCGCAGTCGAAGGAGATCTCTAGCGTGACGCACATCGGCGACCTGTCGATCATCGTGTTCGCCGTGCTTTTCGGATTGGCGATCGGCTCATTCCTCAACGTCGTCGTGTGGCGCGTCCCGCAGGGGATGTCGCTCCAGCGTCCGCCCAGCTCGTGTCCGAAGTGCGGCCACGAGATCCGCAAGCGCGACAACATCCCCGTGCTGTCCTGGCTGCTGCTCCGTGGGCGCTGCCGCGACTGCGGTGAGCCGATCTCGGTGCGGTACCCGCTCGTCGAGGCAGCCACGGCGCTGTCGTTCGGCCTGCTCGCCTGGTTCGCGGGAGCCGACTGGATCCTCCCCGCGCTGCTCTACCTCGCAGCGGTGTCGATCGCTCTGGCCCTGATCGACATCGACACCCGCCGGCTGCCGGATGCGATCGTCCTGCCGTCCTACCCGGTCGCAGCGCTGCTGCTCACCTTGGCGAGCTGGAACCCCGGGGGCGACACCTCGTGGGAGAACCTTCCGCGCGCCGCCATCGGCATGGTGGCGCTGTTCCTGGTCTACGGCATCGCGTGGTTCGTCTACCCCAAGGGGATGGGCCTGGGCGACGTGAAGCTCGCCGGAGTCCTCGGCATGTACCTCGGCTGGTTCGGGTGGGGATCGCTGTTCGTCGGCTGGTTCGCTGCCTTCCTGCTGGGCGGCCTCTACTCTCTCGGGCTCGTGATCGTGCGGAAGGCCGGGCGCGGGTCGACGATCCCCTTCGGGCCGTGGATGCTCCTCGGGGCATTCGTCGGGATCCTCCTCGGCGCGCAGGTCGCGGACTGGTATCTCGGCCTGTTCTGATCTCCCTTCGGCCACCTCTCGTGCGGCGTCGCGCGACAGTGGCAATCGGGTGACCCCGAATCGGCCAGAACGCTCAAGTGCCGCCACCCGCCGCCCGATGAACTGAGTGATCAGCTTCCGTCGGAAGGGACCCTCGTGGCCACCTCAAGCGTCATCGGGCTCGACATCGGGTCGACCTCGCTCCGTGCTGCCGAGCTTGAGTTCGGCAGCGCCGGACCTCGAGGCAAGAACCCGCCCACCCTCGTCCGTTTCGGGCAGGTTCCCCTGCCTCTCGGTGCGGTACGGGACGGCGAGGTCGCCCAGCCCGAGACCGTGTCGATCGCGCTGCGCCAGATGTGGGCGCAGGCCAAGTTCGAGTCGCGCGACGTCATCATCGGCGTCGGGAACCAGCGCGTGATGGTGCGTGAGCTGGAGCTGCCGTGGCTCCCGCAGCCCCAGATCAAGGCGTCCTTGCCGTTCCAGGTCGCCGAGTCGCTGCCGATGTCGGCCGACGACGCGCTGCTCGACTTCTTCACCACGAGCGAGGGCAACGGACCCAACGGGCGCACCGTCAACGGCGTGCTCGTCGCGGCACAGCGCGACACGGTGACCGCGAACGTCCTGGCGGTCGAGGGCGCTGGCCTGCGGCCCGTCATGGTCGACCTCAACGCGTTCGCGCTCGTGCGGTCGCTCGTGCGGGGGAACCTCGCGCGTTCGACCGCGGCCATCGTCGACATCGGCGCGACGATCACCACGGTCGTGATCACCCAGCAGGGTGTGCCGCGCCTCGTCCGCACGCTGCCGATCGGTGGTCAGTCGGTCACCGCGGCCGTCGCAAGCGCGGCTGGTATGACCGTCCTCGACGCCGAGGCACTCAAGCGCGAGATCGGCGTCGGGTTCTCCGTGCCGGCCGACCGCGCGACCGCGGCCGAGTCGATCAACACGGTCGTTCGCAACCTGATCGAGTCCGTGCGCAACACGTTCGTGTACTACACGAGCACCAACGCCGGCACTGCGATCGACGTCGTCGTGCTCAGCGGTGGGGGAGCGCACCTCGCGGGGCTCGGTCAGTACCTGTCCAGCGCCAGCCGCCTCCCGGTGACCCTTGCGGAGCCGCTCGGCGCTGTCCGCCTCGGCAAGAACACGCGCCGCGAATCGCTTCCCGACCTCGAGTCCGTCATGTCGGTCCCGGTCGGCCTCGCGTACGGAGTTGCCGCATGAACAAGCTGCTCGAGCGCCCGTCGCGCTCCCCGAAGGTCTTCGTCCCTGGGATGCCCCAGGTCAACCTCCTGCCGCCCGAGGTCGTCGAGGCACGCGGCCTGAAGGCGTTGAAGCGCAAGCTTCTCGTGCTCGTGGTCGCTGTCGCGGCGCTGTGCGTCATCGGCTTCGGGTACGGCAAGATGCAGGGCGCCTCGGCGTCGAGCGAGCTGTCGGACGCCGAGGCGAAGACCACGCAGCTCCAGGCAGAGGTCCAGAAGTACGCCGAGGTCCCCGCGACCATCGCCCAGCTCAAGAAGGTCGAGGGCAGCCTCGCGGCGGCCATGGCGACCGACGTCGACTGGAAGAAGGCCGTCGCGCAGATCGCCGCGGTGCTTCCGGACACCGTCAGCATCGACACCTACACGGTCGCAGGGGCTACACCGATGGAGGCCGCGGCCGGTCCGGCGGACCCGCTGCAGAGCCCGAGCGTCGGGACCATCTCGTTCACGCTGCGTGCGACCGAGGCCGCCGACACCGCCCCGTGGATCGACGCGATGAACTCGCTGCCCGGATTCCAGGACGCGTGGTTCTCGCAGGCGACGACGTCGTCCGACGACGGCGGCGACTTCTTCCAGATCCAGGGCTCGGTCCAGTTCACGCAGGACCGCTACACGAACCGCTTCGCCGCTGACGCGGCAGAGAAGGGCTGATCGACATGGCAGGAGCGAAGAAGAGCACCTGGGTCGGTGGAACGGCCCTCGCGTGCGTCGTCCTCGTCGGAGCGTCCTGGACGTTCATGATCTCGCCGGCACTTGCGTCGGCGAGCGAGACGCGCGACCAGGCCACCTCGGCACGAGCGCAGAACGACGCGCTCGAGCTGCAGATCACTGGGCTGCAGGGACAGTTCAAGAAGCTCGACGAGTACCGGGCGCAGCTGGCCGAGGCGCGTTCGCGGGTTCCTTCGACGGCCGACCTCGCCCAGTACGTCCGCGAGCTGGGTGCGGCGGCTGAGAAGCGAGACGTGACGATCATCGCGCTCACCCCGTCGCCGCCGCAGGAGTTCACGCCTGCCGTGGTCACCCCGCCGCCGGCCGCCGCGCCGACGGCCGACGGAGCGACCCCGGCGGCCGAGCCCACGCCGGCTGCCACGCCCGCCGCTCCCGACCCGAACGCTGCCGCAGCAGCTGCGGCGGCAGCGATGACGAAGGGTCTCGTCGCGATCCCGATCTCGATCGAGGTCCTCGGCTCGTTCGAGGGGACCCAGGCGTTCCTCAACGACGTCCAGACGTCGAAGGGTCGCCTCTTCCTGGTGACGGCGCTGACGGGAACGTCGCAGCCGGACGGCGCCGCGAGTGCCGGTCGGCCCGCTACGAAGGCGGGAGACCAGGACCTCATCATCGCCGGCTACACGTACGTGATGCCTGACGACTCCACCGCCCTTCCTCCGACGGCGACGCCGACCGAGAAGCCCAAGGGCGACGGACCCGCGACGAGCAACAACGACAACCCGCTCAAGCCCGTCTCGGGTCACTGAGCCCGTCGGGTCGACCACGCCGAGCGACGTCCCGCCTCTCACCTGGTGAGGGGCGGGACGTCGCTCGTGGACGTCGTGGGACTTGGATGTCGGGCCGTGAAAGGATCTGGCCATGCTGCGTTGGTTGACCTCAGGTGAGTCGCACGGCCCTGCCCTTGTCGGCATCATGGAAGGCCTTCCGGCCGGCGTCGAGGTCAGGACCGCCGACGTCCAGGCCGCGCTCGCCCGCCGTCGACTCGGGTACGGGCGTGGTGCTCGCATGAAGTTCGAGCAGGACGAGGTGCGCCTGCTCGCCGGGGTCCGTCACGGCCTCACGCAGGGCGGGCCCGTCGCGATCGAGATCGGCAACACCGAGTGGCCCAAGTGGGTCGAGGTGATGTCGGCGGACCCGCTCGACGACGAGTCTGTGCTGCAGCGGGCGCGGAACGCGCCGCTGACCCGGCCCAGGCCCGGACACGCCGACCTGGTCGGCATGCGGAAGTACGGCTTCGACGATGCTCGCCCGGTGCTCGAGCGGGCCTCGGCCCGCGAGACGGCGACGCGCGTGGCGCTCGGCACGGTTGCCGCAGCCTTTCTCCGGCAGGCCGCCGGGATCGAGCTCGTCTCGCACGTCGTCTCGATCGGCCCGGTGTCGGTTCCAGACGACGCCGACCTGCCCGTCGCATCGGACGTCGCTGCGCTGGATGCCGATCCTGTGCGCTGCTTCGACGGCGCGACGTCGGCGGCCATGGTCGCCGAGATCGACGAGTGCCACAAGGACGGCGACACGCTCGGCGGCGTGGTCGAGGTCCTCGCCTACGGAGTCCCGTCGGGCCTCGGCTCGTACGTCCACGGCGATCGGCGCCTCGACGCGCGGCTGGCGGGTGCCCTGATGGGCATCCAGGCCATCAAGGGGGTCGAGGTCGGCGACGGCTTCCGCACCGCAGCGCGCCGAGGCTCGGCAGCGCACGACGAGATGACCCGCTCCGCCGACGGCCGCATCCAGCGCGCCACGAACCGCGCGGGCGGGCTCGAGGGCGGCATGACGAACGGCGAGGTCCTGCGGGTCCGCGCCGCTATGAAGCCGATCAGCACGGTGCCCCGCGCTCTGGCGACGGTCGACACGTCGACCGGGGAGCCGGCCAAGGCCCAGCACCAGCGATCCGACGTGTGCGCCGTGCCCCCCGCGGCGGTCGTCGCGGAGGCGATGGTCGCGCTCGTGCTCGCCGAGGCGCTCCTGGAGAAGTCCGGGGGAGACTCTCTGGCCGAGGTGCGGCGGAACCTCTCGGCCTACCTGGAAGCCGTGCCCGAGCTGCTCCGCTGACTGACATCACGACGAAGGCCGGGACCCATGGGTCCCGGCCTTCGTCGTGGCCGAGCTACTTCGCGGTGAACTTCACCTTGGCGCTCGGGGAGCTGCCGATGGCGTTGTACGCGACGACACGCACGTAGTACGCCTTGCCCTTCTTCGCTCCGGTCCAGGTGTAGCTCACCGTCGACGGCGTGCCGGTCTTGAGCGTCGTCCACACCTTGCCGTCCGAGGAGCGCTGCACCTTGTAGGACGTGACGGGCGACCCGTTCCCGTTGACCTTGTGCCAGGTGATCTTCGCCTTGCCCTTGGAGACGGCGACGATGATGGCGGGCGCGAGGGGCTTGCCTGCCGGCGTGACGTAGACCACCGACGAGGCGGTGCCCGGGCCGACCGCGGTGATCGCCGAGACACGCAGCGCGTACTTCGAGCCGTTGGTCATCCCGGTCACCGTCACCGTCCGCGTCGCCGCGGTGCTCGACGAGACACGAGACCAGGCGGACCACGTCGAGGTGGCCGAGGAGTACTGCCTGCGCTCGACCAGGTAGCTCGACACCGGGCTGCCGCCCGTCGACGTGGGCGGCGACCAGGTGAGGGTCGCACTGCGGTCGCCGCGCTTGGCGACGAGTGACCGCGGTGCTGATGCCAGCCCCAGGCTTGACTGGTCGATCGTCGCGGGCAGGCCCGCGCCCGCTGCGCTCGTCGCCCAGACCTCGACGCGGTACGTCCCCTGGCCGAGGCCCGTGATGGTGTAGCTGCGGTCGGCTGCGGCGAGCGCGCGGGTCGTCCACGTCGACGAGGAGGTCGGCTTCCACCGGATCGCGTACGACGTCACCGGCAGTGCGGACGAAGCGCTGCTCCAGCTGACCTTGAGCGACTTGAGAGCCGACGTCGCGCGCAGACCCCCCGGGGCGCTCGGCACGCCCGCCGTGGTCGCGGAACGGACCGCCGACCACGGCCCCTGCCCTTCACTGTTCACCGCGGCAACGGCGGCGTCGTACGCGGTCCCACGCAGCAGGGGCGGCGTGGTCAGGGTCGTTCCGGTGACGTTCGCGTAGACCCATGGCGCCGTGAGATCCGCCTTCGGCCGGTACCGGACGACGTACGTCGGAGCGGCGCTCGATCCAGCCGCGGCGCCGGTGAGAGCCGTCCAGACGAAGTTCAGACCAGTCCCTGCGATCTCCGCCTTGGTGATCGACGGCGCGCCGGGTGTGGTGATGACCGACAGGGAGTTGGTGGGTGAGCTGCCCAGGATCGGGCGCGTGGGGGTCGTCGTCCTGACGGCCGGGACGGCCCGGACGTCGTAGACGTACTGCGTGCCGTAGACGAGTGGAACTGTCGGGACGTAGCGCAGCGCACTGGTCTCGACGGCCGCAACGGCCGCGAGCCCCTGCGTGGCGGTCGCGACACGCACCAGGTACCGCGACGCGCCGGCCAGGGGGTTCCAGGTGATCGTGGGAAGAGCCGACGAGGTGGCGCTCAACGTTCCCGACGTCACCACGACGTCGCCCTGCGGAATCGAGAACGAGTCCTCCGACGAGAAGTACGTCGCGTTGCCGGCGCTGTCCTTCGCGCACACCGACCAGGCGTACGTCTTGCCGGGGACGAGCCCCTGGACCGTGACGGACCGGCCGGTCGTGTCCGGGATGGGCGCGACCGAGCCACCGGCGGTGTCACGCAGGCTCACGGTGTACCTCGCGGCGCTCACGTCGTTGCCCCACCTCAACGTCGCCGAGGTGCCGTCCGGCTCGATGTCGTGAGCCAGACCCGACGGGGTCGTACGGCCGATGGAGAAGGGGCGGCGCGCCGAGGTCGGGCCCGACTTTCCGGCCGAGTCGAGCACGGCCCACGCGAACTCGTAGTCGCCCTGCTTGAGAGGAGTGGCGACCATCGTGTGGTCGGTGGTGCTGATGGTGAACTTCTGCGCAGCCACGGTGCTGGGCTGGTCGACGAGCAGGGTCCAGCTCGGCAGCGCCGCGTTCTTGTTGTAGACGAGGACCCGGTACCCGCGGTTACCGCCGCCGAGAGCGTCGGCGGGGGTGCTCGTCATGCTCAGCAGGGGCGTACCGCCGCCGTCCGAGACCACGCCGGGCGTGGGAACGTCCGCGGTGCGCTGCCAGGAGATGTAGCCGTGGCTGAAGTTCGAGATCTCGCTCCAGGTGTTCCCGGACAGCTTCGCGGGAATGATCTCGGCGACGTAGGCGTCGTTCGTCACGGAGGTGTCGTTGGCCGCGAACACGCCCGGTGCGCGCACCGACGGCGTGGTCGTGCGCAGCTCGGCGATCTGGGTAGACCGATCCGCATCGGAGAACAGCTGGACGATGTAGCCGTCCGCGGCCGTCACCGGCTGCCAGGTGAGGAGCGGGCTCGCATCGGCGGTGCGCTGGATCGGCCAGGACTGGTCCGCGCCCGCGATCGGGTCGACCGAGACGTACCCGAGCGTCGCGGTCCGCTCCTCGCCGCCGATCCGGAAGAAGTGGTTGCTCGAGGTGGTCGACGGCTGGACATCGGCGTCGGTCGGGTTCGAGAGCTGGAAGTCGGTCGTCTTCGCGGCGGGGACGTTCACGGCGACGACCTTCGCGGAGTAGAGCCCGCTCGTGTCGTCGGCCCCGATGCCCGCCTGGATCCGCTCGGGCGCGCTCGCCGACCACAGGCACGTGCCGGAACCGCTCAGTGCGCCGGGGTTGTTACCCGTGAGCCCCGACGCCGCGACGATCGTCGCCGAGGTCGACGCGGTCTTGCAGGTCATGGGGCTGTACGGACCGTTCTGGCGGGTGACGGTCACCTGGTAGTAGGTCGTACGAGGAACAGCGGTCCACGACAGGTGGAACGTCGAGAAGGGCAGCACGGTGGGCGTCACCGCGTCGGTCGTGATGTTGGTGAAGTAGGGCTGCGCCGTCTGTCCGTTCGAGTCGAGCACCGACTCGGTGCTCATGCTCATGCGCTTGGAGACCTGCCAGGTCGCCGACGGCTCGCCCGGCTGGTCGTTGACGTCGAGCGGGGTCACCCGCCAGTAGTACGAGCCGTTCACGACGATGCCCGTCGGCACGAAGACCGTGCCGGTGACCGTGCTGCGGAGCGCGAACGTCGTGAAGTCGGGGGAGGACGAGAGGTCGACCTGATAGGCCTTCGCACCGTCGACCGCAGTCCAGCGGAACTCGAGGTCGTTGGCGACGGCGTGGTCCGCGGGCGCGAGCAGACCCGGCCGCGACGCATCCGCGGGCCAGGCGACCGTGAAGGTGCGCGGTGCGGACGGGGTGCCGGGCATGCTGACGGGCACGGCCGAGGTGGCGAAGTTCGGCTGCACGCTCCACGTGTACGTCCCCGCGGGCAGCGCCCGGTCCGGCGTGAACGCCGTGCCTGCGACCGTCGCGGTGACGGAGTACCCCCCCGTCAGGCGGACGGTGTACGAGGCGGCGCCACGCACGGCCTCCCAGCTCAGGGCCACGGGGGTCGGGTAGCTGACGGTGGCGCCGTCTGCTGGTTCGAGCCCCTCGGGGGCGGGAGCCATCTCTCGGCCGAACGTGTGCACGACCGCGTCGTCGGGTGCCGCGCTGACGCCCTGCGGCACGACGCGCCAGTACAGGGTCTGGTCGCCGGCAGAGCCCCACATGCGGGTGCTCGGCACCCAACGCAGCGCGCGGGTCGTCGCGGTCTCGACGAGCGTCGCGCTGTCGAACGCCGTCGAGGTCGCGACCTGGACGAGGTACCCGGTGGCGCCCGGGACACGCTGCCACTGCAGCTGGACGTCGCTGCCGATGACGGAGCTGGTGGCCGGCTCTGCCTCGGTCGCGATCGTCGCAGCCGCCGGGCTCAGGCCCACTGCGGAGACGAGCCCCACCGCGAGCGCGACCGAGGTCGCCATGGCCGTGAGTCGTCCGTTCCTCATGCAGCACCCCTTGAGAACTGTGTTTGTCGCCTGACCCACCTGTCTCGGTACGCCAGGTCGGGAACATGAGGCCTGGGGTGACATATCGCCCGATCGGCCCCACGAGACGCGACGACGGTTTGGCGGAAGGCGGTCTAGCCTCGTCGTCGTGCCGCACATCGCCCCACGAATCGTTCTCATCGGTCCGCCCGGATCCGGGAAGTCGACCATCTCCGCCGCTCTCGCTGAGCGCTGGCAGCTGCTCGCTCGTGACACGGACTCGGACGTGGAGCGGACCGCCGGCAAGACGATCGCGGAGATCTTCTACGACGACGGCGAGCCCCGGTTTCGGGAGCTCGAGCGCGACGCTGTCCTGGAGGCCGTCGCCGGTCATGACGGCGTGCTCGCGCTCGGAGGCGGCGCGGTCCTGGACGCGACCTCGCAGGCGGCTCTCGACGAGTACCGGGCTTCCGGCGGCGTCGTCGTCTTCCTCGACGTCACGCTCACCCACGCCGCCCCCCGCGTCGGCTTCAACCAGTCCCGCCCGCTCCTGCTCGGCAACCCGCGCGCGCAGTGGCAGGCCCTCATGGAGGCGAGGCGCCCGATCTACGAGCGGCTCGCGACGATCACGATCCTGACCGACGACCTGCGCCCGGCCGACGTGGCCGAGCGCATCGAGACCGAGCTGGCCGCGCTGCGGCTGGCCGCCGTGGAGGGCGAGGCATGACGACCACCGTTCGAGTGGACGGCGCACAGCCGTACGACGTCGTCATCGGGCGCAACCTGCTGGGCGAGCTCCCGGCGCTGGTGGGTGACAGCAAGCGCGTGCTCGTCGTGCACCCGGCGGCGCTCGCGACGACCGCCGACACCGTGCTCGAGGACCTGCGCGCCGCGGGGTACGAGGCGTTCGGGGCAGAGGTGCCCGACGCCGAGGAGGCCAAGACCGCGCAGGTCGCGGCGTTCCTGTGGGGCGTGCTCGGGCAGGCCGACTTCACGCGCACCGACGCGGTCGTCGCGGTGGGCGGCGGAGCGACGACGGACCTCGGCGGGTTCGTCGCGGCGACGTGGCTGCGCGGGATCCGCGTGGTCCAGGTGCCGACCACGCTGCTCGCGATGGTCGACGCGGCCGTCGGCGGCAAGACCGGGATCAACACGGCCGAGGGCAAGAACCTCGTGGGCGCGTTCCACCCGCCGGCCGGGGTGCTCTGCGACCTCGCGGCTCTCGCGTCGATGAGCAAGCACGACTTCGTCGCCGGCCTCGCGGAGATCGTCAAGTGCGGCTTCATCGCCGACCCGCGCATCCTCGAGCTGGTCGAGGCGAACGTCGAGCTGCTCACGGACCCGGTCGCGGCCTCGGCGTCGGACGTCCTCGCCGAGCTCGTTCAGCGCGCGGTCGCCGTCAAGGCCCGGGTCGTGGGCGAGGACCTCAAGGAGGCCGGGCTGCGCGAGATCCTCAACTACGGCCACACGTTCGCGCACGCCATCGAGAACGTCGAGCGCTACCAGTGGCGGCACGGTGCGGCCGTCTCGGTCGGCATGGTCTACGTGGCCGAGCTCGCCCGGCTCGCGGGCCGGCTCTCCGACGACGTGGTCGACCGCCATCGCTCGATCCTGTCCTCGCTGGGGCTGCCCGTGACGTACCGCGGGGACCGCTGGGAGCGGCTGCTGACGGCGATGCGCCGCGACAAGAAGACGCGGGGCGACCTGCTGCGTTTCGTCGTGCTGGAGGACATCGCCAAGCCGGCGCGGCTCGAGGGCCCCGACCCGACCCTGCTGGTCGCGGCGTACGCGGAGATCAGCCGCGACGACACCTCCACGGCGATCGCGCTGTAGGGGCCTAGGGTGACGTCCATGACGCGTGCACTGGTGCTCAACGGCCCCAACCTGGGCCGGCTCGGCTCGCGTGAGCCGGAGGTGTACGGCTCGGCGACCCACGACGACCTCGAGGCCGCCGTCGCGAAGTGGGCGGCCGACCTCGGGATCGAGGTCGACGTGCGCCAGACGGACGACGAGTCCGAGCTCGTCGGCTGGCTGCACGAGGCCGTCGACACCCGCACGGACGTCGTGCTGAACCCGGCCGCGTTCACGCACTACTCCTACGCGCTGCGCGATGCCGCGGCTCAGGTCACGCAGTCGGGGCTGCACCTCATCGAGGTCCACATCACCAACCCGTACGCCCGCGAGAAGTTCCGGCACCACTCGGTCGTCGGCCCGGTCGCGACCGGCACGATCGCCGGCTTCGGCCTGGACTCCTACCGCCTGGCCCTCGCAGCCCTCGCGCCGTAACTCCCCGGGGCGCGAGCCTGAAGAATCTGCGACTCGCAGTCGCGAATCCTTCAGGGTCGCGACGTGACCACAGGTCGCGGGTC
>JBCECL010000004.1:84007-86243 GCA_039207135.1 Brevundimonas sp.
GCGACTCGCAGTCGCGAATCCTTCAGGGTCGCGACGTGACCACAGGTCGCGGGTCGTCCACAGACTCGGCATTGGGCGCCCGACCGGGGCGCCGGCACCGGCATGGTCGGTGGGTGGCGCGACGATTCGATGCGGGGTGGGTGCCCGAGAGCGCGCGGGTGGGCAGCGGCGTGTTCACCGCTCGCGACGCGCTCGCCGGCGGCATGACGCCCGCCCAGGTGCGATGGCGCGTCGAGACCGAGCGGTGGACGCGGATCGGCAACGTGCTGTGCGCCGGTCCCGCCACGGTCTACCAGCGGGCGCACGCCGCGGCACTCACCTGGCCGGGCGCGATCGTGTGCCAGACGACAGCGGCGCTCCTGCACCGTCTCCCTGTGCCGGACGACGGGCTCGCGCACGTGGCGGTCGCCTCGGGGCGCCCCAGGCGCGGTGTGCTGGTCCCGCACGAGCAGGCGCTCGACCGGGCCGACGTCAGCCGGGTGGGGCTCGTGCCGGCGACCACGCGAAGCCGAGCCATCATCGACTGCCTCGGACTCATGCCGCGCGGTGACTCCGAGCGGCTGCTCGCCTGGGTCGCGTCGCGTCGGTTGCTGTCGGCCGACGAGCTCGCGCGGTGGCTCGCCGACCACCCCGGTGCGCGCGGCAACGCGCAACGTCGCACCGCGGAGCGTCGGCTGCGAACCGGTGCGGTGAACCCGGCCGAGGAGCGGCTGCATGCCGCGCTGCACGCGGCCCGGCTCACCGGCTGGTCGGCGAACGTGCCGATGCTGTCGCGGTTCGGCGTCGCGGCCGCCGCTGACGTCTTCTTCGAGGACGTGCTGCTGGTCGTCGAGATCGACGGCAAAGAGGCCCACGCGGCGCGGTTCCAGAGCGACCGAGATCGTCAGAACCTCCTCGTGGCCGCAGGATGCACCGTCCTGAGGTTCACGTGGGACGACGTCAGCCGCCGCCCCGCGCACGTCGCCGCGCAGATCGCCCGCGTGGTCGACGACCTCCGCGCCCGTCGTCCTGCCTTGTATCGCACATAACAAGGGTGCACACTTGTCGCATGCCCTACGTCATGACGATCGACCAGCGCGGATCCCGCGTCCACGGCGACCGGGTGGACGCCTTCCTCGACCAGCTGCGCGTGAGCCTGAACGATCTGGCACCCCGAGTGGCGAACTCTTCAGGGTCACCGGTGGTTCGGGAGTTCGAGCGGACCGTGGGGGACGAGGTGCAGGGCGTGCTCGACGACGAGCGGCTCGTCGTCGACCTCGCACTTGCAGTCGCGCGCGACGGTGGGTGGTCTGTCGGGATCGGCGCCGGGCCCGTGGACCTGCCGCTGCCCGAGTCGTCGCGCGCGGGCTCGGGCACGGCGTTCGTGCTCGCGCGGGCTGCGGTCGAGGCGGCGAAGAGCCGCAGCCGTTCGGTGTCGCTCGCGGTCCGGGGGATCGACGACGGCGCCGGCCGGGACTGCGAGGCGGTGCTCGTGCTCGCCGCAGCGGCGGCCGCGCGGCGGTCGCCGGCCGGTTGGGAGGTGGTCGACGCCCTGACGGGAACCGACTCTCGTCAGGAGGACGTCGCCGAACGTCTGGGCATCTCGCAGCAGGCGGTCAGCCAGCGGCTGCGTGCGGCACTCTGGACCGAGGAGACGGGCGCGCGCGGGGCGGCGGCCAGGCTGCTGAGGATCGCCGCGGGGGAGTAGGCCGTGTCGGATGGACCGCGGCGCCGTGTTCCGACACGATCGAGCCCGGACCACCCCGAAGGAGATCCGTGGACGCCGTCGTCGTCATCCTTGCCCTGATCGTCTCCGCCGCCGGCGGCTGGCTCGTCGTGCTCGGCGTGCTGCGGCTCGCGTCGCGCTCGGTCGACGCCGGGGCCTCGTCGGGCGACGGGCCGCAGGGGCCGCAGGCGATCGCTTCGCTGCGTGGCGGGACGTGGATCGGCATCCTCGAGCGCGTCGCCGTGACCATGTGCATCCTCGTCGACGAGCCGGCCGGCATCGCAGTCGTCGTGGCGGTCAAGGGTCTGGGTCGGTTCCCGGAGCTGCGGGAGAACCCCGGCGCCTCGGAGCGGTTCGTCATCGGGACGCTCGCGTCGCTCGTCTGGAGCGCAGCCATCGGCATCGGGGCCCGCGCGCTGCTCTGAACCGCGCGAGCCTGAAGAATCGGCGGTCGGGACTGACCGCATCTTCAGGCTCATCGGCGGGACGGGAGCGGAGTCGGGAGCGGGACGGGAGCGGAGTCGGGAGCGG
>JBCECL010000004.1:86343-96189 GCA_039207135.1 Brevundimonas sp.
CATCGGCGGGACGGGAGCGGAGTCGGGAGCGGGACGGGAGCGGAGTCGGGAGCGGAGGAGCCGCGGACGGGGCGGAGTGCGCCGCGGCGCAGGTCGGGGGAGTGCGGCCCGGGCGGGTACGATGGTCGGCGGTCTGCGGACCGGCGAACGCGCCGGCGCAGAAGACACAGACACTCCCCGACAGGAAGCGACGGATCGTGGCGACCACCAACGACCTGAAGAACGGCACCGTGCTGAAGATCGACGGCCAGCTCTGGACCGTCATCGAGTTCCAGCACGTCAAGCCCGGCAAGGGTGGCGCCTTCGTCCGCACCAAGCTGAAGAACGTGCTGTCCGGCAAGGTCGTCGACCGCACGTTCAACGCCGGCCTGAAGGTCGAGACGGCCAACGTCGACAAGCGCGACATGCAGTACCTGTACAAGGACGGCTCGGACTACGTGTTCATGGACACCGACACGTACGACCAGGTGCACATCTCCGAGGCGGTCGTCGGCGACGCGGCCAACTTCATGCTGGAGAACCAGAGCGCCATGGTCGCGACGAACGAGGGCGTCCCGCTCTACATCGAGCTGCCCCTGTCGGTCGTCCTCGAGGTCACGTACACCGAGCCCGGCCTGCAGGGCGACCGCTCGTCGGCCGGCACCAAGCCCGCCACGCTCGAGACCGGCTACGAGATCCAGGTGCCGCTGTTCCTCGAGGCGAACACGAAGGTCAAGGTGGACACCCGCGACGGTAGCTACCTCGGCCGCGTGAACGACTGACGTGGGAGCACGCACCAAGGCGCGCAAGCGCGCGCTCGATGTGCTGTTCGAGGCCGACCAGCGGGATCTGCCGCCGGTCGAGCTGCTCGCGCAGCGCATCGCTTCGCCCGGCACCGAGACCGCTCTGCCGCAGTACTCGGTCGAGCTGGTCGAGGGCGTCGTCGCGGAGCTGCCCCGGATCGACGAGCTGCTCGCGACGCACGCGCACGGCTGGACGATCGAGCGCATGCCCGCCGTCGACCGGGCGCTGCTGCGCCTGGGCACGTGGGAGATCCTGTTCAACGACGACGTCCCGGACGCCGTCGCGGTGGACGAGGCCGTCGAGCTCGCGCGGTCCCTGTCGACCGACGAGTCGCCCGCGTTCGTCAACGGGCTGCTCGGCCGCATCGTCGACCTGAAGCCGACGCTCCTCGCCTGACCCGACGAAGCGCTGGCCCCTCGCGACGCTGCGGGGGGCCAACGCCTCGCCGGAGCTCACGCGAGGTGATGGACGATCGTCAGCGGCCCGGTCTCGGGCCCACGCGGCTGGGTCGGCACCGCACGCAGCGGACGCTGGGCGTGCCACGCACCGGTGCCGGGGCGCGGACCGCGGATCGGGAGCGTCGCCGCAGCGCGACCCAGGAAGTTGCCCTGGACGCGGCGCACGCCGAGGTCGACGAGCGTCGCGAGGTCGGCCGAACGCTCGACCCCCTCGGCGACGACCTCGAGCCCGTGCACGGCTGCCAGGTCCAGGATCGTGCGGACCACCGACGCACCGCGGTCGGTGGCGACGTCGCGCACGAAGGAACGGTCGATCTTCAGCACGTCGACGGGAAGCCGGGACAGGCGCGCGAGCGAGGAGTACCCGGTCCCGAAGTCGTCGACGGCGATGCGTGCGCCGCGCGCGCGCAGCTCCGACAGCAGCGGCACGGCCGGCCCCGTCTGGACGAGCGCGCTCTCGGTGATCTCGAGCGTGAGGTGCTCCCAGTAGGTGTCGCCCCACGCGGCCTCGATCTGCTCGAGCGCATCCGGCTCGGCGAGCTGGCGCGCGGCCAGGTTGACGGCCACCGGCACCTGGAACCGGTCCAGGGCGCGACGCGACTGCGCGAGCATCGCCAGCCCGATGGGGACGATCAGGCCGGTCTCCTCGGCGATGCCGATCCAGTCGGCCGGGAGCAGCAGGTGGCCGTGGTCGTCCCAGCGCGCGAGCGCCTCGACCTGGAGCACCTCGAGCGTCCGTGCGTCGACGATGGGCTGGAAGTACGCGGTGAACTGGCCCTCCGCGACGGCCGACTCGAGCGCCGCTCGGTGGTGGCGGTCGGCCTCGACGCGGCGACGAAGGATCCGGTCGTAGACCCTGAAGCCGGTCCGCGACCGCTTCGCGTCCATCATCGCGGTGTCGGCGTGCCGCATCAGCGCGTCGGGGTCGACGACGTCCCCGGGGATCCAGGACGCGACGCCGACCGACAGGCGAGCGGCGCGTGCGCCGACCGTCCGGTCGACGAACCCGTCGCGCAGGTTGCGTGCGAGCGCGACGAGGTCGACGTCCTGCGGCGCGCGCGAGATGACGAGGACGAACTCGTCGCCGCCGAGCCGCCCGACGAACCGGTCGGGGTCGCCCTGGACGAGCGCGCGCAGGTGGTCCGCGACGCGGACGAGCACCGCGTCGCCGCCCTCGTGCCCGTGCAGGTCGTTGAAACGCTTGAAGCCGTCGAGGTCGCAGTACACGAGCGAGACCCGCGTGCGCTCGACGTTCGCGCGCTCGAGCACCTCGATGAGGTGCTTGTCGACGGCGCGCCGGTTCGGCAGGTTCGTCAGCGGATCGGTGAACGCCGTGCGCTCGAGGCGCGACGTGAGCCCGTACCGCTCGGCAGCCGCGGAGACGATCTGCGCGAGGTCGACGAGGAACGTGCGCTCCTGGGGCGTGTGCTCAGCGGACGAGAAGAGCTCGGTGACGAACCGGTCGTGCGAGATCGGGCGCAGCGAGCCCTCGATCTTCGGGTCGGCCAGCACGGTCCGCGCCTCGTCGCGCGCACGCAGCAGCAGGCTGTCGGCGTCGCGGGCGAACCACGCGGCGTTGGCCAGGCGCGCCGTCGCGTCCCGCATCAGGTGCTGCTTCTTCGCGACGCGCTGCGCCTGCCGGAGCCGGACGAGCGCGAGGGTGCCGAGCGCGAAGCCCAGCGGGATCGACCAGAGCGCGACGAGCATCGCGCTGACCTCGTCGTCCTGCACCACGCCGCCCGCGGTCAGCATCGCGAGCGACTCCGCACCCGCGAGGACGAGCAGGGTGCCGAGCCGGCTGACCTTCTGCGGGCCGATGCAGGCGACTACGTAGGCGACGGAGATCAGCGCCACGGCGACCAGGACGGCCGTCACGACGATGTCGATGCCCGCGCGAGGGGAGGTCGGGTGCCACCACCAGGCCGCGGCGCCGGCGACCAGGAGCGTCGTCGAGATCGCGACCCACCACCGGATCGCCGGACCGTTCGCGAACGCGCGCGTCGCCGGGATGGCCAGCAGGAGGAAGAGCCCGACGAGCTGCGTGTGCACGAACTGCAGGACGTCCTGGGGCAGCCCCGGCGACGTGAAGCGGAACAGGCCGCCCGCGAGGAGCAGGAGCGCGATGTCGGCCGACCAGACCAGGGCCCACTCGGCCCCCGCGCGCCTGCGCTCACCGCGCCACCAGATCCACTGGAGCAGGCAGAAGCCACCCACGAGGCCCGCTGTGAGCAGCTGAACCATCGTCACCCAGGTAGGCACAGTTCCGAGCACGAACTGGTCATCGGCGGTCAACGTCGACAACCTGACGTGGCATCCGGGTGATTCGTACCCGAGTTGGGCATGTGACCAGCATTGGGCCCTCCTGCACGACGCCGTCGGCGCGACCCCGGCGAGGGCGTCGGCACGGACTCGGCGGGGCCGGTCGCCCCGGGTGGCAGTAGCGTCGCGGCGTGGGTGCACAGGACGCCGGTGAGCAGCTCGTCGCGAGGCTCCGGGCGGCCGGCTGCGTGTTCGCGGAGGACGAGGCCGCGCTGCTGCTGGGCACGGGGCTCGTGGGGGAGCCGCTCGAGGCGCTCGTCGCGCGACGCGTCGCCGGTGAACCGCTCGAGCTGGTGCTCGGCTGGGCCGAGTTCGACGGCCTGCGCATCCGTGTCGCGCCGGGTGTCTTCGTCCCTCGTCGCCGCTCGGAGCTCCTGGTCCGCGTGGGGGTCGAGCACCTGGGAGAGGCGGGGCCGGGCCGCGGTCGTTCCGGCCAGGCCGTCGTCGTCGACCTGTGCTGCGGGACGGGCGCTCTCGGCGCCGCGATCGCCCGCCGCCGCCCGGACGTCCTGGTCCACGCGACGGACCTCGACCCCGCCGCGGTCGCGTGCGCGCGCACGAACCTGCCGCCTGGCCAGGTGCACGCCGGTGACCTGTTCGACGGCCTCCCGCCCGGGCTGCGTGGCATGGTCGACCTGGTCCTCGTCAACGCGCCGTACGTGCCGACGTCCGCGATCGCGCTGATGCCGCCCGAGGCGCGCGACCACGAGCACCGGATCGCGCTCGACGGCGGCGCGGACGGCCTCGCCCTGCACCGCAGGATCGCGGCCGAGGTCGGCCCTTGGCTCGCACCCGGTGGTGCCGTCGTCGTCGAGGCGAGCCGCGCCCAGGCGCCCACGACCGCCGCACTGCTCGCCGACGCGGGGTTGACGGCGAGGGTCGTGCGGGACGACGACCTCGACGCGACGGCGGTGAGCGGGCGGACGTGAGCGGGCAGACGTGAGCGACGTCGCACGTGAGACGGCACGTTCCTGCCGGGTGGCGCGGGGTAGGGTTGGCGGTCGACAGCACGTCCTTTAACTCCCGTCCTGTGAGGCGGAGAAGGAGTCGCTCCATGAGTAATGCCCTGCCCGTGCCTGAGCCGTCGAACGACGAGCCCGCCGGCGCAACCGTCGTCCTCGGCGGTCCCGAGATCGCCCGCGCACTGACGCGCATCGCGCACGAGATCCTCGAGCGCAACCGAGGCGGCAGCGACCTGGTCCTGCTGGGGATCCCCACCCGCGGGCTGCCGCTCGCGCAGCGCCTCGCAGCGAAGCTCGCCGAGGTCGAGCCCGTGCTCGACGCGCAGTCCCTGGTCGGGAGCATCGACGTGACGATGTACCGGGACGACCTCGCCCAGCACCCCACCCGCGCGATCGGCTCGACCGACCTGCCGGGAGACGGGATCGACGGCAAGGTCGTCGTGCTCGTCGACGACGTGCTCTTCTCCGGCCGCACCATCCGCGCCGCGCTCGACGCGATCTCGGACCTCGGCCGCCCGCGCGCGGTCCAGCTCGCCGCGCTCGTCGACCGCGGCCACCGCGAGCTGCCGATCCGCGCCGACTTCGTCGGCAAGAACCTGCCCACCTCCACGAGCGAGCGCGTCCGCGTGCTCCTCGCCGAGACCGACGGCCGCGACGCCGTGCTGATCGAGGGGACACGATGAAGCACCTGCTGTCCACGGCGAGCCTGTCCCACGCCGAGGCCGTCCGCATCCTCGACACCGCGGGCCAGATGGCCGCGACCCAGGCCCGGGAGATCAAGAAGCTGCCCACGCTTCGCGGCCGCACGGTCGTGAACCTGTTCTTCGAGGACTCGACGCGCACGCGCATCTCGTTCGAGACGGCCGCGAAGCGGCTCTCGGCGGACGTCATCAACTTCTCGGCCAAGGGCTCCAGCGTCTCGAAGGGCGAGTCCCTCAAGGACACGGCCCTGACGCTGCAGGCCATGGGCGCCGACGCGGTGGTCATCCGGCACCACGCGAGCGGCGCGCCGCACACCCTGGCCCACTCGGGCTGGACGAACGGCGCGGTGATCAACGCCGGCGACGGCACCCACCAGCACCCGACGCAGGCGCTGCTCGACGCCTACACGCTGCGCCGGCACCTGACCGGACCCGGCGACCCGGCGGGCCGCGACCTCGCGGGGCTTCGCGTCGCGATCGTCGGCGACGTGCTGCACAGCCGGGTCGCGCGCTCGAACGTGCAGCTGCTGCACACGCTCGGGGCCGACGTCACGCTCGTCGCACCGCCCACGCTGCTCCCGGTCGGGGTCGAGGCGTGGCCCGCGGAGGTGTCCTACCACCTGGACGACGTCATCGACGGCAAGCCCGACGCGATCATGATGCTGCGGGTCCAGCGCGAGCGGATGTCGAGCGCCGGCGGCGGGTTCTTCCCGAGCCCGCTCGAGTACACGAGGGGTTACGGGCTCGACGCCCGCCGCCTCGCGGCGATGCCGGACCACGCGATCGTGCTGCACCCCGGCCCGATGAACCGCGGTCTGGAGATCTCCGCCGACGCGGCGGACTCGCCGCGTGCGGTGATCGTCGAGCAGGTGGCGAACGGTGTCGCCGTGCGGATGGCCGTCCTCTACCTGCTGCTGGCCGGGAACGACACCGCGGCAGCCGGCACGACGAACGACGAGACGAAGGTGGACGCGTGAGCGCCGGCGAGAAGTACCTCATCCAGAACGTGGCGCCCTACGGCGGTGAGCGCACCTCGGTGCTGCTCGCCGACGGCGTGATCGCCGCCATCGGGCCCGACGTGGCCGACGCCGACGCGACCGTGGTCGACGGCACGGACCTCGTCCTGCTGCCGGGCCTCGTCGACCTGCACACGCACCTGCGCGAGCCCGGCCGCGAGGACGCCGAGACGATCCGCACGGGCACGCGCGCTGCCGCGGCCGGCGGCTTCACCGCGGTGCACGCGATGGCCAACACGACGCCCACGCAGGACACCGCGGGGGTCGTCGAGCAGGTGTGGCGGCTCGGCCGCGAGGCCGGCTGGGTCGACGTGCACCCGGTCGGTGCGGTGACCGTGGGGCTCGAGGGGGAGCGGCTCGCGGAGCTCGGTGCGATGGCCGAGTCGAAGGCCCAGGTCCGGGTGTTCTCGGACGACGGCAAGTGCGTGCACGACCCCGTGCTCATGCGCCGCGCGCTCGAGTACGTCAAGGCGTTCGACGGAGTCGTCGCCCAGCACGCGCAGGAGCCCCGGCTCACGGAGAACGCCCAGATGCACGAGGGCGTCGTCTCGGCCGAGCTGGGCCTGGCGGGCTGGCCCGCGGTCGCCGAGGAGGCGATCATCGCGCGCGACGTGCTGCTCGCGGAGCACGTCGGGTCCCGTCTGCACGTGTGCCACCTGTCGACCGCGGGTTCGGTCGAGATCATCCGCTGGGCGAAGTCCCGCGGCATCGACGTGACCGCCGAGGTCACGCCGCACCACCTCATCCTCACCGACGACCTGGCGCGCGGCTACGACCCGACCTTCAAGGTCAACCCGCCGCTGCGCACCCAGCAGGACGTGGAGGCGGTCCGTGCGGGGCTGGCCGACGGGACGATCGACATCGTCGCGACAGACCACGCGCCGCACACGCGCGAGGACAAGGACTGCGAGTGGGCCGCCGCGGCCTTCGGCATGACGGGGCTGGAGACGGCGCTCTCTGTCGTCCAGGAGACGATGGTCGACACGGGCCGCCTGACCTGGGCCGACGTGGCGCGCGTGCTGTCTGAGGCGCCCGCGCGCATCGGGCGGGTCACCGACCACGGTCGTCCGATCGCGGTGGGGGAGCCCGCCAACCTGACGCTCGTCGACCCGCGGGCGCGGCGGGTCGTCGACCCCGCCGAGCAGGCCACCAAGTCGGGCAACTCGCCGTTCCGGGGCCGCGAGCTCCCGGGCCGCGTGGTCGCGACGTTCCTGCGGGGCCGGGCGACGGTGCTGGACGGCGAGCCGCGCGAGAGCGCCCAGGAGCGCGCATGACGGCACGCGAATCGATCTCGGTCGTCGTCCTGCTCGCGATCGTCGTCCTGGCCCTGTGGGCGATGCGGCTCGGCTGGAACCACCGCCGCACACGCACGGCCGCGTTCGTCGGTGCGCTGCCGCCGGTGCCCGCCGATCTCGGGCCGGCGCGCGCGGAGCCCGTGCGGGCCGTGTACGTCTCGACGACGCGAGCGGGCGACTGGCTCGACCGCGTCGTCGCCCAGGACCTCGGGGTGCGCAGCGCCGCGACGGTCCACGTGCACGACACCGGGGTCCTGGTGGCGCGTGAGGGCGCACCCGACGTGTTCCTCCCGGCGCAGACGCTGCGCGCAGCGGGGAACGCACCCGGAATGGCGGGCAAGGTCGTGGGGCGCGACGGGCTCGTCGTGCTGACCTGGCAGCCGGACCCCGCAGACGAGCGCGGGCTGGACACCGGCCTGCGCCCCCAGCACCACGCGGACGGCCCCTTGCTGGTCGACGCCGTCAACGCACTCATCGCCGTGTCGAACGGTACGAACGGTACGAAGGAGAAGTCATGACCGACGCAGTCCTGGTCCTCGAGGACGGCCGCACGTTTGCCGGGCAGCAGTACGGCGCACTCGGCTCGACCCTCGGCGAGATCGTCTTCAACACCGGCATGACCGGCTACCAGGAGACGCTGACGGATCCGTCCTACCACCGCCAGATCGTCGTGATGACGGCGCCGCACATCGGCAACACGGGCGTGAACGACGACGACCCCGAGTCGGCCCGCATCTGGGTGGCCGGCTACGTGGTCCGCGACCCTGCTCGGCGCGCGTCGAACTGGCGCAGCGTCCGCACGCTCGACGACGACCTGCGCGAGCAGGGCATCGTCGGCATCAGCGGCATCGACACCCGCGCCCTGACACGCCACCTGCGTGAGCGCGGCGTGATGCGCGCCGGCGTGTTCTCCGGCGACGCCCTGACGAACGCCGACGGCGAGCGTCGTCCGACGGACGAGCTGCTGGCGGCCGTCTTGGCCGCGCCGCAGATGGCGGGCGCCGACCTGGCCGGAGAGGTCTCGACCGACGAGGCCTACGTCGTCGAGGCGCTCGACGCGAGCGGCGAGGTCCTCCAGACGCCCGTCGCCACGGTCGCCGCGATCGACCTCGGCATCAAGGCCATGACGCCCCAGCGACTGGCCGAGCGCGGCGTGCGCGTGCACGTGCTGCCCTCGAACGCCACGATCGACGAGGTCCTGGCGACCGCGCCCGACGGCGTGTTCTTCTCCAACGGCCCCGGCGACCCGAGCGCAGCCACGCACGAGATCGAGCTGCTGCGCGAGGTGCTCGACCGCAAGATCCCGTTCTTCGGGATCTGCTACGGCAACCAGCTGCTGGGCCGCGCCCTCGGGTACGGCACCTACAAGCTCGGCTACGGGCACCGCGGCGTGAACCAGCCCGTCATGGACCGCCTCACCGGCAAGGTGGAGATCACGGCCCACAACCACGGGTTCGCGGTGGACGCCCCGCTCGACGGCGAGTCCACGGCACCGCACGACGGCGGCCGCTACGGCCGCGTCGTGGTGAGCCACGTCGACCTCAACGACGACGTCGTCGAGGGTCTGCAGGCGCTCGACCTGCCTGCCTTCTCCGTGCAGTACCACCCCGAGGCCGCCGCCGGACCGCACGACGCCGCCTATCTGTTTGATCGCTTCCTCGACCTCATGAACCAGAACCAGAAGGGTGCCGCCTGATGCCCCGCCGCACTGACATCTCCAGCGTCCTGGTCATCGGGTCCGGCCCGATCGTCATCGGCCAGGCCTGCGAGTTCGACTACTCCGGGACGCAGGCCTGCCGCGTGCTGAAGGAGGAAGGCCTGCGCGTCATCCTCGTCAACTCGAACCCGGCCACGATCATGACCGACCCGGAGTTCGCCGACGCGACCTACGTCGAGCCGATCACGACCGACGTGCTGACCTCGATCATCGCGAAGGAGCGCCCCGACGCGATCCTGCCGACCCTGGGCGGCCAGACCGCGCTGAACGCGGCGATCGCGCTCGACGAGGCCGGCGTGCTCGCCAAGTACGACGTCGAGCTCATCGGCGCCAACATCCCCGCCATCCAGAAGGGTGAGGACCGCGAGCAGTTCAAGCACGTCGTCGAGAAGTGCGGCGGCGAGTCGGCGCGCTCGGCGATCATCCACACCATCGACGAGGCGCTCGTGGCCGTCGAGGACCTCGGCTACCCGGTCGTGGTCCGACCGTCGTTCACCATGGGCGGGCTCGGCTCGGGCATCGCGTACGACGAGGCCGACCTGCGCCGCATCGTCGGCCAGGGCCTGCACTACTCGCCGACCACCGAGGTGCTCCT
>JBCECL010000005.1:0-27164 GCA_039207135.1 Brevundimonas sp.
CGGCGCGAGCGCCGGACCGCGATCGCGACGGCGAGCAGCGCTCCCGCGAAGGCGAGCCACGGCAGCAGCACGCCGGCGACGACGACGACGGACGTCACCGCCGACACGAACGCGTCCCAGCCCACCGCGAGCCCGTCGAGGAACGAGTGCGGGCCTTCCTCGGTGACCGGGGGCGGCACGTCGAGCCCGTGGATGCTGATCGTCAGGGTCGAGAGGCTGACCTGGTCGGCGAGTCGCGCGCGCTCGGACTGCAGCTGCTCCAGGTTCGTCTGGCGTTCCGTCAGCGCGCTCTCGGCGTCGATGATCGCGCGGGTCGTGGTGGCCTTGGCGAGCAGCGCATCCATGCGCGCGATGGACAGCTCGAGCGCGTGGATCCGCGCGTCGAGGTCCTGCGCCGCGCCGGTCACGTCGGTGGCCTTCAGGTCGACCGTGTCGACCGTGCCGAGGCCGCGCAGCATGTCGATGGTCGACGTCACCTTCGCCGCGGGCACGCGGACGACGAGTGCCGCGCCCGCGCTCGTGCCACCCGCGGCAGCCTGCTCGGACCTGTCGTCCACCCGGCCGCCGACGCTCTCGACGTGGTTCGCGACGGTCTTCGCCGCCGCGAGCGCGTCCTTCGCGCGCATGCTCACGTCGCCGGTCTGGATGACCTGGCGCGCGGTCTCGTCGGTGGCGCTCTCGTCCGAGGGGAGCGAGTCGGTGGATCCGGCGCCGTCCTGCGCCGAGCCGAACGCGGCCGGCGCCGGCTCGCCCACGGAGGCGGGCGCCGCCGAGTCGGACGACGAGTCGGAGGCCGAGCAACCGGCGAGCAGCACCCCGGCGACCGCGGTGGCTGCGAGTGCGCCGGCGAGCGTTCGCGGCCGCCGGCGAGAACCTTCGTGCGTCGTGGAAGTCGTCATGCAGCCGACGCTAGGACCGGCGAACGAGCCCGTGCAGGCGTTCGCCTCGATCGACGCGCAACGGTGACGAGACCGTCATGCGATCGGTGCAGAACGGGCGTCAACGGATCGTGCCGCTGCTGCGTAAGGTCGCCTGACCAGCGGATTGGTGCTCGTTCTCACCCGACCGCGTAGGCCTTCGCGGTCCACAGGTGCTGTGCGGCGAAGGCCCGCAGGGGCGACCAGCCGTCGGTCGCCGACGACACGCCGCGGGCGTCCGCGACGTCGAGCGCGCGCCGCAGGACGAGGTCGCCGGCGGGGAGCGCGTCGCGATCGCCGAGCACCCGCAGCGCGAGGTACTCCACGGTCCACGGCCCGATGCCGGGCAGGGCCAGCAGCCGGGCCCGGGCGTCGACGGGGTCCACGCCCGGGGCGAGCTCGAGACCCTCGGCGCACGCCCGCGCGAGCCCGACGAGCGTGCGTGCTCGCGCGGACATGATGCGGACCGCGGCCTGGACCTGCTCGGCCGACTGGTCGACGACGTCCTGAGGCTGGGGGAAGAGCGTGACGGCTCCGTCGGTGCCGGGGACGGTCGAGCCGTACGCGGCCGCGAACCGTCCGGTGAACGTCCGCGCGGCCGCGAGCGAGACCTGCTGGCCCAGGACGGTCTGCACGGCGGCCTCGAAGCCGTCGGGGTGCCCGGGGATGCGCAGGTGCGGGCGCGCCCGGACGAGCGGGCCGAGCACCGGGTCGCCCCCGAAGCGGTCGGCGACGGCGTGGATGTCGTCGGCGAGGCCGAACCACCGCGAGGCCAGCGTCTCGAGCTCGGCGCGCCCGGAGGTCCCGTCGACGACCCGCACGTCGACCCGGTCGGAGGAGAGCCGCGCCTCGACGATCGCTGGGCCCGAGGCCAGTCGGACCGAGCGACGAACCGTGCCTGCTGCGAGGTCGACGGTCTCGACGCCCGGCACGGCGTGCGCCGCGAACGACGCCAGCATCGGCGCTGGGTCGAGCGCGATCTCGACAGCCACGGTCATGCGCTCGGTCCCATCGCCTCGACGTCCACGCCTGCGCACCTCACAAGCGCCCTCACAGGCGCGAGTCTGCCCGCTGTCACCGAAGGCGCCTAACCTGTGGCGCGTGATCCCATTCCTCCCGATCAACCTGGCAGCGGCGGCGGAGCAGAAGGACGACGGTGCCTCGGGCGTGCTCGCGCCCGTGCTCTCCGTGCTCCTCGCCGTCGTCCTCGCCATCGCCCTGTCGGCCCTCATCGGCGCCGTCGTGGGGCGGATCGCACGGCGTTCGACGATCGCGGCCGACCTCACGCGCCGCTCGCGCACGCCGCTGCGGACGGTGCTGGTGGTGATCGCGGTCTGGATCGCCGTGCGGATCAGCGCCGACCCGTCGCACTGGCGACGCGTGGCCGAGCACGTGCTGCTCATCGCGCTCATCGTCGCGATGACGTGGCTGATCGGCAGCCTGGCGTTCGTGCTCGAGGACGCGGCTCTCGCGCGCTACCGCACCGACGTCGCCGACAACCGGCACGCCCGGCGGGTGCGCACGCAGGTCCAGGTGCTGCGCCGGGTGACCGTGGCCGTCCTCGTCGTGTGCGCCGCGGCTGGCATCGCGCTGACCTTCCCGTCGGCCCGTGCCTTCGGCGCCAGCCTGCTGGCGTCGGCGGGTCTGCTGTCGATCGTCGCCGGTCTCGCGGCGCAGTCCTCGCTCGCCAACGTGTTCGCGGGCATGCAGCTCGCGTTCACGGACGCCATCCGCGTCGACGACGTCGTGGTCGTCAACGGACAGTGGGGGCGCATCGAGGAGCTCACGCTCACCTACGTCGTGGTGCACGCGTGGGACGACCGGCGGCTGATCCTGCCCTCGACGTACTTCACGACGACGCCCTTCGAGAACTGGACGCGCCGCGCGGCGGAGCTGCTCGGCACCGTCGAGCTCGACGTGGACTGGTCGGTGCCGGTGCAGGAGATGCGCGACGAGCTCACGCGGCTGCTCGCGCAGACGGACCTGTGGGACCGGCGCGTCGGGATCCTTCAGGTCGTGGATGCCGTCGGCGGCTCGGTGCGGGTGCGCGCGCTGGCCAGCGCCGCCGACGCGCCCACGCTGTTCGACCTGCGGTGCTACGTGCGCGAGGGACTCGTGGCCTGGGCGCAGCGCGAGGCCCCCGACGCGATCCCGCGTTCGCGGTGGGAGCAGGGGCCGGTGACGTCGACGCGCGAGCGGTCGACGTCCGGCAGGGCCGCGGGCGGCGCGTCCAGCGAGCGACCCGAGACCCGTGCGCTGCCGGTGCCTGGCGAGTGGTCGATCGACGACACGCAGTCCGTGACGCCGGTCGGGCGCGACTCGCGCCTGTTCACGGGGAGCATCGAGGCGCTCGAGCGCTCGCGGCACTTCCAGGGTCCCGGTCCGGACGTGATCGCGGAGCGTGAGCAGGCGGGCGGCGGAGAGCCGCCGACGACCGGGGAGCAGCCCGCCGCGCGCGCGACCGGCGACGCGGGCGCGAGCGGCGCCGCGGGTGGGAGCGGCGACTCGGGTGCGAGCGGCGACTCGGGCGCGACGACGGACGAGCCCGACCTCGGCGAGACCCAGGTGATCGGGCCCCCGATCGAGGACGACGTGGCCGCTGATCCGCCCGTCACCCGGCGCCGTGAGGCGGGCCACAAGCGCAGCACGGGGGACGACGAGGCGTGACGACCTCACATCCGGCCCGTCGGGCACGTCTACAGACGAGGCGCCAACCAGGCGCCGGGACCCGCTGGAGGCAGGCGTGATCACCCAGGACCGCTCGACCACGACCCGTCTGGTGCTGCGCGACGGGCAGCTCGAGCCCGAACGCCCGACGACCACGACGCACGCGGTCCTCGACTCGCCCCTCGGGCCGGTGGTGCTCGTGGCCGAGGACGGCATGGTCAGTCGGGTGCTGCTGCCCGGGACGCGTCGCGCTCCGGGCATCGAGACGCTCGGGTCGCCGAGCACCGACGGACTCGAGCCGGCGATCGGCCAGCTCGGGGAGTACTTCGCGGGCACGCGCACGCAGTTCGACCTGCCCCTGCACCTCGTCGGGAGCGCGTTCCAGCTGCGGGTGTGGCAGGGGCTCGTCGCGATCCCGTACGGCGAGACCCGCACCTACGGGCAGCTCGCGAGCGACCTCGGCCTCGACCCCCGGACGACCGCGCGGGCGGTCGGAGCGGCGAACGGCAGGAACCCGGTCGCCGTCGTCGTCCCGTGCCATCGGGTCATCGGCGCCGACGGTGCGCTCACCGGCTACGCGGCGGGGGTCGAGAGCAAGCGGTTCCTGCTCGAGCTCGAGTCGTCGCGGCTGTTCTGACGCACCCGACCGCAGCGCTGGACTTCAGCGCTGGTCTGCAGCGCTGGACTGCAGCCGCGCGCATTCCACGGCCTCGCAGGGCATGCTCGACCCCGTGACCTCCGAGCCCACGCCCGTCGCACCCGAACGGCACGTCTACGGATCGCCGTCCGCCCGCGTCACGATCCTCGAGTACGGCGACCTCGAGTGCCCGCACTGCCGTGCTGCTGCGCCCGTGCTCCGCGAGCTCGTCGACTCCTCACAGGGGACGGTCCGGCTCGTCTGGCGGCACTTCCCGCTCTTCGAGGTGCACCCGCACGCGCTGACCGCGGCGCTCGCGGCCGAGGCCGCTGCCGAGCACGGAATGTTCTGGCAGTGGCACGACCAGTGCTTCGCCGACCAGGAGCACCTGGCCGACCCCGACCTACGCCGCAAGGCGGTCGCGATCGGGCTCGACCCGGCGGGCGTCGCAGGGGCGCCGGCCCAGCGCTTCGCGCCCGCGGTCGAGGCCGACTACCTCGCGGGCATCGCGGCCGGCGTCGCGGGGACGCCGACTCTGTTCGTCGCGGGTGTGCCGTACCGGGATCGCGTCGAGCTCGGACGCCTGCGTGCGGCGGTGGCCGCGACAATGGGTTCGTGACGGACTCGAACTTCGCCGAACGACCATCGGGCGACCTCCCGCGGACCGCGCTCGTGACCGGCGGTGGTCGGGGCATCGGCCGCGGCATCGCGATCGGACTCGCGCGCGAGGGGATCGCCGTCGCGGTCGTCGGTCGCACGCCGGAGCACGTCGAGGCGGTCGCTGCCTCGATCAGGGAGGCGGGCGGCGTGGCCGTGGCCGCGTCGGTCGACCTGGTCGACGGACCGGCGGTCGCGGACGTCGTCGCGCGGGTCGACGAGGAGCTCGGCGGCATCGGGCTGCTGGTCAACAACGCCGGGGTGATCGAGCGCTCCGAGACCGACTTCGCCGCCGACGACGTCGAGGACGCGTGGCGCGTCATCGAGACGAACGTGCGCGGGCCGTTGCTGGTCACGCACGCGGTGCTGCCGGGGATGCTCGCGCGCGGGGGCGGTCGCATCCTCAACCTGAACTCCGGCTCGGGCTACCGCGCGGGACGCAGCTACACGGGCTACAGCCTCAGCAAGGGCGCGCTGGCCCGCCTGACGACCATGCTCGACGCGCAGTATCGCGACCGGGGCGTGACGGTGCTCGACCTCGCGCCGGGCCACGTCGAGACGGACATGACCGGCGGGATGCCGATGCACGCGGGGCGATCGGTGTGGACGCCGCTCGAGGACGTGGTCGCGCTGGTGACGGCGTTCGCGCGCGGCGAGCTCGACGAGCTCGCGGGGCGGTTCGTGCGCGCGGGGACCGACACCGTCGCGTCGCTGCGCGCGGCCGCACCGCGGATCGTCGCGTCCGACGCGCGGACGCTGCGGCTCGCGACGTTCGGCCCGGACGACCCGATCACCTGACGCGGGTCGCCGCTCAGGTCGGGGCGCCCCACGGCAGGGGCGGGAGCATCGGGGGCGGCCCGTCGGCCGAGGCGGGCGAGCACAGGGGCAGGCGTTCGCCGAGCCACCGCAGCAGGATCGAGCCGAGCACCGCCGCGACGAGCGACCCGGCGAGGATCCCGATCTTCGCCTCGGAGAGCTGCTCCGGGTCGTCGAAGGCGAGCTGCGCGATGAACAGCGAGATCGTGAACCCGATGCCCGCGAGCACCGCACCGCCGAGCAGGTGGCCGTAGCGCACGCGCCCGGGGAGCTCGCCGAGGCCGAGCCGGATGGCCAACGTCGCCGCGCCCGTGATGCCGATCGCGTTGCCGAGCACGAGCGCGACCGCGACCCCGATCGTCAGGCGCGAGTGCACCGCGTCGGCGAGGGTCTCGGAGTCGAGCCGGATGCCCGCGTTGGCGAGGCCGAACAGCGGGACGACGACGAACGCGCTCCACGGGTGCAGCATCCGCTGCAAGCGGTCGCTGGCCGGCACCGCGGCCCGTGCGGCCAGCTCGGCGAGGTGCTCGCGCTCGGCGGTCGTGTCCTCGACGAGGTCGCCCGCGTAGTCGGCGACGGCCTCGACGTGCTCGCGCCGGGGCAGGGTCGCGGGCACGAGCAGCCCGACCAGCACGCCCGCGAGCGTCGCGTGGACGCCCGAGGCCTGCACGGCGAGCCACAGCACGATCCCCGCGACCACGTACGGCGTGAGCTGCCAGACGCGCAGCCACCGCATGACGAGCATCGCGACGACCACGAGCCCGGCGAGCCCGAGCGCCACGACGTCGACGTCGTCGGAGTAGACGACCGCCATGACCGTGATCGCGCCGATGTCGTCGACGATCGCGAGCGTCAGCAGGAACAGGCGCAGCCGGTCGGGGCACGCGGGACCGAACAGGGCGAGGATGCCGACGAGGAACGCGGTGTCCGTCGACATGACGACGCCCCAGCCGTGGCTCACGTCGGTCCCGGCCGTGACCGCGAGGTAGATCAGGACGGGAACGAGGAGCCCGCCCAGCGCGCCGAGCGCGGGGACCGCGACCGTGCGCCGGTCACGCAGCTCGCCGTGGGAGACCTCGCGGGCGATCTCGAGACCGACGACCGCGAAGAACATCGCCATGGCGGCGTCGTTGACCCAGTGGTGCAGGTCCAGCTCGAGCGACCACGTGCCGACGTGCACGCCCGCCTGCGTGGACCAGAAGGAGTCGTACGCGTCGGCCCAGCCGGAGTTCGCCCACACGAGGGCGATGACGGTCGCGCCGAGCAGGAACACGGCCGACCCGGCCTCGGTCGCCAGGAAGTCGCGCACGGCGGGCGAGATTCCCGGGACGCGGACGCGCAGCGCGGGCCCGGGGGTCGAGGGGAGCGCGGACATGGCGTCCAACGTCGCAGGTCAACGGCCGCGACGCAACGGGATGGACGCGGCGGCTACCGGTCCCGCTCGCGGTCGCCGGTCAGCGTCGCGACGTGGTCCGGGACGTAGGTCGACAGCTCGCGCGGCGGCCGCTCGTAGCCGCTGGACTGCGGCGGCCGGTCGGGGATGTGGATCTTCTCGCGCGGGACGTCGGTGTACGGGATGGTGCTCAGCAGGTGCGAGAGCATGTTCAGCCGCGCGGACTTCTTGATGTCCGACTCGACGATGTACCAGGGGCTCGACGGCACGTCGGTGTGCACGAGCATCTCGTCCTTGGCGCGCGAGTAGTCCTCCCAGCGGGACAGGGACTCGAGGTCCATCGTCGACAGCTTCCACTGCCGCAACGGGTCGCTCAGGCGCGAGCGGAACCGCTTGAGCTGCTCGCCGTCCGAGACGGAGAACCAGTACTTGCGCAGCAGGATGCCGTCCTCGACGAGCATCTGCTCGAAGATCGGCGTCTGCCGCATGAACTCGCTGTACTCGCGCGGCGTGCAGAACCCCATGACGCGCTCGACGCCCGCACGGTTGTACCAGGAGCGGTCGAAGATCACGATCTCGCCCGCCGCGGGCAGGTGCTGGACGTAGCGCTGGTAGTACCACTGCGTCTTCTCGCGCTCCGTGGGGGCCGGAAGTGCGGCGATCCGTGCGGAGCGGGGGCTCAGGTACTCCGTGAGCCGCTTGATGGTGCCGCCCTTGCCCGCCGCGTCGCGCCCCTCGAAGATCACGACGATCCGCGCGCCCGTGGCCTTGGTCCACTCCTGCAGCTTGACCAGCTCGGTCTGAAGGCGGAACAGCTCGGCCTCGTAGACCTTGTTGGGGAGCTTTCCGGCCGCCTTCTTGCCCGACTTCTTCGCCATGTCCGCAACCTACCGGGCGAACGCGCAGGTCGCGACGAGTCGCGGCGCCCGCTGTTCATCTTCATCCCGTCCGCCGTTCAACCTGCTCCCGTACGTTCGCCAGCACCGTTGTGCGCCCGTGCTCGCCGTGAGGAGGTCTGGCCCGTTGGTGAGCACGGCAGCCCCTGAGCGGCTCGCGCGGGCCGGCCTCACCGCGCCACGCGTGCGCAGGTCTGGCCGCTTCCGCCCGGACATCGAGGGTGTGCGGGCCCTCGCGGTCGGGCTCGTGCTCGTCTACCACGCGGGAGTGCGCCAGGTACCCGGTGGGTTCGTCGGGGTCGACATCTTCTTCGTGATCTCGGGGTTCCTGATCACGGGCCTGCTGGTCCGGGAGGTCGAGTCGACCGGGCGGCTCTCACTGGCGGGCTTCTACGCGAGGCGGGCCAAGCGGCTGCTGCCGGCGACCGCGCTCGTGCTGGTCGCCGCGAGCGTCGTGACGTGGCTCTGGCTCCCGCAGACGCAACGCGCCGTGCTCGGCGGCGACGTCGTCGCAGCGGCGTTCTACGTCGTGAACTGGCGGCTCGCCGACCGCTCCGTCGACTACCTCGCCGAAGGGGTCGTCCCGTCGCCGGTGCAGCACTTCTGGTCCCTGGCGGTCGAGGAGCAGTTCTACGTCGTCTGGCCGCTCGTGATCGTGCTCGTGCTCGTCGCGGCACGCCGCTTCCGGTGGCCGCTGCGCAGCGCCCTGGCCGTCGGCATCGCGGCCATCGGGATCCCGTCGCTCGTCTACAGCGTCTGGAAGACGGGCCACGACCCGGCGCCCGCGTTCTTCGTCACGACGACGCGCATGTGGGAGCTCGCGATCGGGGGAGCGGTCGCCCTCGGGGCGGCCCACTGGTCGCGCATCCCGGCCGGTGCCGCGCGCGTGCTCGTCTGGTCCGGGCTCGGCACTCTGGTCGGGTGTGCTCTCCTCATCGACGGGAGCACCGCGGCGTGGCCCGGCTCGCTCGCGCTCGTCCCCGTGCTGGCCACCGCGGCCGTGATCGCGGGAGGGGCGGCCGCCACTCGGCCCGGTGCACGGCTGCTGGGCGCCGCGCCGCTCGTCTGGATCGGCGGGCTCTCGTACTCCCTGTACCTGTGGCACTGGCCGGTGCTCGTCGCGGGCGAGGCGCTCTGGGGTGAGCTCGGCGCGAAGAGGGGACTCGCGCTCGTGGCGGCGTCGCTCGTCCCGGCGTGGCTGTGCCACCGGTTCGTCGAGAGCCCGGTTCGTGCTTCGTCGTGGGTCGCGGCCCGGGCGCGGCGCGGACTGCTCGTCGGTGCGGCCTGCACCGCCGTCGGGGCGCTGGCCGGCGTCCTGCTCGTGCTGCCCTCGTCGTCCTCGGGCTCCGCGAGACCCGGTGACGTGCTCGGCGCGCGCGTCCTGCGCGACGGGCGGGCGGACTGGTTCGTCGACGACCCCGTCTCCATCACCCCCAGCCCGGACCGTGCCACGCAGGACGTGCCCGTCATCTACGCGGACCACTGCCAGGTCGCCGTGGGCGGGACCACGGCGAAGCTGTGCGAGTACGGCGACCCGGCCGGCTCGTGGACGATGGCGCTGGTCGGCGACTCGAAGGCGGCGCAGTGGCAGTCCGCGCTGGACACGATCGCCAAGCGCGGCCACTTCAGGCTCGTCACGCTCATCAAGGGGTCGTGCGCGTTCAGCGACGGCGCGGTGCTCCTGCCGCGCGGCCGGCCGTTCCCGGACTGCAGCGCGTGGAACACCAACGCGCTGGCGGCGCTGCTCGCCGCCAGGCCGTCCGTGGTCGTCACGACCCAGCGGGAGTTCCGCGCGCTCGAGGACCCCGACGACGCGTCGTCGCCGTACAGCGCCGCGGCGATGGTCGACGCGCTCGCGGGCCGCTGGCAGACGCTCGCGGATGCCGGCATCGGCGTCGTCGCGCTCGCCGGCAACCCGGGCCCGTCCGGGGTGCTCTACGAGTGCGTCGCCCAGCACCGGCACGACGTCTCGGCGTGCTCCTTCCCGGCGACCACCCCGACCGCGGACGTGCAGGCACGCGCGGCGAAGCGGGTCGACGGAGCGCACGTCGTCGACCTCAACGACGTCATCTGCCCGCACGGCACGTGCCCCGCGGTCATGGGCAACGTCCTGACCTACCGCTCAACCTCGCACCTGACCACGACGTTCGTCGACTCCCTGACCGACGTCCTCGCGGAGCGGCTCCAACCGCTCCTGCCGGCGGGCTGAGCGCAGCGCCGACGGTCGTGACCCGCCGTCGTCGGCACCGGACAAACTCACAGCCGCCGCCGGCAACCGGTGCGCGAAAGGTTCGCAACGCGCAACAGGCCCGCGCACGGCGCGGAAACATCGGCTTCCTAGCGTTCGTCACGTCCGAGCCCCCACATCCCTCCCGGAGGCAGTCATGGCGACACCGCTCGTGGACGCAGGCACAGCACCTACCACCCCCGGCTCCGTCACCGACCAGGGCGCGGCCCTGGTCCACCGCCCCGGTCGGTGGATCGACGGCTTCGATCCCGAGGACCACGCACAGTGGGCGTCCGTCGGGCGCACCACGGCTCGCCGCAACCTGAGCCTGTCGATCTTCGCCGAGTTCCTCGGCTTCGCGGTCTGGGCGCTGTGGAGCATCGTCGTCCCGCACCTGCCGGATGCCGGCTTCGACCTGACCGTGGACCAGATGTTCTGGCTCATCGCGGTTCCGAGCCTGGTCGGCGCGACGCTGCGGATCCCGTACACGTTCGCGGTGCCCCTGTTCGGCGGCCGCAACTGGACGATCGTGTCCGCGCTGCTGCTGCTGATCCCCACGGTCGCGCTCGCGCTGGTCGTGCAGGACCCGTCCAGCTCGTTCGGCCTGCTGCTCGTCGTCGCCGCGCTCGCGGGCTTCGGTGGCGGCAACTTCGCCTCGTCGATGGCGAACATCTCGTTCTTCTTCCCGGAGCGGGAGAAGGGTCGGGCGCTCGGCCTCAACGCCGCGGGCGGCAACCTGGGGACCGCGGCCGTGCAGTTCGCGGTGCCGCTCGTCATCGTCGTGGGCGCGGGCACGCAGCTCGAGCGGGCCGGCTGGATGTTCGTGCCGCTCGTGCTGATCGCTGCGCTGCTGGCGTGGCGCTTCATGGACAACCTGTCGCGCGCCAAGGCGGACCCGCGCTCGTACGGCGTCGCCGCGCGGTCGCGGCACACCTGGATCATCTCGTTCGTGTACATCGGGACGTTCGGCTCGTTCATCGGCTTCTCGGGTGCGTTCCCGACGCTGCTCAAGGCCCAGTTCCCCGAGGTCACGGTCTCGATCGCCTTCGCCGGCGCGCTCGTGGGCTCCCTCGCCCGACCGGCGGGTGGCTGGCTCGCCGACCGCCTCGGCGGCGCGCGGGTCACGATCGGCGCGTTCGCGATCATGGCGGCGGGCACGGTCAGCGCGATCTTCGCGCTGCGGGAGCACGCGTTCGGCGCGTTCCTCGCCTCGTTCCTCGTGCTCTTCACCGCGACCGGCGCGGGCAACGGCTCGGTCTACCGGATGATCCCCGCGGTGTTCCGCCACGGGGCCGGCGACGCGGGGGACCGCGCACGCCGGGCCAAGGCGGCAGCCGGCTGCCTCGGCATCGCGGGCGCGATCGGCGCCTTCGGAGGCTTCCTCATCCCGCGCGGCTTCGCGTACTCGACCAACCACACGGGCAACATCCAGGCCGCGCTGTGGGTCATCGTCGGCGCGTACGCGGTCATGGCCGGGGTCGTCTGGTTCGTCTACCAGCGCCGCAGCTCGTCGTTCGGCTCGACGGTCATCTGACGACGGGATGACGACCACCACGACTGCTCCGCACGGGAGCACACCGTCCCTCGAGCAGGTGGCGACGGTGTGCTCCTACTGCGGCGTGGGTTGCGGCGTCGTGCTCGACGTCGCGACCGACGCCGACGGGCGGCGCGTCGCGCGCGGCGCCCGCGGGGACAAGTCGCACCCGTCGAACGGCGGCCGGCTGTGCACCAAGGGCGCGACGAGCGCGGACATGCTCGCCGCGACGGGCCGCGCCACCCACGCGCTCGTGCGCGCCGAACGGGGCGCCGAGCCGGTACGCGCCGACCTCGACGAGACCATCCGCACGCTGGCCGCGCGCCTGCGCGACGTCGTCGACACCCACGGCCCGGACGCGCTCGCGTTCTACGTGTCGGGGCAGATGAGCCTCGAGGCGCAGTACCTGGCGAACAAGCTGGCCAAGGGATTCGTCCGCACGCAGTGGATCGAGTCGAACTCGCGGCTCTGCATGGCCAGCGCGGGCACGGGCTACAAGCTCTCGCTCGGGGCCGACGGTCCGCCCGGGTCGTACGACGACCTCGACCACGCCGACGTCTTCCTCGTCATCGGCGCCAACATGGCCGACTGCCACCCGATCCTGTTCCTGCGGCTGCTCGACCGCGTCAAGGCGGGCGCGAAGCTCATCGTCGTCGACCCGCGCCGCACGGCGACGGCCGACAAGGCCGACCTGTTCCTGCAGGTCGCACCCGGCACGGACATCGCCCTGCTCAACGGGCTGCTGCGGCTCGTGGTGGAGGCGGGCGGGCTCGACCAGCCGTTCGTCGCCGAGCACACCGAGGGCTGGGACGACGTCGAGGCGATGCTCGCCGACTACCCGGCCGACGAGGTCGCGCGCATCACGGGCCTGGCCGAGGCCGACCTGCGTGCGGCCGCCGCGATGATCGCGGGGGCGGGCAGCTGGGTGTCGTGCTGGACCATGGGCCTGAACCAGTCCACGCACGGCACGTGGAACACGAACGCGCTGGTCAACCTCCATCTCGCGACCGGTGCGATCTGCCGCACGGGCTCCGGCCCGTTCTCGCTCACCGGCCAGCCCAACGCGATGGGCGGCCGCGAGATGGGGTACATGGGTCCGGGCCTGCCTGGCCAGCGCTCGGTCCTGGACGCCGACGACCGCGCGTTCGTGGAGGACGTCTGGGGACTCGCGCGGGGGACCGTGCGCGCCGACTTCACGGGACGCGGGACCGTCGACATGTTCGAGCGGATGGCCGCGGGCGAGATCAAGGCCTGCTGGATCGTGTGCACCAACCCGGTCGCGTCGGTCGGCAACCGCCGCAGCGTCATCGAGGGCCTCGAGCGCGCGGAGCTCGTCGTGACCCAGGACGCGTTCGCCGACACCGAGACCAACGCGTACGCCGACATCGTGCTTCCGGGCGCGCTCTGGTCGGAGTCCGACGGCGTGATGATCAACTCCGAGCGCAACCTCACGCTCGCGCGGGCGGCCCTGCGGCCGCCCGGGGACGCGCTGCCCGACTGGCTCCTCATCGCGCGCGTCGCGACCGAGATGGGCTACGAGGGCTTCGACTTCGCGTCGTCGCAGGAGGTGTTCGACGAGCTCCGCGCGTTCGCGAACCCCCGGACGGGCTACGACCTGCGGGGCGTCACGTACGAGCGCCTGCGCGAGGGGTCGGTCCAGTGGCCCGTCGCGCCCGGCGCACCGCGCCGGAACCCGATCCGCTACCTGAACGACGGAGTGAGCCAGCCGCTGCTCGAGCGGCCCGACGGCACGCGGCCGCGCCTCAGCTTCCCGACGCCGTCCGGTCGTGCACGGTTCCACGCTCGGCCGCACCTGCCCGCGGCCGAGCTGCCCGACGACGACTTCCCGTTCGTGCTCAACACCGGCCGGGTGCAGCACCAGTGGCACACGATGACCAAGACGGGCAAGGTCGCCAAGCTCAACAAGCTCTCGCCGGGGCCGTTCGTCGAGATCCACCCGTCCGACGCCGCGGCCCTCGGCATCGTCGACGGAGCCTCCGTCGAGGTCGCCTCGCGTCGCGGGCGGGCCGTGCTGCCGGCCGTCGTCACGGACCGCGTGCTCCCCGGCGGCGTCTTCGCGCCGTTCCACTGGAACGACCTGTTCGGCGAGTACCTCGCCGTGAACGCCGTCACGAACGATGCCGTCGACCCCATCTCGTTCCAGCCCGAGTTCAAGGTGTGTGCCGTGGCACTGACGCTCGTCGCGGCCCCCGTCGTGCCGCAGGACCCGCCGGCGACGGGGCAGGCGGACCCCACCTCTGCTGCGCCCGACGGCGCCGGGCCCGAAGGGCCGACCACGCGCGGCGGCCTCACGCCCGGTGCGCTCGCGATCCGGGCGCTCGGCGCGGCGCTCGGCCTCGACACCAACGAGGCGCCGAAGCTCGGCGACGACGAGCGGCGGTACCTCGCGGGCTTCCTCGCCGGGCTCGGCGGCGGTGAACCGGGCACGCCGGTCCTGCCCGCGACGGCGCCGCTCGCAGCCGACAGCGCGCTGTGGATCGACGGCCTGCTCGCGGGTCTGTTCTCGCGCACGCCAGAGCCGCGTGCGGGCCGGGCCGGCGCATCGTCGCCTGGCGGGGCGACGGCGCCGGCAGCTCGGCAGGTCGTCGTCCTGTGGGCGTCGCAGACCGGCAACGCGGAGGACCTCGCGACGGAGGCGGTCGCGCGGCTCACCGGAGCCGGGCTCGCGCCCCGGTGCGTGGCGATGGACGACTGCCTGCCCGCCGACCTGCCGACCGGCGCCGACCTTCTCGTCGTGACCAGCACGTTCAGCGACGGCGACGCGCCCGACAACGGCGCCGAGTTCTGGGCCTGCGTCGCCGCCGCTGACGCGCGCCGGCTCGAGGGCTCGCGGTTCGCCGTCCTCGCGCTCGGCGACTCGAGCTACGACCGGTTCTGCGGCCACGGACGGCGCCTCGACCACCGCCTGGAGGAGCTCGGAGCGACGCGGCTCGTCGATCGCGTCGACTGCGAACCGGGCGAGGACGAGCGCGCGCACGCCTGGATCGAGGCGGTCGTCGGCGCACTGACGTCGTCGGCGGAGCCAGCGATCGCGGGCTCGGCCCCGCAAGCCGCCGGGCCGGCTCCCGCGGCGGCCGTCGCGCCGTTGTCCGCGTCCCCGGCCGCGTTCCCGGCCGCGCCCACGGACGGCCCGCCGCGCGCTACCCGGCACGAGCCCGGCGAGGCGCGCATCGTGGGCAACCGGCTGCTGTCGCTCGAGGGCTCGGGCAAGGAGGTGCGGCACATCGTCCTCGACGTGTCCGACAGCCCGCGCGAGGTGACGTACCGCGCCGGCGACGCGATCGCGGTCCGTCCGTCGAACTCGACCGCGCTCGTGGACGAGTGGTTCGACGTGACGGGATGGAACCCCGACCAGCACGTCGCGGTCGACGGGCGCCTGCAGCACCTGCGGACGGCACTGACCACCGAGCTCGACATCAGCCGCGTCTCGGCCGACCTGCTCGCGCTGGTCGCCGAGCGTTCCGGGAGTGCCGAGCTCAAGCAGCTGCTGCGCCCCGACAGCGGCACGGACCTCGCGCGGTGGACCTGGTGCCGTCAGGCGGTCGACGTCGTCGCCGAGCTCGCGCCCGACATCCCGGCGGCCGATCTCGTCGGCGTGCTCCGCCGGCTGGCGCCACGCCAGTACTCGATCTCCTCGAGCTCACGCGTGTCGCCGCACGCGATCTCGCTGACGATGTCCGTTGTCCGGTACGCGTCGCCCGCGGGGGCGGCCCGCGGCGGGGTCTGCTCGACGTTCCTCGCCGACGCGCCGCTCGGCACGTCCGTGCCCGTGCACGTCCAGCCGACGTCCCACTTCCACCCGCCCGCGGCCGACGTGCCCGCGATCATGATCGGACCCGGCACCGGGGTCGCGCCCTTCGTCGGCTTCCTCGCCGACCGCGCCGCGGCGGGCCACACGGGCCGCAACTGGCTGTTCTTCGGAGAGCAGCACCAGGCGTCGGACTTCTACTACCGCGACGAGCTCTCCCAGATGCTGTCCGAGGGCACGCTCGACCGGCTCGTCACCGCCTTCTCCCGTGACCAGCGCGCGAAGATCTACGTCCAGGACCGCATGCGTGAGCACGGCGCGCGGCTGTGGGAGTGGCTCGAGCAGGGCGCCTCGGTGTTCGTGTGCGGCGACGCGTCGCGCATGGCCAAGGACGTCGACGCCGCGCTGCGCGAGATCGTCGCGACGAGCGGTGGGCTCGGCCAGGAGGCGGCCGACGCGTACGTCAAGAACCTGACCACGACGCGGCGCTACGTGCGCGACGTGTACTGACGACGGCTACGCCACCGAGACCTGCACCTCGTCGTACCCCTCCGCGCCGTCGGGAGCGACGTCGACCTGCTGCCCCGACTGCGGGCCGTTCGGGTCGAAGGCGCGCACCCGCAGCACGTGCGTTCCCGCGTCGGCCTGCCAGCGCCAGCTCCACTGCCGCCACGAGTCGATGCCGCCGTCGTCGGCCAGGGTCGCGTCCTGCCAGGGACCGTCGTCGACCCGGACCTGGACGCGGTCGATGCCCCGGTGCTGCGCCCACGCGGTGCCGGCGACCACGACCTCCCCGACCCGCAGCGGGTCGCTCGTGCGCGGCACGCTGATGCGCGACTGCGTCTTGATCGGGCCCTTCTCGGACCAGCCGCGCTCGGTCCAGTACGCGGTCGCGTCCGCGAACCGCGTGACCTCCAGGTCCACGACCCACTTGGTCGCCGAGACGTACCCGTAGAGCCCCGGGACGACCATCCGGACGGGGAAGCCGTGCTCGAGCGGCAGCGGCTCACCGTTCATCCCGATCGCGAGCAGGGCGTTGCGGTCGTCGGTCAGCGCCTCGATCGGGGTCGACGCCGTGAAGCCGTCCGAGCTCTTCGACAGCACCATGTCCGCGTCGGCGTGCGGCTTGGCGCGCGCGAGCAGCTCGCGGATCGGCAGGCCGAGCCAGCGCGTGTTGCCGATCAGGTCGCCACCCACGGGGTTCGACACGCAGCACAGCGTCACCCACGCCTCCACGAGCTCGGAGGCGAGCAGCTCGGCCCACGTGAGCACCACCTCCTGCTCGACCAGCCCGTGCACCCGCAGCGACCAGGAGTCCGGGTTGACCTGCGGCACGACGAGCGCGGTGTCGATCCGGTAGAAGTCCGTGGCGGGCGTCAGCCACGGCTCCATGCCCGGGGTCTGCACCTGCACGCCGGCCGGGACGGGCCGGGCGGTGACCGCCGGAGCGGGCAGGTGCAGCGCGGCGCGCGCCGCCCGGGTCGCGCGTGCGGAGGAGCTGACGGCCCGGCCGACGAACGTGAAGACCACGCCGAGCGCCGCGGCGGCGGCGGTCGCCTGCAGGAAGGTGCGGCGGTCGGTCGTCGAGCGTGTGGCGGCCGCCGACGGCGTCGTCGGCGCGGGTGGCAGCGGCGCGGCCCAGTCGACCGCCGGCCCCGTCGACCTCTCGGCCGAGTCCGGCGATGCCGCGGGTGCCTCGGCGGCGACCTGCGGCGCGGCGGGCGTCTCGGCGGGAAGCCTGTCGATGAGCAGCCGAAGCGTGATCAGGCCCGCGATGCCCGCCGCGACGCTCGGCACCGCGGCGAGCGTCCCGGTGTCCGGCCTGGACATGGCGGCGATCCCGGAGGCCGCCGCGAGCAGGACGACGAGGCTCGCGCCCCAGCCCCAGTGCCGCGCCGCGAGCACCCCGGCGAGCGCCGCCAGGAGGCCCAGCACGACGAGCTCGCCGATCCCGAGCACGAGCTTGTCCGCGGTGCCGAACGTGGACGTCGCGAACTCCTTGAGCCACATCGGGGTGGCGTCGACGAACGTGGCGCCCACCGCGGTGACGGGGTTCGTCGACGCGCCCGTGAGCAGCGAGACGAGGCTGCCCACGCCCACGGTCACCGCCCCGGCGGCCAGGCCCGCGAGCGCGGCGAGACCGTCCCGGGTCCTGCGTGCGCTCATGCCACCTCCGCTCGGCGACCATCGTGCGCCCAGAAGCTGTGCGACGCCCGGCGGGACACGCGACGCGCGCTACAGCGCGGGCGATCCGAGCGAGGCGGGTACCTGCGCGCCGTGCCCGGCGTCGACCAGTGCTGCACGGAGGCGCTCGACGGCGGCGTCGAGCTGTTCCGCGGGGACGTCGGTGCGCGCGTTCGCGAAGCTGAGGCTGGCCTCGTCCCACGCGGGCAGGACGTGCAGGTGCAGGTGCGGGACCTCGAAGCCCGCGACGAGCAGCGCGGCTCGCGGTGCGTCCCACGCGGCCTGCTGGGCGAGCCCGATCGTCTTGGCGACCGCGATCAGGTGGGCGAGCAGCTCGTCGGGCGCGTCCGTGAGCTGGACGTACTCCTCGCGCGGCACGACGAGCACGTGGCCGTCGGTGATGGGCGCGATCGTCGCGAAGGCGACCGCGACGTCGTCGGCCCAGACGAACCGGCCGGGGATGTTGCCGTCGATGATGCGCGTGAACAGGGTTGCCATGCGCCCAACGTATCCGGCCGGCTGCGTGCCCCGTCAGCGTCCGGCGAGCGCGTCCTTGAGGCGCACCCGGCCGCCCGCGTACAGCACCGCGTTCGAGTAGATGCGGCCGGCGAGCCACACGAGCACGGGGATCACGGCGAGCGACAGGCCGAGCGAGAGGGCGACCTCCCAGCCCTCGGCCGACCCGAGGGCCTGGCGGATCGGCATGACGAACGGCGCCGCGAACGGGATGTACGACAGGACGACGACGATCGTGTTCTCGGGGTCGTACGGGGCGATGCTGATGCCGATGATGTAGGGCACGATCATGAGCCCGATGACAGGCCCGGTGACCGACCCGATGTCCTCCTGCCGCGAGACGAGCGCGGCGAGGGCAGCCAGCACCAGCGCGTAGGTCGCGAAGCCGACCACGAACCACACCAACGCCCAGACGGCGACCGAGCCCACGTCGAGCGAGGACGCGTCGAGCACGCCGAAGCCCAGCGCGGTCGCCACGGCCGCGCCGACCACGACGACCAGCTGCACGAGCCCGACGAGCCCGATGCCGAGCACCTTGCCCGCCATGAGCTGCCACGGCCGCAGCGTCGCGAGGAGCAGCTCGACGACCCGGCTGGTCTTCTCCTCGACGACGCCCTGCGCCACGAGCTGTCCTGCGTTCATCAGCGCGACGAACAGGAGGATCCCGACGATCACGCCCGCGACGATCTGCCCGCCGTCGTGCTCGGGCTGGGGCTCGAGCGGCGTGATCGCCGGCTTCGCCGTCGCGATCTGCTCGGCCACCTGCGCCGGGTCGCCGCCCAGGTCGGACACTGCGGACCCGAGCGCGAGCTGCTGCGCGAGAGAGCCGAACACGGACGTGAGGGGGTCGTCGAGGTCCTGCTTCACGACGATCTCGAGCGTGGGGCTGGTCTGCACCAGGAGAGCGTCGACGTCGCCCGAACGCACGAGTGCCTCGCCGGCAGCGCGATCCGCGACCTCCTGGGTCTCGACCGTGACCCCGACGCCGGTCCCGGTCGCCTGCACCTGCGCTGCTGCGCTCGCGGTGTCGGGCGTGAGCGCGACGTGCTGCGTCGAGTCGCTGCTGCCGGTGAGCTTGAGGAGCAGGCCGCCGAGCACGATGACCACGACGAACGCGACGGTGATCCAGATGAAGCCCTTCGATGCGAGCCGCGTGCGGACCTCGCGGCCGGCGACGAGCCGGATGGCGGAACCCGCGCCCAGCGAGCGTTCGGTGCTCATGCTGCGTCCTCGCTCGTCGTCGCGGTCTCCTCGGTGGGGCCGGGGGTCGGTTCGGCGTTCACCACGTCCCGGTACAGCTCGGTCAGGGACGGACGCACGAGCGTGAACTCGCGCACCGGACCGGCGGCCAGCGCGGCTCGCAGCACCGACTGGTCGACGTCGGGTGCTGCGCTCGGCAGCTCCTCGACGACGGTCCTGCTCGCCACCCCGCCCGCGCCTGTGCCCGGCACGACGCGCACGTCGGCGACCCCGCGCACCCACTCCTCGCCGGGCGGACCTTCGACGGTCCACCGGCGCAGCTCGGTCCGGCGCAGCTCGTCGATGCCGCCGACCGCCACCATCGACCCCGCTCGGACGATGCCGACGCGGTCGCTGATCCGCTCGACGAGCTCGAGCTGGTGCGACGAGAACACGACCGGCCTGCCGGCGTCGGCCTGCTCGCGCAGCACGCCGCTCATCACGTCCACCGCGACGGGGTCCAGGCCCGAGAACGGCTCGTCGAGCACGAGGATCTCGGGCTCGTGCACGAGAGCGGCCGCGAGCTGGACGCGCTGCTGGTTGCCGAGCGAGAGCTTGAGCACCTCCTCGCCCCGCCGTTCCGCGATGCCGAGCGTCTGCGTCCAGCGCTCCATCGAGGCGCGGGCCGCGTCGGCGTCCATGCCGTGCAGTCGCGCGAGGTAGACGAGCTGGTCGGCGACCTTCATGCGCGGGTACAGGCCGCGCTCCTCGGGCATGTAGCCGATCCGGCGGCGGGTGTCCGCGTCGATCGGGGCGCCGTCCCAGCGGACCGCGCCGCTGTCCGCGGCGAGGACGCCCAGGACGATCCGCATGGTGGTCGACTTTCCGGCGCCGTTGGAACCGACGAAGCCGAAGATCTCACCCGCTCGGACGTCGAAGGTCATGTCGCGCAGCGCCCGGAGGTCGCCGTAGGACTTGTTCACCGAGTCGATCTCGAGCGTGGGCACCGGACGATTCAACCAAACGCCACCGACATCGGCGCGTGCTCAGTCTCGCTCGCGCGCGAGCCGCGCCAGCGCCAGGACCGTGTTCCAGTTGCGCGCGGTCCCGGCCCTGCCTGACGCCTTGGACATGACCGGCAGCGTCAGCTTCGAGCGCCCGATCCCGTCCGGGTAGTACGTGTAGGCCTCGCTCCCGCGCCAGACGACCTGCTCGCGGCCGAACCGCGACGGGTCGAACGTGGTGCCGCCGACCGGGCCGTCCCACGCGTACAGGACGACGTGCGACGGGTCGTCGCGGGCCTCGTCGGTCAGGGGCAGCGCCTCGATGATCGCCTCCCACTCGTCGAGCGTGCGCGCGACGACGGGCACGTCGAACCCCACGTCGGCCGACAACGCCGGCGAGAGCTTGCGCTCGACGGCCCGCGGCGACTGAGACGTGACGAGCACGAGGTTGCCGCTGTTCACGTAGCTCGCGACCTGCTCGTACCCCAGCCCCTCGGCCACCGCGCGCATCCCCGCGGCGGTGACCTTCCGCCCGCCGACGTTCACCGCCCGCAACAACGCGATCACGACACCCATCTGCCCACCCTCCCACGCGCCGCGAGCGGGCTCTCACAGGGCGACCGGGTCCGGTGTGCGTGAAGTGTTCCTGCGAGGAAACGCGGGCGCGCACCGGTCTGAAACACGCGATTCCTACCGTCGGACGTGCACCACCAGCACTCGCCCCCCACGGACGGAGCCCCGCCATGAGCTCGAGCAAGCACCTCGTCGTCGTCGGCGGCGGCATGGTCGCGCAGCGCCTGGTGGAGGCGCTGCGCGACCGAGACACCGCGGGCGCGTGGCGGATCACCGTCTTCGCCGAGGAGCCGCGCCGGCCGTACGACCGTGTCGCCCTCACGAGCTACTTCTCCGGCCGCGACGCCGACGACCTCGCGCTCGGCGACCCCGAGCTGTGGCACGACCCGCTCGTGACCCTCGTGCGGGACGAGGCCGTGACCGGCATCGACCGGGAGGCGAAGACGGTGACGACCGCCCGCGGGCGCGTCGAGCAGTACGACCACCTGGTGCTGGCCACCGGCTCGTCCGCGTGGGTCCCGCCCATCGAGGGCGCCGACCTGCCGGGCGTCTTCGTCTACCGCACGGTCGACGACGTCGCTGCCCTGCGTGGCTACGTGGAGGCGATGTCCAAGGACAAGGTCGTCCGCGGGGCGGTCATCGGCGGTGGCCTGCTCGGGCTCGAGGCGGCGGGCGCGCTGCAGGCGCTCGGCGCTCAGGCGACGGTCCTGCAGGTCGGCACGCACCTCATGTCCACCCAGATCGACCTGGGCGGCGGCGAGGCGCTGCGCCGCCTGATCAACGCGCTCGGCGTGGGCGTGCGCCTCAACGCCGCGACCACCCGGATCCGCGCGCACCGCCGCGGCGGCGTCGGTCGCCTGGACCTGGCGGACGGCGGCCGGCTCGACGCGGACGTCGTCGTCATCGCCGCGGGCGTCCGGCCGCGCGACGAGCTCGCTCGTGCGGCCGGGCTCGAGATCGGTGAGCGCGGCGGGGTCGTCGTCGACGACACCTGCCTCACGTCTGACCCCGACATCTCCGGGGTCGGCGAGGTCGCATGCATCCAGGGTGCCTGCATCGGCCTCGTCGCCCCCGGTTACGCCATGGCCGAGGTGACCGCAGACCGCCTGCTCGGGGGCGCAGCGGAGTTCCCCGGCGCGGACACGGCGACCAAGCTCAAGCTCGCGGGCGTGGACGTCGCGAGCTTCGGCGACGCGTTCGGCACGACACCCGGCGCGCTCGAGATCGTCTGGGCGGACCCGGTGGCGGGCGTCTACAAGAAGCTCGTGATGTCGGACGACGCGCGCGTCCTGCTGGGCGGCGTCCTGGTCGGCGACGCGAGCGCGTACGCGAGCCTGCGTCCCATGCTGGGCCGCGAGCTGCCCGGCGACCCGGCCGCCTACCTGCTGCCCGAGGGCACCGGGGGAGCGCCCGAGCTCGAGCTGCCCGACGACGCGGCCGTCTGCTCGTGCAACAACGTCTCCGCGGGCACGATCCGCGGCGCGGTCACCGACCACGCCTGCACGGACCTGGGCGCGGTCAAGGCGTGCACCAAGGCGGGGACGAGCTGCGGCTCGTGCCTCCCGCTGGTCAAGAAGCTCGTCACGACCGAGCTCGAGAAGCAGGGCATCGAGGTCTCGACGGCCTTGTGCGAGCACTTCGCGCTGTCCCGCGCACAGCTCTACGACGCGATCCGCGTGGCCGGTGTCCGCTCGTTCACCGAGGTCGTGCAGCGGTTCGGCACGCGGCCCGACGCGCGCGGCTGCGACATCTGCAAGCCGGCGATCGGCTCGATCCTCGCGACGACCGCCCCGGCGCACGTGCTCGAGGGCGAGCGGGCCGCGCTGCAGGACACCAACGACCACGTCATGGCGAACCTGCAGAAGGACGGCTCGTACTCCGTGGTGCCGCGCATCCCCGGCGGCGAGGTGACGCCCGAGGGGCTCATCGCGATCGGCGCCGTCGCCCAGGACTTCGGGCTGTACACCAAGATCACGGGCGGCCAGCGCATCGACATGTTCGGCGCCCGCATCGACCAGCTGCCGCTGATCTGGCAGCGCCTCGTGGACGCGGGATTCGAGTCCGGGCACGCCTACGGCAAGTCGCTGCGCACGGTGAAGTCCTGCGTCGGGTCCACGTGGTGCCGGTTCGGCGTGCAGGACTCGGTCGCGCTCGCGGTGCTGCTCGAGCTGCGCTACCGAGGGCTCCGCTCGCCGCACAAGATCAAGCTGGGCGTCTCGGGCTGCGCGCGCGAGTGCGCCGAGGCGCGCGGCAAGGACGTCGGCGTGATCGCGACGGACCGCGGCTGGAACGTCTACGTCGGCGGCAACGGCGGCTTCACGCCGCGGCACGCGCAGCTGCTCGCGGAGGACCTCGACACCGAGACGCTGATCCGCACCATCGACCGCTTCCTCCTCTACTACGTGCGCACCGCCGACCGCCTGCAGCGCACCGCGCCGTGGATCGACGACGTCGAGGGCGGTCTCGAGGGCGTGCGCGCGGTCGTCATGGACGACTCGCTGGGCATCGCCGCGGACCTCGACGCGCAGATGGCCAGGCACGTCGAGGACTACGAGGACGAGTGGAAGGCGACCCTCGACGACCCCGACAAGCTGCGCCGGTTCGCGTCGTTCGTCAACGCGCCCGACGTCGCCGACCCTTCGCTCGCCTACGTCCCCGAGCGGGGGCAGGCCCGCCCCGCGACGGCCGACGAGCGCGACGCGGCCCAGCGGGGCGAGCCCGTCCTCGTCGCCGGAACCACCCTGGAGGTACGCGCATGACCACGCTGCAGGAGATCGTCTGGACGACGGTGTGCCGGCTGGACGACCTCGCCCCAGAGCGCGGCGTCGCGGCGCTGCTGGACGGGGTCCAGGTCGCGCTGTTCCGGCTGGCCGACGACACCGTGCTCGCGGTCCAGCAGCACGACCCGTTCAGCGACGCGTTCGTGCTCTCGCGGGGCATCGTCGGCTCCCGCTCGATCGACGGCGTCGAGGTGCCCACGGTCGCCTCGCCCATGCACAAGCAGGTGTTCGACCTGAGCACTGGACGGTGCCTGGACCCCGTCGGCAAGTCGCCGGCACGCAACCAGAGCGCCGACCTGCAGACCTGGCCGGTGCGCGTCATCGGCGGCGTCGTGGAAGTCGGGAGCGTCGCATGACGACGATGCTCGGGGTCGATCTCGCGGGCAGGCGCGTCGTGGTCGTCGGAGGCGGGCCGGTGGCCGCCCGACGCGTGCAGGGGCTGCTGGCCGACGCCGCGCAGGTGGTCGTCGTGGCGCCCGCCGTGTGCGAGCCGCTGCGCGACATGCACCGCTGGGGCCTGGTCGAGTGGGTCGCGCGCGAGGTCTCGCAGGACGACGTCGACGGCGCGTGGCTCGTGCACACGGCCACGGGCGACCGCGCGACGGACGCCGCGGTGGTGGCGTGGGCGCACGAGCGCCGGATCTTCTGCGTCGACGCGGGCTACGCGGCCGCGGGCTCGGCGCGCACGCCCGCGACGACCCGCAGCGGCGACCTGCTCGTCGGCGTGGTGTCGACGGGTGCGCCCGACCCGCGTCGTTCGGCGGGCGTGCGCGACCAGCTCGCCGTCCACCTGCGCGAGGGACACGTCGACCTGCGCTCGCACCGGGGCCGCCGCGCCGACGAGGGCCGCGTGGTGCTCGTCGGCGGAGGCCCCGGCGACGTCGGGCTGCTCACGCTCGCGGGCCGGCGGGCGCTCGCCTCGGCGGACGTGGTGGTCGTCGACCGCCTGGGGCCCGTCGACGTGCTGGACGAGCTCGCCGCGGACGTCGAGGTGATCGACGTCGGCAAGACGCCCGGCAACCACCCGGTCCCGCAGCACGAGATCGGCCGCATCCTGGTCGAGCAGGCGCAGCGCGGCCGCACCGTGGTGCGCCTCAAGGGCGGCGACCCGTTCGTCTACGGGCGCGGCGGCGAAGAGGTCATCGCGTGCCGCGAGGCCGGCGTGCCGGTCGAGGTGATCCCTGGTGTGAGCAGCGCGTTCGCGGTGCCCGCTGCGGCCGGGATCCCGTTGACCCATCGCGGCGTGGTCGGTTCTGTGCACGTGATGAACGGCCACGACGGCTGGTCGCAGGCGGGGCTCGTCGGGCTGCGCGACGCGAGCTGCACGGTCGTGGTGCTGATGGGCGTCGCGGTGCTCGCGGACCTCGTCGCCGGTGCGCTCGCGTTCGGCGTCGACCCCGCGACACCCGTCGCGATCGTCGAGAGCGGGACGTTGCAGACCCAGCGCGTGACGCGCGCGCCGCTCGGCTCGGTCGTGAGTGCCGCGGCGGGAGCCGGAGTCGCGGCGCCGGCCGTCATCGTGCTCGGTGCGGTGGCCGCCGACGGCCTGCTGGACGGCCTGCTGGACGGCGTCGCGGGCCAGGACACCTCGCGCCACGACACGGCGGACCACGGCGCGCAACAACACGTCAGAATGACCACGTGAACGAGCCCATCGACCAGACACTCGCCGGGTGCGTCGTGCTCGTGACCGCCGATCGACGGTCCGCGGAGCTGTCCGCGGCCCTGACACGGCGCGGCGCGACCGTGCGCCACGCGCCCGCGCTCGGCATGGTGCCGCACATCGACGACGCCACCCTGCTCGCAGGTACGCGGTCGCTGCTCGCGGACCCGCCCGACACGGTGGTCGTCACGACGGGCATCGGCTTTCGCGGCTGGATCGAGGCCGCCGACGCGGCGGGCCTCGCGGAGCCGCTCGTCGACATGCTGCGCGGTGCGCGCATCGTGGCCCGTGGGCCCAAGGCGCGCGGTGCGATCCAGGCCGCGGGACTCACCGCCGACTGGGTCGCCGAGTCCGAGACGAGTGCCGAGATCGCCGAGGTGCTGCTCGACGAGGGCGTCTCGGGCGTCGACATCGCGGTCCAGCACCACGGTGCCGGCGCGGACGGGCTCGACGAGGCTTTCGAGGCGGCGGGCGCTCGCGTCCGCAGCCTGGTCGTCTACCGGTGGGGACCGCCGCCCGACCCCGCGGTCGTGACCGCCTCGGTGCGCGCGGTCGCCGCCGGCGAGATCGACGCGGTGACCTTCACCTCGGCGCCGGGCGCGGCAGCGTGGTTGCAGGCAGCCGACGAGGCCGGCGTGACGGACGCGATCGTGCAGCTGTGCGCGGCGGGCAGCGTGGTCATGGCGGCCGTCGGCCCCGTGACGGCCAAGCCGCTGCAGGACCGCGGGATCGAGCCGATGGTTCCCGACCGCGGCCGGCTCGGATCGCTCGTGCGTCTCGTCGTCGGGCACTACGGCGGCCTGGACGCTCTCGACACCATCGCCGGACCGCTGCAGGTGCACCGGGGAGCCGCGGTGCTCGACGGCCGCGTGCTCCCGCTGAGCCCGAGCGGGCTCGAGGTGCTGCGCGTGCTCGCGGCGGCGCGGGGGAGCGTCGTCCTGCGCGATCGCGTGCTCGACGCGCTGCCCGGCGAGTCTCGTGACCCGCACGCTGCGGAGGTGGCGATCGCCAGGCTGCGCGAGGCGACCGGGAGCCGGGCGCTGATCCGCACCGTGGTCAAGCGCGGGTACCGGCTCGAGCTGGCGGATCGCGCATGACCGTCCTGGTGGGGTGCTCGCACGGGACCGACAACGCCGACGGGCGCGAGGCGATCCGCTCGATCCTGGCCGACGTGCGCGCGGCGCGCCCCGACCTCGACGTGCGCGAGGCCTTCGTCGACGTGCAGATCCCGGAGGTCGCGGCGGTCGTCGCCGACGCGGTGGCGGGGGGCGGCAGCGCCGTCGTCGTGCCGTTGCTCCTGTCGGTCGGGTTCCACGTCCGTGTCGACATCGCGCAGGCGGTGGCGCGCGAGGGTGCGAGCGCCGCGCCCCCGCTCGGTCCCGACGCGCGCCTCGTCGCCATCCTGGTCGACCGCCTGGCGCAGGCGGGGCTGGAGCCCGACGACGCGGTCGTCCTCGCGGCCGCCGGCTCGACGGACCCGGCGGCGGCCACGGCCGTCGAGGCGGTCGCCGCGGGGCTGGCCGACGCGATCGAGAACCACGTGACGATCGGCTACGGGGCCGGCGCGCAGCCGAGCGTCCCGGATGCCGTCGCCGCGGCCCGCGAGGGCGGCGGCCGGGTCGTCGTCGCCTCGTACCTGCTCGCACCCGGCTACTTCCACGACCGCGTGCTCGAGGCGGGCGCGGACGTGGTCAGCGCGCCGCTCGCGCCGGACCCGCGCCTGGCCGACGTCGTGCTGGACCGGTACGACGC
>JBCECL010000005.1:27264-29910 GCA_039207135.1 Brevundimonas sp.
GGTGGCGGCGCGCACGGCGTGGTGCTCGCCCCGCAGAACGGCGGCGACTGGTGCCAGTGGGCCGACGAGGCCGCGCACCTGGTCGACGAGGGCTACCGCGTCGCCACCTTCACGTGGCCGAGCTCGGGAGCCGAGGCGGGCAAGGCGGCGATGACGGCTGCGGTCGACGCGCTGCACCAGTCCGGCGCTCAGGACGTCGCGCTCGTCGGCGCGTCCAAGGGCGGCACGTACGCCGTCGCGATGGCCGACGAGCTCGGCGCGGTCGGCGTCGTCGCACTCAGCCCGCCCTCGCAGTTCGACGGCCTCGACGCGCGCTCCACGAGCGTCTCCTACACGGGCCCGCTGCTGGTCATGGCCTCGCGGGACGACCCGGACGTGCCGCGCGACGACTCCTACCTCGTCGCCCGCCCCGCCGACGGCCCGTCCTTCCTCGAGATCCCGCTCGCGGCGCACGGCGTGGCGATGCTGAAGAACAAGGAGCACGTCGAGCACGTGACGTTCGAGATCGACGACACGCTGTCGCGCGCGTTCGCGGGCTGACAGCGCGCACGAGGGCGGACGCTTGCGGGCTGCCCCCCGCGCGGGTGCGGATGGGTGTGCGACACGCCGCACCGGCCGCGGCGTGTCGCACACCCACCCGCCAACTGAGCTGCACCCGCTGCTGGCGAACGCGCCACTAGCGGGGAGAGCACGAAGCGGCGGGCACGCGCCCGATGAGCGCGTGCCCGCCGCCTGTGCTGGCTCAGGTGTGCGTCACACCCAGCGGCGCCGCACGACCGTCGCGATCCCGGCGCCACCCGCGAACAGCACGACCGCGAGGATCAGGCGGCCGAGCGAGCTGGCCCCCTCGCCGTCGGCGCCCGCGATCTCGATCGAGTAGGCCGTGGCTCCGACCGCACCCTCGGGTGCGCCGTACGCCATGCCCTCGGTCGCAGCGCGCTGCGCGCCGGCCGCGAGGACGGCGTACTGCGCGCCGTACGACTGGGCCGTCTCCTCGCCGGTCGAGACCAGCTTCTTGGTCCCCTCGTCCGAGAGCTGCTGCGAGCCGTCGACCAGCGCCGGAGCGCCGTCGGCAGCGTCGCCGAGACCGTCCGCGAGCTTGACGGAGCCGTCGGCCGCGTCCTTCGCACCCGCGGCCAGCTTGCTCGATCCGGCGGCGGCGTCGTCGATCCCGTCGGACAGCGTCGTCGACCCGGCAGCGGCGTCGTCGATGCCGTCCGAGAGCTCCGCGGATCCGGCAGCCGCGTCGTCGACGCCGCCGGAGACCTTCGTCGCGCCCGCCGCGGCCGTCTCGACGCCGACCGCGATCTGCTCGGCGCCGCCGGCTGCGAGCACGAGCGCATCGGCCAGGTCGAGCGAACCGTCGGACACGGTCGAGATGCCGCCGGACAGGTCGGCGGCACCGCTCGCCGCGAGGTCGACGCCCGCCGAGAGCGCGGCGGAACCGTCAGCCGCGCTGGCGATGCCCGTCGCGAGGTCCTTCGAGCCGGCGGCCGCCGCGTTCAGCCCTGCGGACAGGTCGACCGATCCCTTCGAGAGCTCGGTGATGCCCGCCGAGACCTGACCAGCGCCCGTGCTCAGGTCGTGCGCCCCGGTCGCCAGCTGGCCGAGCCCCGTGATGAGGTCGCCGCCGCTCGTCGTGAGCGTGTCGACGCCGTCCTCCAGGCCGTGCACGCCACCGCGGAGCGTGTGGTCGTCGGCGTCGTCGTCGACGCCGCCCACGGCCGCTCGGACGTTGCTGACGATGCCGGCCAGGAGGGTGCCGAGGCCCGTGCCCGCGCCCGTGAGGTTGTTCGCCACCCCGGTCAGGGCCGTGCTCAGGTCGCCGAACTTGGTGTCGGTCCCGGTCAGGCCGCTCCCGACGCCGGCGACGTTGGCGCCCGCGTCGGCGATGTCGTCGGCATCCGTTGTGAGGCGGTCGATCGAGTCCCGGAGCGCGGCGGCATCGGCGGTCCGGCCGGCGGACTCCAGGTCGTCGGCGAGGCTCGTGAGCGTGTCGAGCTCGTCGGAGATGCTCTTCGCCTTGGCGGTGGTGAGTGCCCCGAGCCCCGAGGCCGTCGACGCCGCGCCTGCGACGCCGGTCCGCAGCTTGGCGAGGCCGTCGCGGATGGTGCCGGTCTGGCCCTCCTCGCCGAGCGCGGCACGCAGCGCCGCGAGCCCGTTGGTCAGGTCCTGAGCCATCGCCGGCACGCCGCCGATGGTGGTGCTGAGCTGCGCGAGCCCGGCGTCGACCTGCGCGAGTCCCGTGGAGACCTGCTGGAGGCCACCGATGAGCAGGGGCGCCTTCGTGCCCGCGGACGCGAGCCCGGCGTCGAGCGCCGCGGCGCCTTCCGCGACCTTCGCCGAGCCGGGCTTGGCCAGGCCCAGCCCGTCGCTCAGGGCCTTGGCCCCGGGGGCGAGCTGGGTGCCGAGGCCGGCGGACAGCTTGGCGGCGCCCGGCTTGGCGACCGCGAGCCCGTCGCTCAGGGCCTTGGCGCCCGGTGCGATCTGCTCGTTGAGGGCCGAGGCGAGGTCGTTCGCGCCCGGGCGGATGAGCTCGTCCATCGCACCGGCGATCGCCGCGCCACCCGGGAGGATCTGGGTGCCGAGAGCCGAGGCGAGGGAGCTCGCGCCGGGGGACAGCTTGTCGTTGAGCCCGTCGGCGAG
>JBCECL010000005.1:30010-46787 GCA_039207135.1 Brevundimonas sp.
CCGAGGCGAGGGAGCTCGCGCCGGGGGACAGCTTGTCGTTGAGCCCGTCGGCGAGGTCGGCCGCGCCGGGCTTGAGCTTGTCGTTGAGCCCGGCCGCGAGCTCGGCCGCACCCGGGGCCGCCTTGCCGTTGAGCCCGGCGGCGAGCTCGGCCGCACCGGGTGCCGCCTTGTCGTTGAGCCCGGTGGCGAGCTCGGCCGCACCCGGCGCGAGCTGGCCGACGAGGCCGTCGGAGAGCTGGCCCGCACCGTCGTCGAGCTGCAGGATCCCGGCGAGCAGCTGGGCGGCGCCGTCGTGCAGCTTGAGCAGGTTGCTGTCGATCTCGGCCGACCCGGCGGTCAGCGCGACGCCCGAGTCCGCACCCTGCTTGTAGCTCGCGGAGCCGTCCTTGAACGACGGGTTGTCCAGCGGGGAGACGGGCATCGACGTGAGCGTCGCGGCGGGGACCACGCCGTGCGTGATCTTGGCCGAGTAGCCGAACTCGGCCGTCGGCTTGCCGATGGGCGGGAACAGGGTCATCTGGAACGTCATCTGCGTGCCGCCGCGGCCGTCGCCCGCCATGCCGGCCTCGTTCGACCGGACGTCGGTGAACGTCGACGGCAGGACCGTGACGAGCTGCCCGATCATCGGGACGACGGTCGTCTCGGTCGACGTCTTCATCGTGCCCGTGCCGTCGTCGTACGTGACCGACTGCTGCTTGCCCGTGGTGTTGGTGACGGTGAAGTGCACCTCGAGCGTCCCGGACTTCCCGACGACCGAACCGGGCTTCACGGGCTTGCCGTCGAGCGTGTACGTGATCGCGACCGTGAGCGGCAGGTCCTTGGTGTAGTCGCTCACGGAGCGCAGGCGGCGCTCGCCGTTGACGTCGACGTGGGCGACGACGTTGCCGTCGACGACGTGGAACCCGCCGAAGCCGTCGAGGTTGCGCAGGCCGTGCGTGGAGACGGGGTTGGTGATCGTCGTGCTGCCGTGCCCGCTCAGCGCGATCTGCTCGTAGATGCGGGCGTCCTGCAGGGTGCCGTTCGCGTCGAGGTGCGCCTGAACGGTCTCGGTGTTGGCCACGGCGACGTCGCCGCTGTCGGCGGCGAGCGCGGGTGCCGCACTCATGCCGACGAGGAGGGGGACCGCCGCGAGGGCCGTGGCGGTGGTGATGGTCGAACGACGCACGTCAGGCCTCCGGGCGGGGCTGCAGGGACAGGTACGGGGCGACGCCCTCGCGGTGGCGCTCCGCGCGCGGCGTGCCGTTCGCGGGGGTCTCTGCGGACATCGCGTGGGCGCCCTGGGGGAGCGCGTCGATCAGCTCGACGTCGGTCGGCGCGTCGTCCTGCCGGGCGTCGTCCTGCTGCGCCTGCGCGCGCTCGACCTCGCGCTCGTGCTCGACCTGCGGGCCGAGCAGGGAGGTCGCGACGAAGCCGGCGCCGGCGGCGACGAGGATCGAGGTCGCCGTCGCGGCCGACGAGGTCAGGAACGCCGTGGGGTCGGCCGCGTAGGTCGTCTCGTACGCGCCGGCCATCGCCGCCGTTCCGAGCAGCATCGCCCACAGCGGCAGGCGGCCGCGGGTCGCGGCGCCGATCGCGAGGCAGACCAGCAGCACGACCAGGACGGCGAGCGCGCGTCCGGCGGTCGCGTCGGGCAGCACGGCCGCGCGCAGGGCGTAGCCCAGCCACGCCGCGAGGAAGCCGATGACGAACGCCCCGGCGCGCTGCACGGGGGAGCGGTCGGGCACGAGGCCCAGGGCTCCGCCGAGCGCTCCACCGAGCAGCGCGACGCCCTCGGTGTCGAGCCCCAGTGCGTCGGACAGGACGACGAGCAACGTCGTCAGGACGGCGAGGACGAGTCCCGCCAGGATGTACCGCCTCATGACCACCTCGATGTGGTGAACCGCTGGAAAGACCGGACGTGGGTCCGTCCAGGACGGGTCGGGCGAGGCTCGCCGGCGTCGTTGACGGCGGTTCGCGGGCCCGCCCGGGACGAGACCGGGGTCTGTCTACCAGTGCGCGCGACAGCCGGACCATGCCGTACTGGGTAAATACGGTCGGGTACTAGGTAAACGTTACCCGCTCGTAACATTCGGCCCCGTGAGGCCCTGCCGCTACAGGTAGCGCAGCGGGTCGAACTCCTCGAGCGGGATGATCCGCAGGCGGGGGAGCTGCACGTTGAACGCCTTGACGTCGTACTCGAGGTCGAACGTCTGCAGGCCGCGTGCGGTCAGCGACGCGAGCTGGCCGCTCGTGAACTCGCGGAAGGCGAGGAGCCCGACGCGGCGGTCCGCGGCGTCGACGAGCGCCTCGAGCTCGGGCGCGAAGTCGCCGTCGTGGCTGGCGAGCAGCACGTCGCCGGCGCGACCGGCGATCGCGGCGAGCGTGCGCTTGATGCCGATGTCGACGACCTTCTCGTACGACTCGCCCGACAGCGGGATGACCTGGAAGTCCATCGCGGTCAGCGCCTGGATGAACTGCATGGGGAGCGTGCCGTTGGAGGCGTTGAGGAAGAACAGGCCCTTGACCGGCTGGTCCCACTGCTGGCGGGCGAAGGTCAGGATCCGGTCCCAGCGCGGTCGCTGGTCGGGGTTGGGGCGTCCGCCCAGGATGCTCGAGCCGAGGGTGGCGTCGATGTTCTCGCCGTCCACCAGCAGGTACGTCGCCCGGTCCTCGCCCTCGGTGCTCATGCGGCCAGGGTAGCGGGGGAACATCGCCCGACGTCGATCGGTTGGTCCATGCGTATGCATCTACACGGAGGGGGCCACATGCCCGACGAAGGCGAGCGCCGACCCAGCACGCGTGAGGCCGCTCTCGCGTGGGAGTCGCTCTTCCGCGCGCAGGTCGCCCTCATGCGCCGGTTCCAGAGCGACGACGTCTGGGGTCCGATCTCCGTGCGCGAGTACGACGTGCTGTTCACGCTGTCGACGTGCGAGGGGCACAGCGCGCGCCTGCGCGAGCTCGCCGAGAACAGCCTGCTGACGCAGCCGAGCCTGTCGCGCCTCGTCGAGCGGCTGGAGGCGGACGGGCTCGTGACGCGCGGGCCCGTGCACGGCGACGGCCGCGGCGTCGCGGTCACGCTCACGCCGGCCGGCCTCGAGCTGCAGCGCGAGGTCGGGCGGCGGCACGCGCGATCGATCGCGCACTTCGTCGGCGGCGCGCTCGACCCCGACGAGCTCGCCTCCTTGCGGACCCTGACCGACAAGCTCCGCGCAGCGCAACGGACCATTCCCGCCCCCTGAGCCTGGCGGGCGTTCCGGACGGAACGGGACCTCGGGCCCATGCCGGCGCCGATCTCGCTCGGGACCATGGTTGTCCGACCGAGGGAGAGTGGCGTGGGAGTTCGAGTGCTGGTCGCGGTCGCGTCCCGTCACGGGTCGACGCGCGAGATCGGAGAGGCGGTCGCCGCCGGGCTGCGTGCGCGCGGCTGCGAGGTCGACGTGCTCGACGTGCTGGACGCGGACGCCGCGAGGTGCGACGTGTCCGCGTACGACGTCGCCGTCATCGGCTCGGCCGTGTACACCGGGCACTGGCTCCCGGCAGCTCGCAGTTTCGTCGCGGACAACAGCACCGCACTCGCCGAGCGCCCCGTGTGGCTGTTCTCGTCGGGCCTGGCCACCCAGCCCGCTGCGGCCGCCAACTCGCCGCACGAGGTCGCCGCCGTGGCCGCTGGCATCAACGCGCGTGGCCACCGCAGCTTTCGCGGCAAGCTCGACCGTGAGGTGCTGAGCTTCGCCGAGCGCGCGATCATCGCGGGCGCGCGCGGTCGCGACGGCGACCACCGCGACTTCGGTGCGGTAGCGGCCTGGACCGCGACGATCGCCGACGACCTCGCGACGAGGTTCTCGGCCGTCTAGCGACCGGACGGCTGCCCGACGCACGCTGCTGGTGCGCCGGGGTTCAGGGCTGCGCGAGGTTCTGCAGCGTGAGCGCCACCGCGGCCGAGGACGGCCGGTCGCCGGGCTCCGCCGCGGTCATCTGGGTCAGGAGCGCGCACCAGTCCGGCCCGAGGTCCGTCGGGACCGGAACGGGACCGAGCAGCCGCGCGAGCGAGCTGGCCAACGGCTCGCCCGGGTAGGTGCGCGCCCCGGTGCGGCACTCGAGCAGCACGAGGCCGAGCGAGTAGACGTCCGACGGCGGACCGACCTCCATGCCCAGGGCCTGCTCGGGCGACTGGTACGACGCCGTGCCCGACGTGCTCGAGGCCCCGCGACCGGACCTGGCACCGCGGCTCGCGATGCCGAAGTCGGCGAGCACGACGGTCAGGACGGGCTGGTTCATGACGACCGGCGCGCCCTCGGTGTGCGCGACGAGCACGTTCGAGGGCTTGATGTCCCGGTGCACCACGCCGGCCGCGTGCGCGTGCTCCAGGGCGACGGCCAGCTGCAGACCGATCTGGGCCGTCACGGCCGCCGGCAGCGGCCCGTCGGCGATCGTCTCGCGCAGGGTGACGCCCTCGACGAGCTCCATCGCGAGGAACGCGACCGGCCCCAGCACGGGATCGACGTCCGCGCCGACGTCGAACAGCGCGACCAGACCGGGGTGCGACAGCCCTGCGAGCACGCGTGCCTCGGCCGCGTACTGGCGGACGTCCTGGGGCGACGCGTCCTCGAGCGTGAAGACCTTGAGGGCGACCGGTCGCCCGATCCGCAGGTCCAGGGCTCGGAACACCTCGCCGGAGCCCCCGCCGCCGAGACGTGCGTCGATGCGGTAGCGGTGCCCGAGCGTGCGTCCACCGGATTCGGCGTGGGCTGCCAGCTGGGTGTTCGTGGCCCCTCCCGTCGTCCATCGCGGTACCCGTCGGCACGAGACTCGGGGGCACAGGGTCCCGGTCTTGCCCCCTGGTTGCGACGGTAGGCGTCCGGCGTCGGCCGTGCACGGCGAATCTCCTGCACGTCTGCTCAACGTCAGACGGTCGACGCGCGCAGTGAACTGCTTGCAACGATCTGCAAGCAGTTTGCAGTCAAGGGCCGTAGAGTAACGGGCATGTCACGGCGTCTCGCAGAGGTTGCGCGCAAGGTTGGTGTGTCCGAAGCGACCGTCAGTCGGGTGCTCAACGGCAAGCCCGGTGTCTCGGAGCAGACGCGGGAAGCGGTCCTGACCGCTCTCGACGTGCTCGGCTACGAGCGTCCGACCAAGCTGCGCGGCGAGCGTGCCCGGCTGGTCGGGCTCGTGCTGCCCGAGCTGCAGAACCCGATCTTCCCGGCGTTCGCCGAGGTGGTCGGGGGAGCCCTCGCTCAGCAGGGCTTCACGCCCGTGCTGTGCACGCAGACGGCGGGCGGCGTCTCGGAGGCCGACTACGTCGAGCTGCTGCTCGGCCAGCAGGTCTCGGGCATCGTCTTCGCGGGTGGCAACTACGCCCAGCGCGACGCCACGCACGGCCACTACGAGCGGCTCACCGGCCGCAACCTGCCGGTGGTCCTCATCAACGCTTCCATCGAGGACCTGCCGTTCCCGCGGGTCTCGTGCGACGACGAGGTCGCGATCGAGCAGGCGCTCGGGCACCTCGCGTCGCTCGGTCACACGAGCGTCGGGCTCGTGCTCGGCCCCGTCGACCACGTGCCGTCAGAACGCAAGCTGCACGCGGCCAAGATCGCTGCCGCACGCCTCGGGATCGACCTCGGCGACCGGCACGTGGTGCGCTCGGCGTACTCGCTCGAGAGCGGCCAGGCCGCTGCGACGCGCCTGATCAAGGAGGGCGTCACCGGCATCGTGTGCGCGAGCGACCCCCTCGCGCTCGGCGCCGTCAGGGCGGCGCGCCGCGCCGCCCTGCGCGTGCCGGAGGACATCTCCGTGGTGGGTTACGACGACTCGGCGTTCATGAACTGCACCGAGCCCCCGCTCACCACCGTGCGCCAGCCGATCGAGCCGATGGGCCGCGCGGCGATCGACCTCCTGGTGAGCCAGATCAACGGCGGACAGGTCCCGCAGGAGGAGCTGCTCTTCGAGCCCGAGCTCGTCGTGCGCGGTTCTACCGGCCCCGCGCCGGCCTCCGCCTCTGCCGTCGCCTGACGTACGCGTTCACTTCCGCACACCGCTGACACGCGCGCTCCGGCGCGCGTGTGCCCGTCGCACCCGCAAGCGACAACTGCGAACTTCCTGCGCCGTCGATGAGCAGCTCCTTCGCAGGGGGTTGGCGATGACCGCCGCGGCGCCCGTTCGCCTGCGTGCAGAGCATCACGCGTCCGGCTTGCACCGGCGCGCATGCGGTGACGGGTGCGGCCGGCGCGTGCTCCTGACCCGTGTGCATGCAGGGATGCTCGGCGACGAAGCGCCTCACTGTGGCTTGGGTCACGCCAGCGGTCGACGGGTTTCGATCTACTTCGCTCAACGGTTCGGTCACGCTTCGATAACTGTCTTGTCGGGTTCTTGCGTTGATCTCGTTCGGTCCTTTAGTGTCGTGCCACGACAGAGACGTCCTCGGGTGTCCCGCAGCACACAGCGCGGAACGGATGAGCGGCTGATCTGGCGCGTACATCGACCCAACGGCCACGACGACGTCGTCGGCCCACCGAGAGACGAGCTCCCCGTGGCGCACGCCCAACCAGAGACCGACCCCACGTGGTGGCGCGGTGCGGTGATCTACCAGGTCTACCCGCGCAGCTTCGCCGACGGGAACGGCGACGGCACGGGCGACCTCGCTGGTGTGCGCAAGCGGCTGCCCTACCTGCGTGACCTGGGCGTCGACGCGATCTGGGTCACCCCGTGGTACGTCTCGCCGCTGGCGGACGGTGGCTACGACGTGGCCGACTACCGCGCGATCGACCCCGCGTTCGGCACGCTCGCCGAGGCTGAGGCGCTGGTCGAGGAGGCGCTCGAGCTCGGCATCCGCACGATCATCGACATCGTCCCGAACCACGTCTCGGACCAGCACGCGTGGTTCCAGGCGGCGCTCGCGGCAGGGCCCGGCTCGCCCGAGCGGGCGCGCTTCTGGTTCCACCCCGGCAAGGGTGAGAACGGCGACGTGATCCCGACGGGCTGGGTGTCGGACTTCCAGGGCGACACCTGGACCCGGACGACGAACCCCGACGGCACCCCGGGCGAGTGGTACCTGCACCTGTTCGCACCGCAGCAGCCGGACCTCAACTGGGACCACCCCGACGTGCGGGCGGAGTTCGAGGCGGTCCTGCGGTTCTGGTTCGACCGTGGCGTCGCGGGCATCCGGATCGACTCGGCCGCACTGCTGCTCAAGGACGCGACGCTTCCCGAGTACGCGGAGCACATGGGCCCGGGGGAGCACCCGCACGTCGACCGTGACGAGCTGCACGACGTGTACCGCGCGTGGCGCGCGGTGGCCGACTCCTACGAGGGCACGCGCGTGCTCGTCGGCGAGGTCTGGCTCCAGGACCGTGCGCGGTTCGCGCAGTACCTGCGGCCCGACGAGATGCACACGGCCTTCAACTTCGACTTCATGGCGCGTCCGTGGGACGCCAAGCAGCTGCGCGAGTCGATCGACATGACGCTCGCCGCGCACGGACCCGTCGGCGCTCCCGCCACGTGGGTGCTGTCGAACCACGACGTCACGCGACCGGTCACCCGCTACGGGCGCGAGGACAGCTCGTTCGCGTTCTCCGCGAAGCGCTTCGGCACGCCGACGGACCTGGAGCTCGGCCGGCGCCGGGCACGGGCCGCCGCGCTGCTCACCGCCGCGCTGCCCGGCTCGCTCTACCTCTACCAGGGCGACGAGCTCGGGCTGCCCGAGGTCGAGGACCTGCCGCGCGGACTGCTCCAGGACCCGATGCACTACCGCTCGAAGGGCGTCGACCCGGGGCGCGACGGCTGCCGCGTGCCGCTTCCCTGGGCCGGCCTGAAGGCGCCGTACGGCTTCAGCCCCGACGGCGTGGAGCAGGCATGGCTGCCGCAGCCCGCGAACTGGGCCGAGCTCACGGTCCAGGCGCAGTCAGCCGATGCCACATCGATGCTGCACCTCTACCGGGACCTGCTGGCCCGTCGGCGTGCCGAGCCCTCGCTGGGCGACGGCCCGATGACGTGGCTGGACAGCGACGACGACGTCCTCGCGTTCACGCGGGGCGACATCGCGTGCGTCGTCAATCTCGGCCACGAACCGGCGGAGCTGCCGGAACACACCGATCTCCTGCTCGCGAGCGCCCCGCTCGTGGCAGGCAGGCTGCCACGCGACACCGCCGTGTGGCTGCGCATCACACCATGACCCCTCCTGTCTCGATCCGTACCACCCCCTAGAAGGACCCCCAGAAAGACCCCCGCAGCACCCGTTCGATCCGGAGCGTCCCGCAGTAGCCCTGGCCCGAACGGCAGCAAGACCAGCAGAACAGTCCGAAGTTCCACCTCGCGGACCTGACACCGGTCAGGACGTACCTCACGAAGGAGTGACGATGAGGTTCAATCGCACCACCGCGCTCGTCATGGCCGGGAGCCTTTCCCTCGGCCTGCTTGCGGCGTGCAGCAGCAACGACGACCCGAAGACGGACACGCCGACCGGAAGCGCGAGCGGCGAGCCGAGCGCAACCGCCGACGCCAACGAGCCGGTCACGATCAAGGTTGCGGGCCTCCTGCCCACCGCCGACCAGGCCGCCAAGGACCAGCTGGCCGACCGCGTGAAGTCGTTCGAGGCGAAGTACCCGAACATCACGGTCGAGCCCGAGGACTACGAGTGGAAGAACTCGACGTTCACCACGCAGCTCGCCGGTGGCACGCTGCCGAACGTGTTCGAGATCCCGCTGACCGACGGCAAGACGCTGATCGAGAACAAGCAGCTGGCTGACATCGACCAGTACGTGAAGGAGCTTCCGTACGGCAACCAGTTCAACCCGGACCTGCTTGCCAACGGCCAGGGCTCGGACGGCAAGATCTACGCCGTTCCCGCCAAGTCGATCTACGCGGTCGCGCTGCACTACAACCGGAACCTGTTCGAGAAGGCCGGTCTCGACCCCAACAAGCCGCCGACGACGTGGGACGAGGTTCGCCAGTACGCGAAGCAGATCCACGACAAGACCAAGGTCGCCGGCTACGCGACCATGGCGCTCGACGCGTCCGGTGGTTGGCAGCTCGCTGCCGGCGCCAACTCGCGCGGTGGCCTGATCGAGACGCAGTCGAGCGACGGCAAGTACACCGCCACGCTCACCGACCCCGCGGTCAAGGCGCACCTCGAGTTCCTCAAGGCGCTGCGCTGGGAGGACAACTCGCTGCTCCCGCGTGCCGACCTCGGCTGGGGTGAGATCAACGCCGCGTTCGGCGGTGGCGAGCTCGCCATGTACACGTCGGGTTCCGACGTCTACAACGCTCTCGTCGAGGGCAACGGCGTGGACGCCGACTGGGGCTACGGCCTGACGGCGATCCCGACGGACAACGGTGGCGGCGCCCTCACGGGTGGCACGCTGGCCGCTGTCACCAAGGACTCGACGGACGCCCAGAAGGCTGCTGCCGTCAAGTGGATCGACTGGTGGTACCTGTCCAAGCTGCAGGACCAGGACCAGGCCGTCGCGGACGCCAAGACGCGTGCCGAGGCCAAGCCGCCGCAGGCGGTCGGGACGCCCGTTCTGCCGATCTTCTCCGAGGAGAACTACCAGCAGTCGCAGAACTGGATCATGCAGTACATCAACGTCCCGCTGGACAACATGAAGGGTTACACCGACGTGATGTTCACGCAGAAGCTGGTCCCCGAGGCCTCCGCTTCTGTGCAGGACCTGTACAACGCGCTCGTCCCGGTGGTCCAGGCGGTCATCACCGACAAGAACGCTGACATCGACGCCCTGCTCACCAAGGCCAACAAGACCGGCCAGGACGCGATCGACGCAGGCTGACCCCCACAGAGCGACGCCTGGTCGGGGCGAACATGCCCCGGCCAGGCGTCGTCACTGGCCCCCGCACCAGATTGATGAGGCCTCACGAATGCCGACCGACAACGCCGTCACACTCGCACCGCCGCCCAAGCCGGGTGGCTACAACGTGCACAAGCGCGTCAGGACCCAGGGCACCCCGGCCACGTGGGTCCGCCGCGGCGGGCTGAGCGCCCTGCTGTTCGCTCTGCCCATCCTGTTCATCTTCGGGGTGTTCTCGTGGTGGCCGATCGTCTCGGCGTTCGTCATGAGCCTGCAGAAGACCAACCTCACCGACGCCCCCGTGTGGGTGGGGCTCGACAACTTCCGTGCCGTCTTCGCCGACCCGCTGCTCGGGACGGTCATCAAGAACACCGCGTGGTTCGCGGTGCTCGCCCTGATCTTCGGGTACCCGATCCCGCTCATCGGCGCGGTGCTCATGAGCGAGCTGCGCAGGCGCAAGGGCCTGTACTCGGTGCTCGCCTACCTGCCCGTCGTCGTGCCGCCCGTCGTCGCGGTGCTGCTGTGGAAGTTCTTCTACGACCCGCGCCCCGAGGGCGTGTTCAACACCGTGCTCGGCTGGGTCGGGCTGGGACCGTACCCGTGGCTGGCCGACGCGACCTGGGCCATGCCGTCGCTCGTCCTCGAGGCGACGTGGGCCGCCGCCGGTGGCACGGTCATCATCTACCTCGCGGCGCTCATCAGCGTGCCGGCCGAGCTGTACGACGCGGCCGAGGTCGACGGTGCGTCGGTGCTGCGCAAGGTGTGGCACGTGACGATGCCGCAGCTGCGCGGCGTCCTGTTCATCACGCTGATCCTGCAGATCATCGGCACCGCGCAGGTCTTCCTCGAACCGTTCCTGTTCACGAACGGCGGGCCGAACCACGCCACCGAGACGATCATGCTGCACGTCTACAACCTGGCGTTCGCCAACCTCGGCAACAACTTCGGGCAGGCCACGGCCCTGAGCCTCCTGCTCGCCGCGTTCCTCGCGGTGATGTCGCTCGTGTACTTCCGCCTGACGCGTTCCTGGAGCCAATCGTGACCACCACCGACGCTGCCACCCCGCCCCCGGCGCTGCCCGGTGCACTCCCCGGCTCCGCTGGTGCAGCTGCCCCCAGGGCCGTGCTGATGCCCGTGCTGCGGCGTCGACGCAAGCAGCAGGACGACGTCGAGCGCGGCGCGCTCTCGACCGCCGACTGGCGCCGGCCCGGTGTGAAGTACACGTGGCGGGGCATGCACTTCGCCCTGCTGCTCGTGCTGCTGCTGTGGTGCCTGGGCCCGCTGCTCCTGCTCGTGAAGTTCGCGTTCACCCCGACGCAGGACATCCTGACGTCGCCGATGGCGATCTTCCCCAACGGGGCCACCCTGGACAACATCGACCAGGCGTGGAACAGGTACCACATCGGGCACTACTTCCTGAACACGGTCTGGTTCGCGCTCGGCGCCTGGTTCACCCAGATCCTGGTGGCGACCACGGGCGGGTTCGTCCTGTCGGTGCTGCGGCCGCGCTGGGCGAAGCTGCTCAACTGGGCGGTGCTCGCGACGCTCTTCGTGCCGGCCGTCGTGCTGCTGATCCCGCTCTACAAGATCATCGTCCACCCGCCCATCGGCGACTCGCTCATCAACAACTTCTTCGCGGTCTGGCTGCCCGCGGCGGCGAGCGCGTTCAACGTGGTGCTGGTCGCCCGGTTCTTCGACTCGCTCCCGCGCGAGATCTTCGAGGCGGCGCGCGTCGACGGCGCAGGTCCGTTCCGGCTGTTCTGGCACATCGTGCTGCCGATGAGCAAGCCGATCATCGGGGTGGTCTCGGTGTTCGCCGTGATCGCGTCGTGGAAGGACTTCCTGTGGCCCTTCCTCGTCCTCAAGGACGAGAAGGTCATGCCGCTGTCGGTCTACCTGCAGTCGATGGCCAACGTGGACAAGGGCACGCTCATGGCGGCCCTGGCCATCGCGACCATGATCCCGATCGCGATGTTCCTCATCTTCCAGCGGATGTTCCTGCGGGGCGCGGGCCTCGGAGGCGCAGTCAAGGGGTGACCGGCCCCCGGCGAAGCCGGGACCCCCAAGAGACCTTGACCCGACACCGCGTTGCTGACGCGGTGTCGGGTCAAGATCACGTCTGGGCGGGAAAGGCGAGACGGATGCGGATGGGATGATCGGTCCGTGCCCACACGAAGCCTCGAAGCACGCACCGACCTCGCCCCGGACATCGCCCCGTACGACGCGATCATGCTCGCGTCCTTCGGCGGCCCGAACGGCCCGGACGACGTGATGCCGTTCCTGCGCAATGTCACCGCCGGCAAGGGGATCCCCGACGAGCGGCTCGCCGAGGTCGCCGAGCACTACCTGCACTTCGGTGGTGCGAGCCCGATCAACGCCCAGAACATCGCGCTGCGCAGCGCGCTGGTGGCAGAGCTCGAGCGTCGCGGCATCGACCTGCCGGTCGTCTGGGGGAACCGCAACTGGACGCCGTTCACGCGCGACGCGCTCGCCGCGGCTCACGCCGACGGCGCTCGGCGCGTGCTGGCGGTCGTGACGAGCGCGTACTCGTCGTACTCGGGCTGCCGGCAGTACCGCGAGGACTTCTGGTCCGCCCTCGACGACCTCGCCGCCGATCTCGGCGAGCAGGACCACCCGCTGGTCGTCGACAAGATCCGTTCCTACTTCAACCACCCGGGCTTCGTCGCCGCGAACGTCGACGCCGTGGTCGAGGCGTACGCGCAGGTGCCCGACGGTGCTCGCGTGGTCTTCGTGACCCACTCGATCCCGGACACGATGGAGGCTGCGTCGGGCGTCGCGGGTGCGACCTACTCCGCCCAGCACCTCGACGTCGCGGAGGTGGTCGCCGCGGCGGTCGCCGAGCGCGTGGGGCACCCGGTCGAGTGGGACCTGGCCTACTGCTCGCGCTCGGGACCTCCGAGCCAGCCGTGGCTCGAGCCCGACATCAACGACCACCTCGCCAAGCTGCACGCCGACGGGGTGACCGCCGTGGTCATCTCGCCGATCGGATTCATCTCCGACCACATGGAGGTCGCCTTCGACCTCGACACCGAGGCGCTCGAGACGGCCGCCGGGCTCGGTCTCACGGCGGTGCGGGCAGACACGGTCGGCGTGCGCGAGTCGTTCGTGCGGGGGCTCGTGGACCTCATCGTCGAGCGCGCCGAGATCGCCCGCGCGCAGGACCCGGCCGAGGTCCCGCAGGCGACCGCGGGCTCGCTGCCGGCGTTCGCCAGCGTGTGCGCCCCCGGGTGCTGCCGCCGGCAGGACGGCGTCGACTCGGGTCGCCCCGCCGCCTGCTCGAGCGACCCGCTCTCCTGACCTCTGCCTGCTACCGAAGGGATCCACCCGTGAGCCACCCGCCCGTCGACGCCGACGCGCTCAACGCAACCGTCCGCTACACGATGTGGACCGTCTTCTCGCTCGAGGACGTCCTGCCCGAGGACGACGTCGAGCGTGAGCAGCTGGTCGCGGAGGCCCTGGCGGCTGTCGAGCACGAGGGCCTCGTGGTCCGGGGCTGGTACGACGTGGCCGGCCTGCGCGCCGACGCCGACCTGATGGTCTGGTGGCACGGCGAGACGATCGAGGACGTCCAGGGCGCCTACCAGCGGCTGCGCGCGAGCGCGCTCGGCCGCTACCTGCTGCCCGTCTGGTCGGTCGTCGGCCTGCACCGCCCGGCCGAGTTCAACCGGTCGCACGTCCCCGCGTTCCTCGCGGGCGAGCCCGCGGGCGACTACATCTGCGTCTACCCGTTCGTGCGTTCGTACGACTGGTACGTGCTGCCCGAGGACGACCGCCGCCGGATGCTCGTCGAGCACGGCCAGGCAGCGCGCGGCTACGCGGACGTGCGCGCCAACACGGTCTCGGCCTTCGCGCTGGGGGACTACGAGTGGATCCTCGCGTTCGAGGCGCCCGAGCTGCACCGCATCGTCGACCTCATGCGCGACCTGCGTGCGACCGACGCGCGCCTGCACGTGCGCGAGGAGGTCCCGTTCTACACGGGCCCGCGCGTCGAGCTGACCACGTGGGCGGACCGCCAGCCTCGGGGCTGAGCGGTTCGGAGGCCGAGCGGATCAGAGCCCGAGCGGTTCGGAGGCCGAGCGGTTTCATCCGCCCGACGGGTCGCCGGCGATGGCCGCCCGGCACCGGGCGGGTGATGATCGACGCATGATGCGCATCGTCGGGTCGTGGGACGTGACGGCCGTACCGGGCCTCGCGCTGCCAGCCGACGTGGGCCACCGGCCGTGGCTCACGTTCGACGGCGACGGGCAGGTCTACGGACTGGCCGGCGTGAACCGGATGCGCGGCACCTGGTCGATCGACGGCGACGTGCTGACGTTCGGGCCGCTCGTCTCCACGCTGATGGCCGGACCGCCCGACGCGATGGCGGTCGAGAGCGCGCTGCACCGGCTGCTGGCCGGGCGGCTCACGCTGCACACGGCGGACGGTGCGCGCATCACGTCGTCCGACCCGTTGACGAGCGCGGCGGTGACGATCGCCGGGCGCCCGTCGATCGTCGACCTCGTCTCGGACGACGGCGACGTGCTCGAGCTGCGCCGCACCGCCGCTCGGGCCTGAAACCGCTTCCACTCCGGTTGCGCTTCACTCGAAAGGGTGATGAATTGGGCTGTGGGAGCGCTCCTAGCGACCTGTCAGTCGATGGGGACGGACATGGCCGGAGCGCGCCTCGGTGGGTGCGACGACGCAACCACCCGCGTCGCCGGACCGTGCGGCGCCGAGTGACAGGGGCCCGCCATGCCGTCCGATCCCACGTCCGGCGGTCGCCGCCACCGCCTGCCCGCGACCGCGCTCGCGGCGCTCGTCGTCGGGGCGTTCGCCCTCGGGGTGACCACCGCCCCGGCCGGTGCCGCAGGAGCCGGTCCGACGGACGTGGACCCGGGCGTGAACGTCGTCGGCAGCGGCAGCTACCTCGGCACCCCGGTCGGGCAGACCCCGGCCGGCTGCCCGGCGGTCACGAGCGACCCGCGGTCGTCGCTCACCGACGACGCGCCGGCCGGACCGGTGCCGACCAACGACTGGTGGTCGTCGCTGCTGTTCAAGAAGTGGGAGTGCCGCACGAGCGCGCCGCTGTACGCGCACCCCGTCGCCTACCAGCCCACGCCCGCGGGGCTCGGCCTGTCGACGCCGCGCACGGCCGTGCTGAGCGGCACGCCGGGCGGGATCGGCGAGTTCCACTTCCCGTACTCGCAGGACGTCTTGGTGGGGGTGAGCGGGCTCGACGCCCCCGTGGTCAAGGTGGCGGGCTGGAGCGACTGGACCGTCACACCGTCCTGGGAGGGCAACGGGCGCAGCCTGCGCGCGACGATCGGGCACGGCCTGCCGTTCAGCTGGTACCACCTGACGGGCGGTGACGCGGTGCTCACCGCGACCGACCGTCTCGACGTCTGGTGGCGCGACGCGGGCGCGATCGGGTTCACGGCCGCGGGCCACGACTACGCGGCCTTCGCCCCCGACGGGAGCACGTGGGACCTGACGGCCACGACGGCCCGGTCCGGCCTCGCGGGGAGCGGGTTCCTCTCGGTGGTCGCGCTGCCGACGAGCTCGTCGGACAGCGACGACGCGCGCGTCGAGGCGGCCAGGGCGTACCAGCCCTACGCGTTCGCCGAGGTCACGGGGACGAAGGCGTCGTACGACTACGACGCGGGTGACGCGGTGGTCCGCACGACGTACGCGCTGGCGACCGTGCCGCGCCAGGGCACCGAGCGCCGCAGCGTCGTCGCGCTGTACCCGCACCAGCAGCAGTACGTCACGGCGACCGGCGGCAACCGGGTCTCCCGGACGTACGTCTCGCCGCGCGGGGCGATGACGGCGTACACGGGCGTGCAGGCGTTCACGACGAGCACCCCCTTCACGGGCGTCCTGCCGGAGATCCCCGCCGTCGCGACGGGGTCGGGCGCGGCGCGCACGGCGCTCGAGACGCAGCTCGAGCAGGCGACCGCGGAGGCCCTGCCCATCGCGTCGAGCGACACGTACTGGACCGGGAAGGCCCTCGGCAAGGCGACCCGGCTGGCCGAGATCGCGGACCAGCTCGGTCGCACGGACCTGCGCGACAGGCTGCTCGGTGGCGTGCGGGACACCCTGACCGACTGGTTCACCGCGACCCCGGGCAAGGCGGCGCACGTGTTCGCCTACGACCGGCGGTGGGGGACGCTCATCGGGTATCCCGCCTCGTACGGCTCCGACCAGGACCTCAACGACCACCACTTCCACTACGGGTACTTCGTGGCGGCCGCGGCCACCCTCGCGCGCTTCGACCCGCAGTGGGCGAGGGACTACGGCGGGATGGTCGACCTGCTTGTGCGCGACGCCAACGGGTACGACCGCGCCGATGCGCTGTTCCCCTACCTTCGCGACTTCGACGTGTACGCCGGTCACGACTGGGCCTCCGGGCACGGCGGGTTCAACGCCGGCAACAACCAGGAGTCGAGCTCCGAGGGCATGAACTACGCGGGCGCACTCTTGCAGTGGGGTGAGGCGACGGGTGACACCGCCGCCCGCGACGCCGGGGCGTACCTGTACGCCACGCAGGCGGCAGCGGTGCAGAACTACTGGTTCGACGGGTCGGGAGCGATCCCGGCCGGGTTCGGCCACTCGACGGTCGGGATGATCTGGGGCGACGGCGGCGCCTACGCCACCTGGTTCAGCGGCGAGCCCGAGATGATCCAGGGCATCAACGCTCTGCCCGTGACGGGTTCGCACCTGTACCTCGGCCTGCGACCCGCCGACGTCCGAGCCAACTACGCCGAGCTCGTCACCGCCAACCACGGCGAGCCGACCGTGTGGCAGGACATCCTGTGGAGCTATCTCGCGCTCGGCGACCCGGACGCCGCGCTCGCGCAGCTGCGCGGACACCCGGGCTACCCGGTCGAGGAGGGCGAGACGCGGGCGCACACCGCGCACTGGATCACCAACCTCGCGGCGCTCGGGGCCCTCGACGCGAGCGTGCACGCCGACCACCCGCTCGCCGCGGTCTTCTCGTCGAA
>JBCECL010000005.1:46887-77658 GCA_039207135.1 Brevundimonas sp.
CCCTCGACGCGAGCGTGCACGCCGACCACCCGCTCGCCGCGGTCTTCTCGTCGAACGGGGCGCGGACGTACGTCGCCGCGAACGTCACGTCGCAGGCGATCACGGTGGCGTTCAGCGACGGTCGGATGGTGGCGGTGCCGGCGGGCAGGACCGTGGCTGTCGGGGCGCAGACGTGGTCGGGCGGGAGCGCGCCGGGTGGGCCGGGGGCGGGGGAGCCGACGCCCAGCCCGACCCCGACGCCGACGCCGACTCCCACGCCGACGCCGACTCCCACGCCGACGCCGACTCCCACGCCGACCCCGACGCCGACTCCCACGCCGACGCCGACGCCGACGCCCGCACCGACCGCACTGGCCGATCTCTACCTCGACGGATCCGGCACCTTGGTGCCATCCGCGCCGAGCGGGGGCCGGATCGTCGTTCCCCGTTCGTCGGGCCTTGGTGACGACCTCGCCGAGCCCGCAGACGCGCGGACGTTCACGCTGCGCGGCGTGACCGCGACGGCGGGCGGCGCGACGAGGTTCGACCTCGCCGTCGACGCCGCGACCGCCGTCGGCAACGGCACGCGCCTCGCGATCGCCTACGACCTGACGGGTGACGGAACGTGGGACCGCACCGAGGTGTACCGGTACTTCGCGACCGACCCCGTCCCCGGCGACGAGCACTACACCGAGCAGGTCGGGCTCGTGCGTTCGTCGGGCACGCTCGGCGACTTGCGCGGGGGGACCGTGCGGGTCTCGGTGTGGAACGCGATCGGCTCGCAGCCGACCACGCTCGACGCGTCGACGTCGGTCCTCCACCTCCCGCTCATCCGCTGACCCACGCAGCCCGGAGGTTGGGCATCACCCAGGAGGTTCGTCATCACCCCGGAGGTCTGAACCAGCGTGGTGACGACGAACCTCCTGCCTGACCGGTCCGGAGGCTGACCGTCAGGGGTAGAGCCCGCGGATCTGGTGGGCCTCCGCGACGCGGCGCACGCCGATGACGAGCGCCGCGTCGCGCATGGTGATCGACTCGCGCCGCGAGACGGTCGAGACCGCGGCGAACGACGCGGCCATGCGCTGCTCGAGACGTTCGGCGATCTCCTGCTCCGTCCACCAGTACGCCTGGTTGGCCTGCACCCACTCGAAGTACGACACGATCACGCCGCCCGCGTTGGCCAGGATGTCCGGGACCACGACGACGCCGCGCTCGGCGAGGACGCGGTCGCCCTCGGTCGTGGTCGGGCCGTTGGCGGCCTCGACGACCCAGCGGGCCTTGACGCGTCCGGCCGACTCGGCGTCGAGCACGTTCTCCACCGCGGCGGGGATGAGGACGTCCACGTCGAGGGCGAGCAGCTCGGAGTTGCTCACGGGGGAGCCGCCCTCGAAGTCACCCACCTGGCCGCCGTCCGCGACGTGCGCCAGGAGAGCCGGGACGTCCAGCCCGTCGGGGGACTGCACGCCGCCGACGACGTCGCTCACGGCGACGACGCGTGCCCCGGCCTCGTGGAGGAACCGCGCCGCGTGGGACCCGACCTTGCCGAAGCCCTGCACCGCGACCGAGACCTCGCGCAGGTCGACGCCCGCCTCGGCGAGGGCCGCCGCGGCCGCGTGCACCACGCCGCGCGACGTCGCGGTCGCCCGCCCGAGCGAGCCACCGACCGCGAGCGGCTTGCCCGTCGTGACGGCCGCGATCGTGTAGCCCATGTTCACCGAGTAGGTGTCCATGATCCAGGCCATCGTCTGCTCGTCGGTGCCGATGTCCGGCGCCATGATGTCGCGCTCGGGACCGATGATCGGCATGATCTCCGACGTGTAGCGGCGCGTGACGCGCTCGAGCTCGGTGCTGCTGTACTGCGACGGGTCGATGTTCACACCGCCCTTGGCGCCGCCGTACGGCACGTCGACGACGGCGCACTTCCAGGTCATCCACATCGCGAGCGCTCGGACCTCGTCGATGTCGACCGACGGCGCGTAGCGCAGCCCGCCCTTGCCGGGGCCGCGCGAGATGTTGTGCTGCACGCGGTAGCCGCTGAAGAGCTCGATCGAGCCGTCGTCCCGGCGCAGGGGGATCGCGACGTTCATCTCGCGACGTGGCGTCGCGAGCATGCGGTGCAGACCCTCGTCGAAGCCGAGGATCTCGACGGCGGAGGCGAGCTGCGCCTGCGCCGTCGACAGTGCTGAAGGGGACTCGCCGGGGGTGGTGGCGAGCGACGTGCTGTCGTCAGGCATGGGTGTCCTTCCGTTGCAGCGGCCCGGACGGCCGGCCTCGTCGCCGGCACGCTGCTCCACGCCGCGGTCCCACCTTGCCACCACCCTCGAGGCAGCACCGCAGGGACGCTGGGGACTCGCCGGGACTCGCGGGCGCTCGCCTGCGCAGCGCGCAGCCGACACACTGGGCAAGGACGCGCACACCCCGCGCGGACACCTGATCGACGGCGCGCAACGGTGCGCGCAGGCGACGCGGCAGGCCGGACGATCCCGGGCACGCCGCAGGCGAGGAGGACCATGGCCGGGCTGGACGACCTCGCACCACGTGCGCTCGCGCTCGCGCGGTGGTGGCTCGAGGCAGCGGCGGACGGGACGTCGAGCGGCCGCGCGAGCGAGCGCAGGACGGCCGCGAGGCTCGGGGCGCTGGTCGCCGATCCCGCGGGACTCGAGCTCGCCGTGCGGTTCGTCGACCGGGTCGCGCGCCCGCGCGACCTGCGGGTCGCGGCTCGCGAGCTGCGCGCGCTCGGACGCTCGGCCGCGGGAGCGACCTTCCTCTCGGTGCTCGACCGCTCCATGCTGACCATCGGTGCCGGCGTCGCCCCGATCGCCCCTGCGCTCGTCGTCCCCGCCGCGCGCGCCCGGCTGCGCTCACTCGTCGGGCACCTGATCGCCGACGCCGGGCCGGGCCTCGGCCCGCACCTCGCCCGGATGCGCGCGCAGGGCTTCCGCGTGAACCTCAACCTGCTGGGCGAGGCCGTCCTGGGGGAGCGGGAGGCCACCGCGCGCCTGGCGCGACTGACGACCCTCGTCGAGCGCTCCGACGTGGACTACGTGTCCGTCAAGGTGTCGGCCATCGCGAGCCAGATCTCCACGTGGGACACCGAGGGCGCTGCCGCGCGCGTCGCCGAGCGCCTCGTGCCGCTGTACCGCACAGCGGCGGAGCACGGCACGTTCCTCAACCTCGACATGGAGGAGTACCGCGACCTGTCGATGACGATGGCGGTCTTCGAGCAGCTCGCGAGCGAGCCGACGCTGCGGGCCGCGCCCATGGGCATCGTGCTGCAGGCCTACCTCCCGGACGCGCTCGCCGCCTACGACGACATCGCCGCGCTCGCGGCCCGACGGTCCGCCGCCGGCGGCGCGTCGCTCAAGGTGAGGCTCGTCAAGGGCGCGAACCTCGCGATGGAACGCGTCGAGTCCGAGCTGCACGGCTGGCCGCAGGCGCCCTTCGGCAGCAAGGCCGACGTCGATGCCGCGTACCTGCGTCTCGTCGAGCGCGCGCTCGACCCCGACCGTGCGGCGGTGCTGCGCGTCGGCGTGGCGAGCCACAACCTGTTCCACGTGGCGGCCGCGCACGTCCTGGCCGGTGCACGGGGCGTGAGCGACGCGATGGACGTGGAGATGCTGCAGGGCATGGCGCCCGCGCAGGCACGAGCGGTTCGCGACGACGTGGGTGCCGTGCTGCTGTACACGCCGGTCGTCGCGCACGAGGACTTCGACGTCGCGGTCGCCTACCTGGTGCGCCGGCTGGAGGAGAACGCGGCGGGCGAGAACTTCCTGCACGCGCTGTTCGCCCCCGAGGCGAGCCCCGACGTCGAGGACTCCGCGCCGACGGACCACATGGCAGCCCAGGAGGCGGCGTTCGTCGCGGCGCTCGCGCGCCGCCACCAGGTCTCCGCGGCCCCGCGGCGTGACGACCAGCGCCCGGCGCCCGCGCCCGCCTTCGCGAACACCCCGGACACCGACCCCGCGGTCGCCGACGCTCGCGCGTGGGCTCGCGGCCTCGTGGTTCGTCGCGTCGAGCCCGCCGACGGAGCCGTGCGGGTCTCCTCGGAGCAGGACGTCGACGCCGTGGTCGCCGCATCGGTGCGCGTCGCACCGAACTGGTGGCGCACGACGCCGCAGGAGAGGGCTGACGCGCTGCGGCGCGCCGCGGACGCGCTCGAGGCGGCCCGGGGCGACCTCGTCGCCGTGATGGTCGAGGAGGCGGCCAAGACGGTCGCCGAGGCGGATCCCGAGGTCAGCGAGGCGGTCGACTTCGCGCGCTACTACGCCGAGCGTGCGCTCGACGTCGTGCCCGGGGCGACGTTCACGCCGTCCGGGGTCACGGTCGTCACGCCCCCGTGGAACTTCCCGGTGGCCATCCCTGCGGGCTCCGTGCTCGCGGCGCTCGCGGCGGGGAGCCCGGTGCTCGTCAAGCCCGCGCCCGCCACCCCGCGCTGCGCGCAGGTCGCGATGGCCGCGATCGCCTCGGCCCTGCCGCCGGGGGTCCTCACGGTCGTGCTCAGCCCCGAGGGGGACGTCGGCCGCCGGCTCGTGACCCACCCGCAGGTCGACCGCGTGCTGCTCACCGGCTCGATCGAGACGGCCCGCACGTTCGCGGGCTGGCGCCCCGACCTGGACGTGCTGGCCGAGACGTCGGGGAAGAACGCGCTCGTCGTGACGCCCTCGGCGGACGTGGACCTCGCGGTCGCCGACGCCGTGCGCTCGGCCTTCGGGCACGCCGGCCAGAAGTGCTCAGCGGCGTCGCTGCTGATCCTCGTCGGCTCGGCGGGGACCGACGAGCGCCTGCGCGACCAGCTCGCGGACGCGGTCACCTCCCTCCGGGTCGGCCCGACCTCCGACCTGGCCTCGGCCATGGGCCCGCTCGTCGAACCCGCGCAGGGCAAGCTCCTGCGCGCGCTCACGACGCTGGACGACGGCGAGGAGTGGCTCGTGCGGCCCCGCCGCCTGGACGAGGACGGGCGCACCTGGACACCGGGCGTCAAGCACGGCGTGCGGCCCGGCTCGTGGTTCCACTCCACGGAGTGCTTCGGCCCGGTGCTGGGCGTCATGCGCGCTCGCACCCTCGACGAGGCGATCGAGTGGCAGAACGCCGTCGCCTTCGGCCTGACCGGCGGGCTGCACTCCCTCGACGAGCTGGAGATCGCGCGCTGGCTGGAGCGCGTCGAGGTCGGCAACGCGTACGTGAACCGCCACATCACCGGGGCGATCGTGCAGCGGCAGCCCTTCGGCGGCTGGAAGGCCTCGGTCGTCGGGCCGGGCGCGAAGGCAGGCGGCCCGCACTACGTGGCCCAGCTCGGTCGCTGGTCGGACGCGTCCGACGTGCCGGCCGACGACGATGCGTGGCTCGCCTGGGCGTACGCCGACGACGCGCGCGCGTGGTCGCAGCTGTTCTCGCGCGAGCACGACCCGAGCGGCCTGCGCGCGGAGGCGGACGTCCTGCGCTACCGCCCGGTGCCCTCGCTCGTGCTGCGCGTCCGGTCGGACGCGTCCGACCGCGACGTGGACCGGGTGCTGCACGCGGCCCGCACGGCGCACGTGCCGGTCACGATCAGCGCGGCGCAGGCGGGACGACCGGGCGCCTTGGTCGAGGACGACGAGACCTTCGCGAACCGGGTGGCGCGCGGCGAGGTCGTCGGGCGCGTACGCGTGGTCGGCGGAAGCGAGCCCGCGCTGCGTGCGGCGGCCGCCCGGAACGTCGGGCAGGTCACGGTGCTCGACGGTCCGGTGCTCGCCTCGGCCGAGCGCGAGCTGCTCGTCGTGCTGCGCGAGCAGGCGATCAGTCGCACCCGCCACCGCTTCGGGCACGTGCCCGCGACCCAGCCGGCGGAACCGTCCTGACGGAACCGCCGTGCCGGCACCGGTTCCGGCCCGATCGGGCGGAACCGGTGCTCAGGCCGAGGCCCGCCGGACGAGCTCGGGCGCGAAGATCAGCGGCTCGACCGGGGCGGGATGCCCCTGCAGCTGCGCGAGAAGCCGTGCGCCCGCGGCGCGCGCCATCGCGGCGACGGGCTGGACCACGGTCGTGAGCGGGGGAGCGGTGGACGCAGCGACGCCGATGTTGTCGTAGCCGACGATCGCGATGTCGCCCGGGATGTCCTTGCCCGCCTCCGAGATCACGCCCATCGCGCCGGCCGCCATGAGGTCGGACGCGATGAAGATGCCGTCGATGTCAGGGTGACGTGCGAGCAGCTCGCGCGCCGCGGCCGCGCCGGACGCGATCGTGAAGTCGCCGTAGACGACGGCGTCGTCCGCCATGCCCGCCTCGGCGAGCGCGGCGCGCCAGCCGAGCAGTCGGTCGATACCGGCCGACATGTCCTCGGGGCCTGCGATCGTCGCGATACGACGGCAGCCGCGCTCGATGAGCGCGCGGGTCGCGAGCGAGCCGCCCGCGACGTTGTCGGTGTCGACGTAGTTGACGCCTGCGGCCTCGGTGGACAGGGGGCGCCCGACGAAGACGTTCGGCACGCGCGAGGCGAGCAGGGCGTTGTCGAGGTCGTCGGCCCGGTGGTGCGAGACGACCACCGCACCGTCGACGTGCCCGTTGCGCAGGTAGCGCAGCGTGCGGTCGGACTCGCCGGGCCTGGCGATGACGAGCACGACCTGGATGTCGGAGTCCGCCAGGGACGAGCTCAGGCCGTTGAGCGTGCCCGCGAAGAACGGGTCGGACAGGACGCGCTCGTCGGGCTCGGGAACGACCAGGGCGATCGAGTCGGTGCGCTTGGTGACCAGCGACCGCGCCGCGCGGTTGGGGGTGTAGCCGAGCTCGGCGACGGCGGCGTCGACCGAGGCCTGCGCCTCCGGCGAGACCCGGAGGCCGCCGTTGATGGCGCGAGAGGCGGTGGAGCGTGACACGCCGGCGAGCTCGGCAACCTGCTCGAGCGTGGGCGTGACGGGGGGCGCCTGGTCCTGCCGGAACGCGGTGTTCACGCCGGGCTCCCTTCCGTGCGAGGTGCGGGCAGCGTCGAGCATGCCGTGCACCGATCGGTACGCGTTGCGTGTGGTGTGGGCGGGCGCACGTGGCCGAGGTGGCCAGCGGCGGCGGCGCCCGGTGCGTGGACCACCTTAGGACCACGCACCGGGGAGCCGACGGGGGAGATCACCCCTTGACCGCGCCCTGCATGATTCCGGCGACCAGCTGACGGCCTGCGGCGATGAACAGCAGGAGCAGCGGGATCACGGACAGGACGACGCCGGCCATGATGAGCGACATGTCCTTGAAGAACGTGCCCTGCAGCAGCTGCAGCGCCACGGGCAGCGTGGGGTTCGCCGAGCCCAGGATGATGAACGGCCAGAAGTAGTTCGTCCACGAGGTGACGAACGTGAACAGGCCGAGCATCGTGGCGGCGGGCCGAGCGGCCGGGAGCGCGATGCTCCAGAACGTGCGGATCATGGATGCGCCGTCGACACGTGCCGCCTCGATGAGCTCGTACGGCAGTGCGCTCTCGAGGTACTGCGTCATCCAGAACACGCCGAATGCCGTGACCAGGCCGGGAACGATGACCGCCTGGATCTGGCCGACCCAGCCGAGCTGCTTCATGACGAGGAACAGCGGGATCACGCCGAGCTGCGTGGGCACCGCCGTCGTCGCGATGACGAAGACGAGCAGGGGACCGCGTCCGCGGAACCGCAGCTTGGCGAACGCGAAGCCGGCCAGCGTCGAGAACAGCACCACGGACAGCGAGGTGATGACGGCGATGATGACCGAGTTCTCGACGGCCTTCCAGAACCCGATGTCGGACTCCAGGACCCGCCGGATGTTCTCGAGCAGGTGCGAACCCGGGATGAGCGACGGGATCGGGTGCAGCGCGATCTGTTCCGCGGTCGACGACGCGAGCAGGTACGCGTAGTACAGCGGGTAGAACGAGATCGCCAGGACGATCGCCAGCAGGGTGTAGGTGACCCAGCGCGGGCGCCGCTCCGAGCCGCTCCCGGCAGTCGCGCGGTTGCGCTTGCGAGCCGCGCTCCGGGCCGCACCCTTGCCGGCAAACTGCTCGATCGCGGCGACGGACGGGGCGCTCATGCTCGGACCTTCTTTCGCTTCTTCGAACCCGCGGCCTCTTCGGATGCGATCCGACGCGTGATGACGAGGTTGACCAGGGCGATCACCAGGATGATGACGAACAGGATCCACGCGACGGCCGCTGCGCGGCCGAAGTTGTGGTTGAGCCAACCGAGTTGGTAGATGTAGTTCGTCACCGTGAGGTACTGCCCGTCGGCGCCACCGTCGCCCGCCTGCGAGAACAGTCGGGGCTCGTCGAAGATCTGCAGGCCACCGATGGTCGACGTGATGATCACGAAGATCATCGTCGGGCGCAGCATCGGGATGGTGATCGAGAAGAACTGGCGGACGCGCGTCGCGCCGTCGATGATCGCGGCCTCGTACAGGTCGCGCGGGATGGCCTGCATCGCGGCCAGCAGGATCAGCGTGTTGTAGCCGGTCCAGCGGAAGTTGACCATCGAGGCGATCGCGATGTGGCTCGGGATGACCTCGGAGTGCCAGCCGATGGCCGGCAGACCGATGTTCGTCAGGATCTGGTTGATCGTGCCCGACTTGTCGGCGAAGAGCTGGCCGAAGATGAGGCTGACCGCGACCGGGGCGACGACGTAGGGCACGAGCACACCCATCCGCCAGAACGTCTTGGCGCGCAGGTTCGCGTCGAGGATCGCGGCGACCACCAGGGCGATGATGATCTGGGGAACCGAGCTCAGCAGGAAGATGCTGAAGGTGTTCCGAAGAGATTTCCAGAACGTCTCCGAGTGCAGCACCCAGTCGAAGTTCTTGAACCCGACCGAGTCGCCCTGCCCCTTGAGCAGGTCCCAGTCGTGCACCGACACGAAGCCGGTGTAGAGGAGCGGGAACAGCCCGACGATGAGGAACAGGATGAAGAACGGGGAGATGTAGAGGTACGGGGAGAGCTTGACATCCCAGCGTCCGAGCGTCTGCGAGAAGCCGACGCGCCGTTGCTGTCGGTCCCGTGCTTCGCCGGACGAGGGCCCCGCGAACTGCGGGGTCTGCGTGCTGGTCATGGGTGTCCTTCGGGGCTGAGGCGGACTGTGCTGCGGGCGCCGCCGGGGCCGGGAGTTGTGCTCCCGGCCCCGGCAGCTTCAGAGCAGGGTCAGCTCAGGTCCTTGACGGCCTGCTCGAACTTCTTCCACGACGAGGCGGCGTCGTCGGTCTTCTCGACGTCGACTCGCGTGTACGCCTTACCCAGCGCGTCGTTGATCGGGAAGTAGTGCGAGCCGCGGTACGGCTGCTTCGAGATCGGGGCGAACCGGTTGGAGAAGATCTGGCCGGTCGGGGCTCCACCGAAGTAGGCGTCCGTCTTGCCGGTCACCGCAGCGTCGGTCGTCGCGGCGATCTGGCTCGGGAAGTTGCCGAAGTCCTTGAAGACCGAGGCGGCCTGGGCCGGCGCGGTCAGCCAAGCGGCGAGGTCCTTCGCGGCCTGGACGTTCTTGCCGTTGGCGGGCACGAGGAGGAACGAGCCACCCCAGTTGCTGGCGCCACCGGGCATCACGTCAGCGACGTCCCAGTTGGTCTGCTTGGGCGCGTTGCCGGCGATGATCTGCGTCATCCACGGCGGGCACAGCTGCGTGGCGAACGAGTCGGTCGCGAAGGCGGCGTTCCAGTCCGGGGTCCACTGGGCGAGGTGCGCCGACTGTCCCAGCACCTTGTCGCTCGTCAGCAGGTCGTAGACGGGCTTGACCTGCGAGTCCGGGCCGATCGCCGTGATCTCGTCGGTGGCCGGGTCCTCGAACGGGGCCTCGATCTGGTTGATCATGCCCTGCGAGAGAGCGCCGATCGAGTCGAACCACGCGGCGCCGGTCTTGGCGTCCATGAACTTCTGGCCCAGCGTGAAGTAGCTGTCCCACGTGCTGCCGATGGCCTTGGCGACCTCGGCACGGTCGGTCGGCAGGCCGGCCTTCTCGAACAGGTCCTTGCGGTAGCAGATGGCCTCGGGGCCCGAGTCCGTGCCGTAGCCGATGAACTTGCCGTCGGCGTCGGTCGCCTGCGCGACCTTCCAGTCGGGCCAGACACCGTTGGTCGCGTCGGACTTCAGGTCGGCGAAGAAGTCGGAGGAGGCCACGAGCTCGGGCATCCAGTCGCTGTCGGCCGCGACGATGTCGTCGATCACGGTGTTGGACGCGATGGCGTTGGTGACCGTCGCGCGGGCGTCGTCGGACTTGGCGGCCTTGTCCTGGACGATCGTGACGTTGGGGTGCTCCGACATGTACTGCTTGTAGAGGTTGGCGTAGCCGAACTCGTTGAACGTCTGGATCTTGAGGGTGACCTTCTCGTCCGAGGGGGCGGACGAGGCGTCGCCCGAGGCGGAAGCGGACGCCGCGGGCGTGTCGCTCTTGCCGTCGTCGGAGGAACACGCAGATGCGAGCAGGGCGATGCTCGCGACCCCGGCCGTGACGGCCAGGAACTTGCGGGTGGTCTTGCGCACTGTGACTCCCTTGTCGGTCGGACGGCTGCTTCGCCGTACCTGAACGTCGAAGGCCGCCCGTCTGCGATGACGGACCTCGACGTGGGCCTGATGGACCCGGCTTGGGAGCGCTCCCCTCCGCAGTTGCGGGAGCGTTCCCACGCGCTGGGTGAACTGTCGTCCGGTGCGTGGGAAGTGTCAAGGACGCCGCGCGGCAAACGGGTGTGGTAGCGATCCCACACCGGCGTAAGTGCAGGTCAGAGGCTCGCGCGTCAAAAACGCGTTATCGAATTGTTACGGCGTGATACCCGAGTCGTCACCTGCGCCGGCGGCGGCGAGGTGGTCCCGTGCCACGTCCGCGACCACGACCAGCGAACTGCGGATCGCGCCCGCCGCGGCCTGCTCCACGGCGGAGCCGAACACGGGGATCGCGGCCCGCAGCTCGCCGTCGTAGGTGAGCCGGCTCGCGGCCGGACCGACGGGCTCCAACGTCGCGTCTCCCGTCAGGCGCACCGGCGCCCCGACGATGTCGACCACGACCGTGCCCGCGCGCCGCCCGTCGTCCTCCGCGGCCTCCCAGGCCTCGACCTGCCGCACGTCGATCCTGCTGCCGACGAACCCGCGCAGGTGGGCGGGGATCTGCTCGGCCGGCAGCGAGCGCCGGCTCGTGACGGTGAACGCGCCCTCGGGCGAGCCCGTCACGTCGACCTGCTCGACCTGTGCGCCCGCGGCGTGCGCGGCCGCGCGCACGAAGTCCGGGCTGGCGAGCAGCGCCGCGGCGGACCGCGGATCGGTGCCCAGCTCGAGAGTGTGGTTGAGGCGCACGAGTTCTCCCGGCTGGTGGAGCGGAGGGTCGCCGTCAGGCTAGCGCGGCCGGAGGGCTCCTCGTCGGGCCTGGCCCGCTTTCGTCGGGCGCGCGTGCGCCGCCTAACCTGGGCCCGTGCCTACGCTCAGCGACCTCGTCTCCCGTCACGCCACGACGCTCGATGCGGCGGACGTCGAGTGGATCCACCTGCTGGTGGGGGACTGGCAGGCGGTCTCCGACCTCGCGTTCGCCGACCTCGTGCTCTGGCTCCCGGTCGACGAGGGCGACTTCGTCGCGATCGCGCAGGCGCGCCCCTCGACCGGCGCGACCGTGCACTACGACGACATCGTCGGTTCGCGCGCCCCCGAGGGCCAGCGCCCGCAGCTGCAGCGCGCGCTCGACGAGCAGGTCGCGCAGCGATCGCGCGAGCCGCGCTGGTTCGGCGCGTACGCGGTGCGGGAGGAGGCGGTGCCCGTGGTCCGCAAGGGCCGCCCGATCGCGGTGATCGCCCGGCAGACGAACCTGGGCGGCGCGCGGACACCCAGCCGGCTCGAGCTCAACTACGTCGAGGCCGCCGACGACATCTTCGGCATGATCGCGCGGGGCGAGTTCCCCGCACCCGACGCGCCGACCGGCCCCCGCCGCGGCGCGCCGCGCGTCGGCGACGGGCTCGTCCGCCTCAACTCCGAGGGCGAGGTGCTGTACGCGAGCCCGAACGCGCTGTCGTGCTTCCACCGCCTGGGCGCCATCGGGGACCTGGTCGGTCGCTCGCTCGTGGAGGTCACGGCCGACCTCATCGAGCAGCAGGCCACGGTCGACGAGTCGATGCCGCTCGTGCTCATGGGCCGCGCGCCGTGGCGGACGGACGTCGAGGCCCGCGGCGTGGCACTGTCCCTGCGGGCCGTCCCGCTCACCGAGCACGGGCAGCGCATGGGCGCCGTCCTGCTGTGCCGCGACGTGTCCGAGCTGCGCCGACGTGAGCGCGAGCTCATCACCAAGGACGCGACGATCCGCGAGATCCACCACCGCGTGAAGAACAACCTGCAGACCGTGGCCGCCCTCCTGCGCCTGCAGTCCCGGCGGATGTCGTCGCCTGAGGCGCGCGACGCGCTGGCCGAGGCGATGCGCCGCGTGGCGACGATCGCGCTCGTTCACGACTCGCTGTCGCAGACGATCGACGAGACGGTCCCGTTCGACGACCTCGTGGGCCGGAGCCTGCGGCTCGCCGCCGATGTCGCCGCCGCGTCCACCCGGGTGCGGACCACGGTGCACGGGACGTTCGGCTCGGTGCCGGCCGACGACGCGACCGCGCTGGCCCTGGTCCTGACCGAGCTGGTGACCAACGCCGTCGAGCACGGGCTGGACGGGCGCGAGTCGGGCTCGATCGACATCACGGTCGAGCGCGACGGCGACGACCTGCGCGTGGAGGTGGCCGACGACGGCGCGGGCCTGCCGGCCGACCGCGGTGCTGGGTCAGGCCTCGGCACCCAGATCGTTTCCACGCTCGTCGCGAACGAGCTGCGCGGCACGATCGAGTGGCGCTCGCGCGAGGGCGGGGGGACATCGGTCGTCATCGCGGCCGAGCTGCGTTCCGGGCGTGACGGGGGCGCGCTCTGACGCCGACGTCGGCGACCTGACGACGGGCAAGACGAAGGGCCGGTCGCTGGTGCGATCCGGCCCATCGGTGGTGCGTGTCGCCGGCGAGGGCGACCGTGCTTGGTGCGTCAGCCGGCGCGGCGCTGGCGGGCGGTGCGGCGCTTGAGCGCGCGACGCTCGTCCTCGGAGAGCCCACCCCAGACGCCGGCGTCCTGGCCGGTCTCGATGGCCCACTTGAGGCAGGTGTCGACGACGGGGCACCGGCGGCAGACAGCCTTGGCCTCGTCGATCTGCAGGAGCGCGGGGCCCGTGTTCCCGATCGGGAAGAACAGCTCCGGGTCCTCGTCGAGACACGCTGCGCGGTGGCGCCAATCCATGTTTGCTCTCCTTGGCCGCACGACAGGGCTGCCCAGTGGTCAGGGCGCGCGACAGGCCGTGGTAATAGGGGTGGGGGGACGTGCTTCATCTAGAGTCACATCCCCGGCCACGGTGCACAAGGGGTTACGAATAGGTTTCGACTTCATCACGGGTGAGGTATTGGTCACACCTGTGAAAGCCTTTGGTCCCTTGCTGGGCGTTTGTCCAGTTGGGGCCCTCTGAACGGCCCGTCGCCTACGCTCGTCGGGTGGATGAACGCCGACCGCCAGTGCTCTTCGTCGTGTGCCTGCTCGTGCTCGTCGAGGCGCTCGCCTTCGTCGGCCTCGCCGTCGCGTGGTTGGTCGGGCTCGTGCGCGGCCGCACCGAGATCCCCGGCGCCGTGGTGTTCCTGGTGGTCTTCTCGCTGGGCATGGCGGCGCTGCTCGCCGCATGCGCGCGCGGGCTCTGGCGCGGGCGCCGCTGGGCGCGGTCGCCGGTCATCCTGTGGCAGGTGCTCCTCGTCGTGCTCGCCCTCGGGTGGCTCAGCTCGGGCGTGACGCCGTGGGGAGTCGCGGTGGTCGTCCTGGGCCTCGTCGTGGGGATCGGGCTGCTGCTGCCCTCGGTGGTCGCCGCGACGACGGGCGCGCCTGCTGCGGCATCGGTGCCCCCGCCCGCGGTTCAGCCGAGGTCAGCCCCCGCGCGTCCCGCGGCCGGCGGTTCGAAGGGCCGCAAGAAGGGCGGGTCCGCCGGCGCGAACCGGTAGACCTGCACCGGTTGGCGCTCGCGGCCCGCGACGAGGACGCCCCGACCGGGCCCCGTCCACGAGTCGGTCAGCCACGCCCAGCCGGGGCCGACGAGCTCGGCCGACGCCGGGTCCGAGAGGTCCAGCACCAGGCGTCGCCGAGCACGCGCGAGCGCGGCCAGCGGCCCGCGGTAGGCGCTCGCGACGGTGGTCGCCGCGCTGGACGCGGCGACCCGCGCCGACGCCCGAGCCACGAGCTGCTCGAGCCGGTCGGCAGCTGCGGGGTCGGTGCGTTCGAGCTCGTCGACGTCGTCGCACACGAGCAGCCCCGCCGGCGACCACGAGGGCAGGCCGGCCGGTTCCAGGCGCGTCACCCCGGCCGGCCAGGCCCCGCCGGTCGCGACGACGGTCACCGCGCGGCCGGTGGCCAGGTGCCCGGCGGCGAGCACGGCCAGCGCGTTGGTGCGGCCCGACCCGGGCGGACCGGCGACGAGCAGCGGGCCCGCCAGGTCGGCGGTCAGCTCGAGCGCGTGGTCCCCGCCGACCCCGATCGGCACGTCGTGCGCGGCTGCGCGGTCGGCGGGCGTCGTCCCTGGAAGGTCGACGGCGAGGTCGACAGGGAGGTCGACGGGGAGGTCGACGGCCCGGGGGAGCGGGCGCAGTGCTGAGCGTCGCGCGGCACGCGCGCGTTCGGTCTCGGACGCGGGCCCGGGCGCGGCGTCGTGGACGGCGACCTGGCAGAGCACCGCAGCGGTGCCGCGCAGGTGCACGCCGCGGCCGGGCGTCGATCGCGGTCCGGCCAGGGAGCCGGGTATCCCCAGGACCGGGTCGGCTGTCGGGTCGGGCAGCGGCAGCACGAGGCGGTCGAGGAACGAGGGCGCGAGCGACAGCACGGCGCCGCGCGGGTCGCCCGCCGCGGCGATCGCCGCGTTGCGTGCACCCGCGCGCACCATGGACGTGAGCAGGTCTGCGCCGGCGCCGCGCGCGATGGCGCCGAGAGCATCGAGGGTCTCCGCGAGCCCGTCGACCAGCACGACCGGCACCGCGCCCGCGACCGGCGCGTCGGTGAGCAGGCGCACCAGCCTGGCGACCACGCGCGGCTCCTCGGGCCCGACGACCGTGCCGAGCGCGCCGCCGACCCGTGCGAGCGCAGTCGTGGCCCACCCGGGCAGGCCGATCGCGTGCACCGTCGACCCGGCCTGCAGCGCGGCAGCACCGGCCGTGAGCAGCGCGGTCGTGCGACCCGAGCGAGGACCGCCGACGACGAGGAGGTGTCCCTGCGCCGGTTCCCAGTGCACCACGAGGCGCCGCTGCTGGTCGGGGTCGTCGCCGAGCCCGAGGTGGAGGTGCCCCGGGACCGCGGGCCCGAGGTCGGCGCTGCGCACCTCGGGAGGAAGGGCGGGGAGCCACGGCACGTCGGGCCGCGTGGTCGCGGCGGCTTTCGCGGCGGCGACCCAGCGGCCGACGTCGTCGGGCACCGCGCTCACCGCCGCCGGCAGCCGCCACACGGGGCCGTCCGCGGGCGGCATGACGCGGACCGGGCCGCCACGGCGTGCGGCGAGCGCCCGTGCGGTCTGCAGCGTGCGGACCACGCCGTCGCCTGTGCGCAGAAGCGCCCGGCCGGGCGTTGCGGGGGAGATCGCCGCCGCCGCGGTGGTCTGCACGAGGTCGAGCGAGTCGGCCTCGTCGTTGACGCGCAGCGCGATGCGCATCGCGACGTTCGCCCGCAGGTCGGCGCTGACGGCTCCCGCCGGTCGCTGGGTGGCCAGCACGAGATGCACCCCGAGCGCGCGACCGAGCGCCGCCAGCCGGGCGAGTGCTGCCGGCGCCTCGGGCAGGTCCTCGACCAGTGCCCGCAGCTCGTCGACGACCACGAGGAGGCGCGGCGGAGCGTGGCGTCGACCGAGCTCGCGCACGTCGCGGACGCCCGCCTCGGCGAGCAGGCGCTCGCGGCGGCGCAGCTCCGCCCCGAGCCCGACCAGCAGCCGGCGTGCCGAGGCCGGGTCCAGGTCGGTGACGTGGTCGACCACGTGCGGCAGGCCCGCCACGGGACCCAGGCCGCTGCCTCCCTTGAAGTCCACGAGCAGGACGGCGAGCCGCTCGGGTGGGTGGTGGAGAGCGGCGGACAGCACGAGCGTCACGAGCAGCTCGGACTTCCCCGAGCCCGTGGTCCCGCCCACGAGCACGTGCGGCCCCTGCTCGGTGAGGTCGAGGTGCAGCGGCCCGTCCGCGGCGCGGCCGATCGGCGGACGCAGGGCACGGGCGCCGGACGCCCAGGCGGCCGCGACGGCGGCCGGTGTCGCGACGGGTACCGAGGGCAGGCCGCCCAGCGCCACCTCGTCGGGAACCGACGAGTCGCGCTCGCGTGAGGCAAGGCCGACGGCGCGCCGGAGCTGGGCCTGCGCGCGATCGGCCGACATCCCGGCGCCCGGTGTGGCCGCGACGCGCGCCGTGCACCACGCCGGGACGTCGTGCTCCCGCTCGAGGACGAGCAGGAGGCGGTGCCGCGACGGCGCCGCGTGCCGCCATCGCGCCACCGCCGCGAAGTCCGCGTCGTCGGGGCGGAGATCGACGACGACCAGCGTGCCGGGCTCGTCGGGCCCAGGCAACGGGCGGTCGTCCCGCGCCCACCGGCTCCACGCCCAGCCGGCCCGATCGCGCGTGAGCAGCACGAGCGGGACCTGGGCGTGCGAACCGACCGTCCCCACGACGAGCGAGCGAGCGTGCGCCAACGCGTCGGCACGCGACCCGAGCACCGCGAGGCTGCCGTCGTGCCCCCACGGTGCCTCGACGGCGATCGGTGGCGACGACGCGTCCCCGCACGCAGACCGTGCGACGACAGCCGCGAGGTCGATCGCGCGCGCATCGGCCGACGGGCTCCGCAGCCGACGCGCCGCGCGTCCCGCGGCCGTCACGAGCGGGACGACGAGCGCGGCCGCCAGGAATGCGGGTTGGCGCGTCACCGCCGCGAGGGCTGCCGATCCTGCGAGCGGTGCCAGCCACTCGACGCGGCCGGGCGCGACCTGGTGCCGCCGCGGACCGGGTGGCTCGCCTGCGTCCGGCCGCGTGCGGAGCTCGAGCGCGTCGGCGCGGTCGCGGATCACGCGGCCGACCGCCCACCGCCGCCACAGCCCGCGACGCCGGACGAGGACCCGCTCCCGCCGCACCCGGACGCGCAGCCCGCCGACCCGGCACGCGCCGTGCACCCCGACGAGCTCCCCGGCGGACGGACCGTCGACGAACGCGACGTGCCACCGCGCGCGCACCGCCACGCCTGCGGGGTCCGGGACGCCGGGTCCGAGGCGCAGGTCAGCGCCGGCCGTGAGCGGAGGGTGCCCCATCGCGTGCGAGTCGTCGACGCGGCGCCCGTCGACGGTGACCTGGTCGACGAGCCAGCGCTCGTGACCGGTGGCGCGCGCGAGGTGGGGTCGCAGGGCGCCGACCGTCGTGCCCGGCTCGGCCAGCACGTCGAGCGGCGGGGCCCCCGGCCAGGTGAGGGTGACTCGCACCCGACGAGGGTCCAGGGTGCGCGCGTGGCACGACGACGACGGGCCTGCGTCCGGGGACGTCGTCCCCGGCCCACAGGCCCGCCGGTCGCCTCGGTGCGCGTCGCCGACCCCCCGAACGGCGGCGCGCACCGAGCTGCTCTCAACCGAGCTGCTCTCAGTCGACGGCGAGCGCCGCCACCGGAGACGTCCTGGCCGCGCGCCGCGCCGGGAGCACGGAGGCCAGCAGCCCGGCGGCGATCGCCACCGCGACCACGAGCACCAGGTCGAGCCACGGCACCGCGAGGTGCAACGTGCCGAACGAGCCGAACACGATCGCCGAGCCCGCCCACCCGTACACGAGGCCGAGCAGCACGCCGAGCAGGGCGCCCACGCCGGCGATGAGCATCCCCTCGATGCCCAGCGACAGGCGCAGCCGTCGCCGCGACAGGCCGATCGCTCGCAGCGTCGCGGACTCGCGGCGGCGCTCCAGCACGGACAGCGACAGGGTGTTGGCGACGCCGATCAGAGCGATCAGCACGGCGACGCCGAGGAGCCCCACGACGATCGCGAGCAGCTGGTCGATCGTTGCCTCGTAGCCCTCCCGCTCGGCCGCGCCGCTCTCCGCCATGACGTCCGAGCCGACCGTCTCGCGGATGTCGCTGAGCACGCGGGCCGCGCTCGTGTGCGGGGCCAGGCGGACCCACATCGTCGTCGCGGGTGCGTCGGGGGCGAGCTCGTGCAAGGTCTCGCGCGTGACGATCGCGGGCTGGGTGGCGAGCTGGTGCGGCGAGTGCACGAGCTCCAGCGTGAGTCCCTTGCCGCCCGCGGGCTGCCCGCCGACCGTGGCCTCGACCTCGACGCCCGAGCTCCCGGTGATCTCGTCCGACGTCAGCAGCACGCCGTCCTCGAGACCGGCGACGAGACCGTCGTCGCGCAGCACGGCACGGGCACGCGCGGGGTCGACACCGACGACCTCGTGCAACATCGACCCGTCGAGGCTCGTGACGACCGCGGTCGGGAGCTCGACCGCGTCGGCGACCCCCGCGACGGAGAGCACCTGCTGCAGGGTGCCGGCGGGGAGCGGGTCGGGCACGTAGGTGCCGTCCTTCGACTCCGTCGCCGACGTGGCGGTGAGCAGGACGTCGACCGTGTAGTGCTCGTCGAGCCCCTGCGTGACCGACGTGCGGGCGCTCGCGGCCCCCGTGCTCATGAGCGCGACGAGCGTCACGCCGATGAGCAGGGCGGTGCTGGTCGCGGCGGTGCGTCTCGGGTTGCGCACCGAGTTGGCCGCGGCCAGGCGTGCGCTCGAACCGGTCCGGGCCAGCGCCTTGCCGACGAAGCCGACCACCCGCGGCACCCAGAACACGGCTCCCATGAGCACCCCGACGAACGATGCCGCGCCGCACAGGATGCCCAGGGCCAGCCCGAGCATCGGGGAGACGTGCGCGGCGGCGATCGACAGCACGAGCCCGGCGAACCCGCCGATCGCGAGCACGAGGGACAGCACGAGTCGCACGGTGCCCGCGGTCGAACGGACGGCGGGCGCGTCCGCCGGCCGGAGCGCGGCGATCGGCGCGACGCGCGTCGCGGCCCGGGCGGGGACGAGCGAGGCGAGCACCGTGACCAGGGTCCCGACGGCGAGCGGCACGAGCACGGTCGGCGCGGTCACGACGATCGTCGTGGGCAGCGTGCCTCCGACGTTGGCGCCGTCGAGCGCCCACAGCGCGGCCTGCGCGAGCGCCGCACCGCCCGCGATGCCGAGCGCGGAGGAGACGACGCCGAGCAGTCCTGCCTCGAGCACGACCGAGCCGCGCAGCTGCGACCGGCGGGCGCCGATGCAGCGCAGCAGCGCGAGCGTTCGCGTGCGCTGCGCCACCAGCACCTGGAAGGTGTTCGAGATGACGAGTCCGGCGACGAGCAGCGCGACTGCCGCGAAGCCGAGGACCAGCATGATGACGAAGTTCGTTCCGTCGTCGGACAGCTCCTTGACCGCCTTGTCGGCCGCCTGCTGCTTGGTCAGCACGTCCGTCTGGTCCGGCGCGACCTTCGTGAGCGCGTCGACCGTCGCCGACGGGTTCGTCGACCTCACGAGCACGGTGCCCGTGCCCAGCCCGGCTCCGCCGCCCCACCTGAGCAGGTCGCCGGAGGTGGCCGTCCCGACGCCCCCGTACTGCGTCCAGGCGCCCGCAGGATCGCGGACGATGCCGGAGACCTTGACGTCCTCGAGCTTCTGCTGGTCGGTTCCCGGGGGCGTGTACGCGATCTGCACCGAGTCGCCCACGCCGACGTGCAGCCGCTCGGCGGTCTGGCTCGGGAGCGTGAGCTGGCCCGCGTGCGGCAGCGCCCCCGACGTCGCCTCGAGCGTGTCGAACGAGGGCACGGGGGACTGCGCGAGGAGCGTGACGTACTCGCCGCGGTCGCCCGAGTGGACCTCGGCGTAGCCGATCTGGAGCGGCGCGGCCGCCTCGACCCCGGGCGCCTTGCGGGCCTGCGCGAGCATCGAGTCGGCATCGGGCCCGGAGATCACGACGTCGGCGTCGCCGTAGCGCGCCGTCAGGGCGTCGGTCGTCGTGCGGGAGAACACGTCGCCCGCGATGAGGGTCGCGGTGACGAACGCGGTCCCGATCGCGATGGCGATGCCCGCGGCGGTCAGGCGTCCCAGGCTCCGCCGCATCTGGGCAAGGGTGATGCGGATCATCAGGCACCCACCACCGAGTCGAGGCCGCGCAGCGCGTCGAGCCCGGCCAGGACGGACTCGGGCGTGGGGTCGACGATCTCGCCCGCGATACGGCCGTCGGCCAGCAGGACGACGCGGTCGGCGTAGGCCGCCGCGGTCGGGTCGTGCGTGACCATGATGATCGTGCGACCGAGCTCGCGCACCGAGCGGCGCAGGAAGCTGAGCACCTCGGCGCCCGAGCGCGAGTCGAGGTTGCCGGTGGGCTCGTCGGCGAACACGACGTCGGGCGAGGCGATGAGCGCGCGTGCGATCGCGACGCGCTGCTGCTGCCCGCCGGAGAGCTCGCTCGGCCGGTGCCCGAGCCGGGCTGCCAGGCCCAGGGTCTCGACGAGGGTGTCGAACCACGCGCGGTCGACCTTGGCACCCGCGAGGTCGAGCGGCAGCAGGATGTTCTCCTCGGCGGTGAACATCGGCAGCAGGTTGAACGACTGGAACACGAAGCCGACCCGGTCGCGCCGCAGCTGCGTGAGCGCGTCGTCGCCGAGCGACGTCACGTCGGTGTCGCCCAGCAGCACCTGGCCGGCGCTCGCCTGGTCGAGCCCCGCGAGCAGGTGCATGAGCGTCGACTTGCCCGAGCCCGACGGGCCCATGATGGCGGTGAAGGCGCCGGCCGCGAAGTCGACGTCGACCGAGTCGAGGGCGCGCACGGCCGCGGCGCCGGTGCCGTAGACCTTGCTCAGGCCCCGCGCGCTGGCTGCGGGGGTGGGACGGGGTGCGGTGTTCACGGTGGCGCTCCTTGTGCGTCGGCGATGCCTCGACGCTAGGTGCCCGCTGTGCACCGCGGCATCGGGCCGCGGTCCCGTCGCTGGAGGCCCGTGGTCATACCCCGGGTGGACTCAGCCGGCGTCCCCTGGTCGGACGAGGCCCGTCTCGTACGCGATGACGACGGCCTGGACGCGGTCGCGCGCGCCGAGCTTGGCCAGGATCCGGCCGACGTGCGTCTTGACGGTGGCCTCGGCGACGAACAGCTCGCGTCCGATCTCCGTGTTGGAACGTCCGCGCGCCATGAGGACGAAGACCTCGCGCTCGCGCTCGGTGAGCTCGTCGACGGCGCGCTGGGCCGGGGTCGCGCTGCTCGCGTCGGCCGCGGCGGGCAGCGCGGTCACGAGGTGCTCGAGCAGGCGGCGCGTGCTGGACGGCGCGATGACCGCGTCCCCGCTGTGCACCGTGCGGATCGCCGCGAGCATCTCCTCGGGCGGCGCGTCCTTGAGCAGGAAGCCGCTCGCACCTGCGCGGATGGCGGCGAGGACGTACTCGTCGAGATCGAACGTCGTCAGCACGATGACGCGTGGCGCGGGACGGTCCGCGGTCCCGGCGGCGGTGATCCGGGCGGTCGCCTCGAGCCCGTCCATGGTCGGCATGCGGACGTCCATGAGCACGACGTCGACGGGCGTCGTGGCGGGCGCCAGGGACGCGACGGCCTGCGCGCCGTCGCCCGCCTCCAGCACGACCGTCAGGTCGGGCTGCGAGTCGATGACCATGCGGAACCCCGCCCGCACCAGCTGCTGGTCGTCGACGAGTGCGACGCGCACCTGCTCGTTCACTGGCTCTCCTGCTCGCTCGGGGTCGTGCTGGCGGTGGGGATCTGGGCGCGCACGCGAAAGCCGCCGCCGGGCCGCGGCCCGGCGCTGACCGTGCCGCCGAACATCGTCGCGCGCTCGGCCATGCCCCGCAGGCCCTGGCCGAGCCCGTCGCTCTGCGCCGCGGCGCCGCGCCCGTCGTCGGTGATCTCGAGCGTGATCCCGTCGGGGCGCCACTGCACCATCACGGTGGTGACCGGCTCCGGACCCGCGTGCTTGAGCACGTTCGTGAGGGCCTCCTGCGCGATGCGGTAGACCGTGAGGCCGACGCCGGGCGGCAGGGGGCGCGGGGTGCCCATGCGGACCATCGAGATGCGGACGCCGCTCGCCCGGACCTGCTCGACGAGGGCCTCGAGGTCGTCGGCGGCGGGCTGGGGCGTCGTCGTCCCGAGGTCGCTCGTCTCCCCGCGACCGGATCGCGGGTCGTCCCGCAGCACGCCCAGCAGCCGGCGCATGTCCGTGAGCGCCGCGCGGCCGGTCTCGGCGATAGTGCCGAGCGCGCGCGTCGCGGCGGCGGGATCGGCCTGCGCGGCGTACCGGCCGCCGTCCGCCTGGGCGATGACCACGGTGAGCGAGTGGGCCACGATGTCGTGCATCTCACGCGCGATGCGCGCCCGCTCGGCGGCCGTGGCGAGCCGGGACTGCTGGTCGCGCTCGATCTCGAGGCGCTGCGTGCGGTCGACGAGGGCCTCGAGCGTCTCGCGCCGGGAGCGGCGCGCGAGGCCGAAGGCCCACACCGCGAGCGACAGCACGGCGGCGAACGCACCGGGCGCGAGCGAGCCGATCGCGCTGGCGGCCTTGGCCGCGGCGATCGTCGACCCGAGCAGCGCGCCACCGATCGCGACGAGGTGCGCCCATCGCGGTCCGTGCACCGTCACCGAGTAGAGCGAGACCAGCACGACGAGGTCGACGGGCAGCGCGATCGGCGTGATGAACGCCATCTGCAGCAGCACGATCCCGTACACGGCCGCGCAGGACGCCGTGGGCGCCACGCGCCGCCACGCGAGCGGCGCGCACGCCAGCATCGTGAACCACAGCGGCGCGCCGAGGGGCCAGTACGACGAGATCCCGAGCACGAACGACGTGGGGATCATCAGAAGCAGCAGCGCGACCGCGCCGGCGGCGTCGACGACGAAGCGGTGGCGTTCCTCCCACGCCAGCAGCCGGTCCCACGTGCTCACCCCCCGAGGGTAGGGGGCCGTCGCGCACGCGTCGTCGGACCAGCGGACGAGGCCGGTGGGCCACGTGTCAGACCACGGGTGGGCGCGCCGATCTGGCGTCCGATAGGCATCCGTGACCTAACATGGGCGAATGACCCTGGTGCTGCTGGCCGAGGACGATCCCGCCATTGCCGAGCCTTTGGCTCGCGCGCTCGGACGTGAAGGTTATGACGTGCGAGTGCAAGGAACTGGTCAAGGCGCGATCGACGGCGCCGCTGCGGCGGACCTCGTCGTGCTCGACCTCGGCCTGCCGGACATGGACGGCCTGGACGTCGCGCGGGCGATCCGCAACCTCGGCCTGACCACCCCGGTGCTCGTCCTGACGGCGCGCGCCGACGAGGTCGACCTCGTCGTCGGCCTCGACGCGGGTGCCGACGACTACGTGACCAAGCCCTTCCGCCTCGCCGAGCTCCTGGCGCGCGTGCGCGCGCTGCTGCGACGCACTGTCGGCGAACCGTCCGACGAGGACGAGGTGCACGCCCAGAACGTGCGCGTCGACGTGGCGGCGCACCGCGCGTTCCAGGGGGAGCGCGAGCTGCACCTGACGGCCAAGGAGTTCGAGCTGCTGCGCGTGCTCGTCGGCGCCGCGGGCACCGTCGTCGCACGCGAGACGCTCATGCGCGAGGTGTGGGACTCGGACCCGACGGGCTCGACCAAGACCCTCGACATGCACGTGTCCTGGCTGCGCCGCAAGCTCGGCGACGACGCGAACGCGCCGCGCTACGTCACGACGGTGCGGGGGATGGGCTTCCGCTTCGAGACCGGCGGCTCGACGAGTCCCGAACGGACCTGACCTTTGCGTCGTCGCGTCCTGCAGGCCACCATCGCGGCCGTCACCGTCGCGGTGGTCCTCCTGGGGTTCCCGCTCGCGTTCCTCGGGGCCCAGCTCGTGCGCGAGAACGAGATGCAGGCCCTGCAGACCAGGGCCGACTCGGTCGCGCGCACGGTCGACTTCCGCGTCCAGAACGACGTCGAGCTCACCGACCGCATGTTCGAGCCGTACACGGGCGAGCTCAAGGACGACGAGATCGACGCGTCGGTCGTCGTACGACTGCCGACCGGCGAGACGTACCAGGCCGGAGATCGCATCCAGGGGCGCAGCCTTTCGGTCCAGGGCACCTCCGACGTCGGTGCCACCGTGCTGCTCTACGTGTCGTGGTGGGACGTGTTCTGGCTGAGCGCGCGCGTGATCGCGCTCGTCGTCGCGGCAGCCGTCGTGGCCTTCGCGGCCGGCATCGCGATGGCGATCTGGCAGGCCAACAGGCTCGCCGCTCCGCTCGTGTACCTCGCGGCCTCGGCCGAGCAGCTCGGCTCCGGCCAGGTGCGGCCCCAGCTCGAGCCGTCCGGCGTCGAGGAGATCGACCTCGTCGCCGCTGAGCTCGCGCGCAGCGCCGACCGGATGGCGGGCCGGCTCGCGGCCGAGCGGCAGTTCGCCGCGGACGCCTCGCACCAGCTGCGCACGCCGCTGACCGCGCTGTCGATGCGGCTCGAGGAGATCATGCTGGCCACGGACTCCGAGGAGATCCGCGAGGAGGGCCGCATCTCGCTCGAGCAGGTCGAGCGGCTCGTGCGCGTGGTCGACGACCTGCTGATGGCGTCGCGCCGCAGCCAGGGCGGCACCACCGAGGCTGTCGACCTCATCGAGGTCGTGCACCAGCAGGAGGAGGAGTGGGCGCCCACGTTCGAGCTCGCCGGGCGCAGGCTCGCGGTCGACGTCGACCCCGCGACCCAGGTGCTCGCGACCCCCGGAGCGCTCGCCCAGGTCCTCGCCACCCTCATCGAGAACTCGCTCAAGCACGGCGCCGGCACGACGACGGTGCGCTCGCGGCTCGGCGGCCCGTCGGGGATGGTCGTCGTCGAGGTGGCCGACGAGGGCACGGGCGTCCCCGACGACCTCGCCGGACGCATCTTCGAGCGCGAGGTGACCTCGGGGGCGGGGACCGGCCTCGGCCTCGCCCTCGCGCGCGACCTCGCCGCGGCGGACGGCGGCCGGCTCGAGCTCGCGCAGCGCCGTCCCGCGGTGTTCGCACTGTTCCTGTCGGGCGTGCCCGCATCGCTGCGGCCCGACGTGGTGCTGCCGCTCGGGTCGGTGGTCACCGGCCGACGTGGTCGCGGGCGTCCCCGGTGAGGAGCACGCGAAGCCTCGTCGAACACTGGCTGAACGGTGTCCCGGTAGGCGAAGATCGGGCTCGGCGGACGGCTAGCGTGAGCGCCCACCCACCCGTCACGAAGGCCGCACGGCCGCACGAGGAGCGACGTTGCACCGGCTGACCCCCGCGACCCAGAGCTACGCCTGGGGTTCGACGACCGCGATCCAGGACGTGCTCCGCACGGTTCCCGACGGGCACCCGCTCGCCGAGGCCTGGTTCGGCGCGTACCCGACGGCGCCCGCCCGCATCATGGACGGGCCGTCGCTCGACGCGTTCATCGCGGCCGACCCGGAGCACGCGCTGGGCGTCGGCGTCGCCACGCGCTTCGGCAGCCACCTGCCCTACCTGCTCAAGCTCATCGCCGCCGATGCGCCGCTGTCGCTGCAGGTCCACCCCGACATCCAGCGCGCGCGGGCCGGGTACGCCGCGGAGAACGCCGCGGGCATCCCGTTGACGTCGCCGCAGCGCAGCTACAAGGACGACAACCACAAGCCCGAGCTCGTGTACGCGCTGACGCGGCTCGACGCGATGGTCGGCTTCCGCGCACCGCGCCGGGCGGCCGAGCTGCTGACCGGCCTCGACGTCCCGCTCGCCGCCAAGCTGCGCGACATCCTGGTCGCCGACCCGAGCTCCGCCGGCGTGCGCGCGGCGTTCTCGTGGCTCCTGGCGGCAGACACCCGACCGGCCGCTCCGGACGTCAACGAGTTCGCGGCGGCGTGCGCGCGGCGCCTCGAGGACGGCTCGCCGTCTCCGCGCACGGACCGGACCGTCATGCGGCTCGCCGCCGCCTACCCGGGCGACCCCGGCGCGGTGACCTCGGTGCTGCTCAACCCGGTCACCCTGCGGCCCGGCGAGGCCCTGTTCGTGCCTGCGGGAACCGTGCACGCGTACCTCGGCGGGCTCGCGCTCGAGATCATGGCGAACTCCGACAACGTGCTGCGCGCCGGGCTGACGACCAAGCACGTCGACGCCGAGGAGCTGCTCGCCACGCTCGACACCGTCGCGGCGCCGCCCATCCGCATCGCCCCCGAGCGGGTGTTCACCTCGACGGAGATCTTCTACGCGCCGGTCGACGACTTCGAGCTCTCGGTCACCCGGCTCACCGACGAGGGCACCACGCGCATCCCGGGGCGTGGCCCCCGGGTGCTCGTGTGCATCGAGGGCGAGGTCGAGGTGCACGGCGAGCACGACGGGACGCTCGTGCTGGCCCGCGGTCAGGCGGCGTTCGTCCCCGCCGCCGACGGCCCGCTGTCCGCACGCGGCGACGGGGTCCTGGTCCAGGCCGACGTCCCGTGACGCCCTAGGGGATGAAGTAGTTCGGGTTCGGCAGCTTGAAGGTCCGGTCGGCGTGCCCGCCCTTGAGGTCGCTGAGCTGGTCGCCGAAGTTCGCGACGATGTCGTAGCCGAGCGACTCGATGTGCGCACGGGTCGCTGACTTGTAGTGCACCGTCGTGCACACGCCCTTCGGGTCGTGGGCGCACGCGGCCTTGAGGTAGGCGGGGTAGTCGCTCTTGGCCGGCTTGGTGAACAGGCCGTCCTCGCCGTTGCGCAACCTCGTCGGGCGCGGGTAGCCCGCGTCCACGCCGACGTGGTCCACCGTGAGGTTCCCCAGGGTGGCGGCCTCGCGCGCGGCGCCACGGCCCGTGACGAAGAAGATCGCGTAGCCCTCGCGCTTGGCCGTCACCACGAGGTGGAGCATGCCGGGTGTCGCTGGGTAGACCTGGCGGACGGCGTCCTTCTGCCGCGCGGCGGCGTCGCTCGCCCAGTTCGTCGCGACCACGGTGCGCCAGGTCGTGAGCGTGGTGTCGTCGACGTCGAGCACGATCGCCTTGCGGCCGTGCACCTCGTGCGTCCGGGCCAGCCAGCGCTCTCCCGATCGCGCGACCGCGCGCACCTCCTTGGCGTAGCTGCTGTCCGCGCCGAAGACTCCCGTGCCCAGCGGGTCGCCGTAGTAGTTGCGCAGCTGCTGGCGAAGCACGTCGATGTTGGTGACCTGCGCCGCGGACGTCGGCGTCGACGTCGTGATCGCCGGTCGCCTGGTCGCGGCGTAGGCGGCACCGCCGGCGACGAGCAGGACCGTCAGAGAGGCAGCGACGAGCGCGGCTCGTCGTGAGCGTCGCACCGTGCTCATCGCCGTTGCTCCTCGCTGTCGCTCAGGGGCGCCGGGGACTCAGGGCTGGTGGCCCGTGAAGACCCAACGCTTGTAGCCGATGTACCGCAGCACGGTGCCGATCCCGATGCCCACGACGGTCGCCACGTTGTCGGCTGTCTGGGAGACGAGGTCGAGCGTGTAGTGCGAGAACGCCAGGGTGCCCACGGGGATGAGCGCGCAGAGCACGTTGATGACGGCGAACACGAACAGCTCACGGCCGCGCTGCGGCGTGGCGTGCTCGGCGAACGTCCAGTGGCGGTTGCCGAGCCAGGCCACGAGGGTGGCGGCCGCGACCGAGATGAGCTTGGCCGTGAGCGGCTTGTCCTCGAGCAGGTGCCCCGGACCGAAGCGCAGGAGGTTGAACAGCCCGAGGTCGACGACGAACGCCACCGCCCCGACCGACAGGAAGCGCGCGACCTCGATCGCGCGGGCGCGTGACAGCACGCGCTGCAGCGCCGCCGGGGCGTGGGGACCGGGCGCGCGCGTCGTCGCTGGCGCCTCGTCGGTCTCGTTCACTCGTGACTCCTCGTCAACGTCGGTGCAGCGAGGATAGCCCCGCATCCTGGGCGCCCGACGCCAGACCGGTCGCGCTCGACTACGCTCGGCGCCCGTGAGTGCTCCCGTGGTGGCCGTGGTTGGCGGTGGGCAGCTGGCCCGCATGATGGCGCCGGCGGCGACCGCGCTCGGCGTGCACCTGCGGGTGCTGGTCGAGAGCCCGACCTCGTCGGCCGCGCAGGTGGTCGTCGACGCACCTGTCGGCGCGGCCGGTGACGTCGAGGCCGTCGCCGCGCTGACCGTGGGTGCGGACGTGCTCACGTTCGAGCACGAGCACGTGCCGTTCGCGCTGCTGGACCGGCTCGCGGCGGACGGCGTCGCTGTCCGGCCGGGCACGCACGCGCTGGTCCACGCCCAGGACAAGATCGTCATGCGCACCCGGCTGACCGCGCTGGGCGTTCCGTGCCCGCGGTGGACCGAGCTGCCCGACCCCGCGACGCTCACCGCGTTCCTCGCGGAGCACGGCGAGGCGGTCGTCAAGACCGCGCGCGGCGGCTACGACGGCAAGGGCGTGCGCGTCGTGCGCTCGGCCGACGAGGTCGCCGACTGGTTCGCTGCCGCGACAGACTCGGGCATCCCGCTGCTCGCCGAGGAGAAGGTGCCGTTCCGGCGCGAGCTCGCGGTGCTCGTCGCGCGGCGCCCGTCGGGCGAGACCCGCACGTGGCCCGTCGTCGAGTCCATCCAGCGCGACGGGGTGTGCTCGGAGGTCGTCGCGCCCGCTCCCGACCTCGACCCGGCGCTCGCAGCGCGCGCCGTCGACGTCGCGACCCGCATCGCCGACGGCCTCGACGTCACGGGCGTGCTCGCCGTCGAGCTGTTCGAGGTGGACGGCGACGTCGTGGTCAACGAGCTCGCCATGCGCCCCCACAACTCGGGCCACTGGACGATCGACGGGGCGGTGACGAGCCAGTTCGAGCAGCACCTGCGGGCAGTGCTCGACCTTCCGCTCGGCGACACGAGCCCGCGCGCGCCGTGGACCGTCATGGCCAACGTGCTGGGCAGCTCGCTGACCGACCTCACCGACGCGCTCGCCGCGGTCGCGGCCGCCGACCCGGGCGCCAAGGTGCAGCTCTACGGCAAGGACGTGCGGCCGGGCCGCAAGCTCGCGCACGTCAACGTCACGGGCGACGACCTGGCCGACGTCCGGCGTCGCGCCCTGGCCGCCGCCGCGCTGCTGCGAGGCGAGACCCCGGCCTGAGCACGTCGCCGGACGTGCACGACGCCGGCGGGCGCCACGCGCGATGATGTGCCTGCGGCGGGTGCCGCACCGGACGGACGGAGAGCTTGATGGCTGCTGGTGCACTGGTCGGGATCGTCATGGGCTCCGACTCGGACTGGCCCGTGATGCAGGCGGCAGCGGATGCGCTCGCGGAGTTCGACGTGCCCGTCGAGGTGGACGTCGTCTCGGCGCACCGCCAGCCCGAGAAGATGATCGAGTACGGCCGCACGGCCGCGGACCGAGGGCTGCGGGCGATCGTGGCCGGTGCCGGGGGAGCCGCGCACCTGCCCGGCATGCTCGCCTCTGTGACGACGCTGCCCGTCATCGGCGTGCCCGTGCCGCTCGCCTACCTCGACGGGATGGACTCGCTGCTGTCGATCGTGCAGATGCCCGCGGGCGTGCCCGTGGCGACCGTGTCCGTGGGCGGGGCGCGCAACGCCGGGCTGCTGGCCGTGCGGATCCTCGCGTCGGGCACCGACGACGAGTCGGCGCGGCTGCGGGCCGCGATGTCCACGTTCCAGGACGGGTTGCGCGCCCAGGCCGACGCCAAGGGTGAGCGCCTGCGTGCCGTCTCCTCGGGCCGCAGCGGGATCGGTTTCCAGGCCTGACGGCCCGGCCGGGGCGGGCTCAGGCCCCGGGCATGCCGCCGACCTTGCCGGGCTCGAGCGACCCGTCGGCGATGGCCTTCCAGAACGCTGGCGCCTTCTCCGGGTCGATCCGCACGGTCGAGCCGACCCCGCCCGGTCGGTAGTCCAGGCTGCTCAGCGGCGGTGTGCCGGTGATGCCGCCGTCGCCGTTCGCGGCCTTGAACGCCAGCCCCATCTTGCCGAGGTCGACGATGCCCATCTTCTCGTCGACCGTCAGGGCCGCGGTCGCTGCGTCGATGAGCGCGACCTGCTGCGAGGGGTGGAAAGCGAGCGACTTGGGGTCGACCTTGTGCATGATCGCGGACACGAGCTGACGCTGACGCTCCGCGCGGCCGATGTCGCCCTCGGCGTCGGACTTGCGCATCCGCGCGAACGCGAGCGCAGTCTTGCCGCCGACGACGTGGCATCCGGCCTTCCACTTCAGGTGGGAGTCCTGGTCCTTGACGCTCTTGTCGTAGCAGAGCCGCACGCCGTCGACCGCGCTGACGACGTTCTTCACGCCCGCCATGCCGATCTCGGCGTAGTGGTCCACCGTCAGGCCCGAGATCCCCTCGACCGTCTTGACCAGCAGCGGCGCCCCGCCCCACGCGAACGCCGCGTTGAGCTTGGCCGAGCCGTGGCCCGGGATCTTCGCGTAGGTGTCTCGGGGCAGCGAGATGAGCGCGGTGGGGCCGTGGTCGGGGACGTGCAGGAGCAGGATCGTGTCGGTCCGGGCACCCTTGGTGCCGTCGTCCTTCACGCCGCCGTCCGCGCGCGAGTCCGAGCCGGTGAGCAGGTAGGTCGTCCCGCTGGTGCCGTCCGCGCCGGAGAGTGCGTCGGTGTGCTGGAGCTTGCCGTTGGCCCACATCACGAGACCGACGGGCCAGGCGATCAGGGCGATGAGGACGAGCGCGACGACCGCGATGACGATGGCCCGGCCCCGGTGGCGCCGCTTGGCGGCAGGCTGACCTTCGCCGACCGGCGTGCCACCCGGGCCTCCCGGTCCGCCGGTCCCGCCGGCGCCACCCGTGCCGCCTGTCCCGTTCGGACGCGTCGTGCCGCCTGCGCGGCGCGCGGCCGTCGGCGGGGCGTCGGCAGGTCGAGCCGGGCCACGGCCGGTGGGGTGGCCGGTCGTCGTG
>JBCECL010000006.1:0-22280 GCA_039207135.1 Brevundimonas sp.
GAATCCGATGGTCACGCTCGTGATCGTGACACACGTGGGCGCTATCTTCACGTACGCGCGGATTGTCGGGGCTCTTCGCTCGACGCCCTTCGGGCCCTGAGAGAATCGGGGGCATGACCCGTCTGCCCCGCGTCCGTGCGTCCGAGCTCGTCGGCCGGGGGTGGCTCAACACCGGCGGCCGGGACCTGTCCCTCGCGGACCTGCGCGGCAAGATCGTCGTCCTCGACTTCTGGACGTTCTGCTGCATCAACTGCCTGCACGTCCTGGACGAGCTGCGCGAGCTCGAGGAGCAGCACCGCGACGTGCTCGTCGTGGTCGGCGTGCACTCGCCGAAGTTCGTGCACGAGGCAGACCCCGTCGCGCTGGCCGCGGCCGTCGAGCGGTACGACGTGCGGCACCCGGTGCTCGACGACCCGGACCTGGTGACCTGGTCGGCGTACACCGCGCGGGCCTGGCCGACCCTCGTCGTGATCGACCCCGAGGGGTACGTCGTCGCGCAGATGGCCGGCGAGGGGCACCGCAACAACGTCGAGATCCTGGTGCGCGACCTCATCGCCGAGCACGACGCGAAGGGCACGCTGCACCGGGGCTCTGGGCCGTACGTCGCTCCCGAGCCGAGCGCGGGCACGCTGCGCTTCCCCGCGAAGGCGGTCGCCCTGCCGAACGGCAACCTGCTCGTCGCGGACGCGGGTCACCACTCGCTGGCCGAGCTCGCACCCGACGCCGAGACCCTGGTGCGACGGATCGGCAGCGGCTCGCGCGGGCTAATTGACGGCGGTCCCGACGAGGCTCGCTTCAACGAGCCGAACGGGCTGTGCCTCGTGCCCGACGAGCTGCGGCCGTGGCTCGAGTACGACGTGCTGGTCGCCGACACCGTCAACCACGCGCTGCGCGGGGTGCGGCTGTCCGACGGAGCAGTCACCACGGTGGCCGGGACCGGCGAGCAGTACATGGTGGGCGCGGCGGACAACGTGCTGCCGTGGGACGAACCAGCTGCGCCGACGGGCGGGACGACGCTCACGCTGCCCGGTTGGTCAGATGGCGGCGGGTTCTCGACGCTGACCATCAACATCGGGGCCGACCCGCAGCCTCCCGCAGGGCCGTTCCTGAGCGGGCCACAGCACTACAAGCTGTCCTCCCCGTGGGACGTCGCGTGGTCGCAGGACCTGGCGGCGTTCGTCGTCGCGATGGCCGGCAACCACACGCTCTGGGCCTTCGACGACAAGGAGGGATCGATCCAGCCCCTCGCGGGGACCATGAACGAGGGCCTGCTCGACGGCCCTGGCGACGAGGCGTGGTTCGCGCAGCCGTCCGGCCTGTCGGTCGGCCCCGACCGTCGCGTGTGGATCGCGGACTCGGAGACGTCGGCGCTGCGCTGGCTCGACCCGGCCGACCGCACCGTGCACACCGCCGTCGGCGAGGGGCTGTTCGACTTCGGCCACCGCGACGGCCCCGCGGACGAGGCCCGGTTCCAGCACCCGCTGGGCGTCGCGGCGCTCGCGGACGGGTCGGTCGTCGTCGCGGACACCTACAACGGGGCGGTGCGCCGGTACGCCGACGGCGAGGTCACGACGGTCGCGACCGGGCTGGCCGAGCCGAGCGGCTTCGTCGTGCTGCCCGACGCGCTGCTCGTCGTCGAGTCGGCCGCGCACCGCATCACGCGTGTGCCGCTCGTCGTCGGCGAGCACGTGGACGGCGGGACGCACCGCACGCAGCGCCCGGTCACCGACCTGGCACCCGGCGAGATCGCGCTCGACGTCGTGTTCACGCCCGCGTCGGGCCAGAAGTACGACGACCGGTTCGGTCCGTCCACGCGTCTGCAGGTCTCGTCGACCCCGGCCGAGCTGCTGCTGTCCGGCGCGGGCGACGACGTGCCGCTGACCCGCGTGCTGCACCTGAACCCGGCCGTCGCCGAGGGCGTGCTGCACGTGACCGCGCACGCGGCGAGCTGCGACGACGACCCGTCGATCGAGTACCCGGCGTGCCACCTCAACGCCCAGGACTGGGGCGTGCCGGTCAGGCTCGTCGAGGGCGCGGCCAGCGCGCTCTCGCTACCGCTGCACGGCTGATCAGCTCGCGCCGACCACCGCGACGGCCGTGAGCGCGTCGAGCGCGGAGGTGACCACGTCGCCGCCGGCCGCGGTCGACGAGACGCCGAACTCGACGACCCACGGGCCGTGCTCGAGGCGCGTCGTCGACTGGTCGTGCTCGAGGTCCGACGGGCTGCCGCCTCGCGCGACCGCTGCAGCATCGTCGTCGCCGCGCTTCATGAGCACCGCCCAGGCCGAGCCACCCATGGTCTCGGTGACGGCCGCGGCGAGGGCGCACAGGCGAGGCACGACGCCCGACTGGGCCGCGGCGATCGCGGCGGAGCCCACGACCACGACGCGCTCGGCGGTCACGGCCGGGTCGGCGGTGGGGGTCGCGACCTTGAGCCGGCGCGCGCGGGCCCGCTTGGCGCGGTACTGCTCCACGTCCGCTCGGCGGAACAGCTGGCGGGCGGAGACGGGGCCGGAGACGGCGGTCGACGCGACGCCGTAGGAGATCGCCGCGCCGTGCGGCAGCGGGTACATCGCGAGCGTCGTCGACATCGTCTCGGCGACCTCCGAGCGCTTGCGCCCGACGGTCACGAGCGCGAACTCGTCTCCACCGATGCGCGCCGCGGTCGTGCCCGGGAGGGCGTCGGCCACGCGGCGCAGCACGTCGCCCACGCTGCGGAGCAGGTCGTCGCCCGCGTCGTGGCCCATCTGGTCGTTGACGCGCTTGAGGCCGTCGACGTCGCACATCACGATGCACGTCTCGTCGCCGCCCTCGAGCGCGGCCTCGGCCACGGCGTCCGCGACGCGCCGGTTCGCGAGGCCCGTGAGCGGGTCGTCGGCGACGAGGTGTCGCACCTGGGCCTCGAGGTCGACGCGCGCGACGGCGCCGGCGGCAAGGGCCGCGAGCACCTCGGCGCGGGCCACGTCGTCGAGGGTGAACAGGCCGCCGCCGCGGCCCTTGACCGCGTAGATCTGACCCCACACGGCACCGTTGACGATGATGGGCGCCGCGAGCCCGGAGTCGGCGGCGATCTCCTCGAGCGTCGCGATCTCGACCGCGTCACCGGCCTCGGCGTCACCCGGCTGGACGGGTGCACCCTCCAGGTCGACGGAGTGCGCGACCCAGCTCGTGCGGTCGCTGATGAGCGCGCGCAGCGCGGGGCGGTCGTCTGCCCGGTAGGAGGACCGGACCATCCAGAGCATGCGCGGGTCGGTGGGCTGCGGGGTGATCTCGAGGATGCGGCACGTGTCCTGCTCGATGCGGCAGAACGCGACGCGGGCCGCGCCCAGCACCTCGACACCCATCCGCGAGGTCGCCTGCTGGACGTCGTCGAGGGTGCGGCAGCGGTCGAGCCGGTGCGCTGCGAGGGCGAGCCCCCGCACGCCGACGAGGGCCGCCGCGGAGCGACGGCCCGCGCGCGCACCCGGCGATGCCGCCGCTCGTCGTGTCACCGAGCCATCATCGCGCCTGAATGCTCCGCGCACGACCCATTCTCACGACTGATCGGCGGACGTCACCCGTCCGCGCGCAACGGGTCACCCCCGCGAACGAAGCGCCCCCAGCTCCGTGAACACCGCCTGGTTCAGCCGGAATGCGACGCGCGCCTCCTCGACGACGGCCTCGCGCTGGTCCGCGTCGAGCGGGAGAGCGTCGAGGCGTTCGCGGTAGACGTCCTTGAACGGCTTGAGCTTGTGGATCTCGGGGAAGTCGTAGAACGCGATCCCGTCCTGCTCGAATCCGTAGTGCCGCTGCATCATGCGCTTGATGATCTGCCCTCCGGACAGGTCGCCGAGGTAGCGCGTGTAGGCGTGGGCGGCGTACAGCGACAGGTCGTCGCCGCAGGCCTCGAGCCTGGCCGCGTACGCGAGGGTCGCGGGGACGTAGGCCACGTTCGCGCGCCAGTCCTCGCCGAGCAGGTAGGCGAGGTCGCGCTCGATCGCGGGCACGCGCGTGAGCTCGGCGAACACGAGCCCGTGGTCCGCACCCGCCGCCGCGAGGCGCGCGCCGGCCCGCTCGAGCGCGGTGTAGACCGCGAGCTGCTGGACGGCGAGAGACGTGTACGCCGCGCGGTCGAGGTGCCCGCCGAGCAGCTGCTCGACGAAGCCGGTGCTCTCCGCGCTCTCGTGCTCGGCACGAGTGCCCTCGCGCAGCGCGCGGGACAAGGGCGTGGCGGTCGCGTCGTCGGCGATCCGGACTGCGGTGGTGGTCACGTGCGCTCCTGGTTGGTGACGATGTGTCAGGAAGCCTACGTTACAAAGGTAAGGCTTGCCTACCCCAGCGGGTGCATCCGCGCGCGGCCCTGGACGGGAAGGAGGGGTGTCAGGCGCCATCCCGGCGTCGATCGATGGAAGGACGCACCATGCGCGCTCGACTTCTCGCCGGCTCTCTCGCCGCGGCCCTCGGCCTGGCGATCGTCGCCGCCGGACCGGCATCGGCCGCCGACGACGCCCAGCTCTCCGTCCTGCACGGCGTGCCGGGCCTCACCGTGGACGTCTACGTCAACGGCAAGCTCACGCTCGACGACTTCAAGCCCGGCAAGCTCGCCGGACCGCTCCCCCTCGCGGCGGGCACGTACACGGTCGCGATCACCACGTCCGACGCGAAGGACGACAGCGACCCCGCGATCGGCCCCGTGGACCTCACGCTCGCCGCCGGCAAGAGCTACACCGCGGTCGCCCACCTCGACGCGGACGGCAAGCCGACGGCGACGCTCTTCACCAACGACACCTCGACGACCAAGGCCGGCGAGGGTCGTCTCACCGTCCGGCACGTCGCCGCGGCACCCGGGGTCGACGTCCTGGCCGGCACGGACGCCGTGATCACCAACCTCGAGAACCCCGACGAGAAGGTGCTCGACCTCCCCGCCGGGACGGTGTCCGCGAGCGTCGTCGCGACGGGGACCACCGAGCCCGCGCTGCTCGGCCCGGCCGACGTGAAGGTCGTCGAGGGCACCAGCACCATCCTGTACGCGTGGGGCGACGCGACCGCCGACCCCTCGACGCTCGCGCTCGCGACGCAGGTGATCGACGGGCTGCACGGCAACCCGTCCGGGGTCCAGGCCGGTCAGGTCGGGCTGGTGAACGACGACGGCGGCACGCCCGCGTGGCCGTACGCGCTCGGCGTGCTCGCGGCGCTCGGCGTCGCGGGTCTCGCGATCGCCTCGCGTCGACGCGCCGGCGCCGACCGCTGAGCCCCGCCGACCATGGCACGACGACACCACCGCGCGGGCGGGGCGCTGACCGGCGCCCTGCTCGCCGGGCTCCTCGCGGCCTGCACCTCGAGCAGCGCCCAGGAGCCCGCGCCGGTGGTGTCGTCGGCGCCAACCTCGCGCGCCTCTGCGCCTGGGCCGGCCGCCGCCGCCGCGGCGCAGGCCGTTCCCGTGCGGGACGCGACCGGGCCGGCGACGGCTGTGGTGCGACCGCCCGAGCGGCTCGAGATCCCGAGCCTCGACATCGACATGGCGGTGCTGCCGGTGGGCGTCGCCGACGACGGGACGATGTCGATCCCGCCCAAGGCGACCGACGTGGGCTGGTACCGGTTCGGATCCGCGCCGGACGACGCGGGCAGCACGGTGCTGGCGGCACACGTCGACTCGTGGGTCAGCGGCATCGGCCCGTTCGCGCGCCTGCGGCACGTCCGCGACGGGGCGCGAGTCGTGGTCACCACGTCCGACGGGGTCGCCCACCGCTACGTCGTCACCTCGATCGAGAAGATCCCCAAGAGCGAGGCACCCGTCGGGGACTGGTTCGACCGCACGGGCCGGTCCCGGCTGGTGCTGGTCACGTGCGGAGGGGCGTGGCAGCCCAAGATCAGGCACTATGCGGAGAACGTCGTCGTCACGGCAGACCCGACCGGTGGCTGAGTCGTGCTCGCGGTGGTCGCCATGGACGAGCCCCCCGCGGCCCGGGGAACGACGACGCCGGACGACGAGGAGACCTGCGTGACCGGTAGCGGCCCGGAGCGGTCGGACGCTCCGGCGCGCGTGCCGACGCATCGAGCCGACGCCGACGGCGAGGGCGTCGAAGAGCTCGGCGTCGCCTTCGCGGCAGGCGACGAGGACGCGATCCGCGAGGCCTACCGGCGCTGGTCGGCGCTCGTCCACACCATCGCGCTGCGCTCGCTCGGCACCGTCGCCGATGCGGAGGAGGTCACGCAGCAGGTCTTCGTGGACGCGTGGCGCGGGCGGGCCCGCTTCGACCCGAGCCGGTCGCGGCTGCCCGCGTGGCTCGTCGGGATCACGCGGCACGCCGTGGCAGACGCGCACGAGCGCCGCTCGCGTGACCGGCGGCTCCTCGCAGCAGCTGAACCCGCTGCTGCACACGTGCCCGACGCTGACGACCGCGTGGTCGACCGGGTCGTCGTCGCCGACGAGCTCGCCCGCCTCGGCGACCCGCAGCGCACCATCCTGCGCCTCGCGTTCTACGAGGACCTCACGCACGACCAGATCGCCACCCGGCTCGACCTGCCGCTCGGCACCGTCAAGAGCCACGTGCGGCGTAGTCTCGCTCGGCTGCGCAACCGATGGGAGGTGGACGGTGCCGTTCGATGAGTTCCACGTGGACGACGAGGTGCTCGCGCTGCTCGCTCTCGGCGAGGAGGCCGGCACCGCCGCCGACCGTGCCCACGTGCAGGAGTGCGAGCTGTGCGGCGACGAGGTCGCCGCGCTGGCCGACGTCGTGGGTCTCGCACGCACCGGAGAGGACACGCTCGTCCCGCCCCGCGCGGAGGTCTGGGATCGCATCGCGGCCGAGCTCGATCTGACGCCCGCTGAGGTGGCGGGGGCCGGCGCGTCCGTCGCCGGTTCGTCGGGTGCCGGTTCGTCCGACGTCGACTCGCCCGGTGCCGACGTGCTCGACGCCCCGGCCGCCGCTCAGCCGGCGAGCCCCGGCGACGTCGTCCCGATCCAGCGCCGCAGGCCGCGCGCCTGGGGCTGGATCGCCGGAGCCGCGGCCGCCGGCATCGTGATCGGCGGCGTGGGCGTGGGCTGGGCCCTGACGCGCGACGATCGCACCAAGGACGTCGTCGCGACCGCGACGCTCGAGCCGCTGCCCGGCTGGGACGCTGCCGGGACGGCCAAGGTCGAGACGACGCGCGACGGCTCTCGCGTGCTCGTCGTCGACGTCGACGAGCGGTCGACGCCCGCGGGGTTCCGCGAGGTCTGGCTGCTGACGCCCGATGCGAAGGGGCTGGTCAGCGTGGGCACGCTCGACGGCTCGTCGGGCCGCTTCGACCTGCCCACGGGCCTCGACCTCGCCGAGTTCCCGGTGGTCGACGTCTCGCAGGAGCAGTTCGACGGGAACCCCGCGCACTCGGGCGACTCGATCGTGCGCGGGGCCCTGCGGACGTAGCTACGCCTGCGGCGGCGCGGGCGGGACGTCGCGGTGCTCGATGACCTCGCGGTGCGTCGTGTTGCTGCGCTGCGCGTTCATCGCGATCGCGATGATCAGCGCGAGCAGGCCCGCGCCCATGCAGATGTAGCCGATCAGCTCGAGGTTGACGCCGTCGACCGAGTCCTTCACCGCGAAGGACAGGATCGCGCCGATGACGATCAGGGCGATGCCACCACCGATACCCATGGGATCTCCTTGCCTCGGGCCGGCGCGGGGGACGCCGGCTCAGACCTTCGAGCCTCCCTGCCGTGGCCCGACCTCGCACCTCGAGCCGAGCCGGGTCGCCCGTTCAGCCGAGGATGTCGGGGTACTCGGCGCCGTCCTCGCCCAGCACGTGCTGGGCCAGGAACGCCTGCACGACCTGGTACCAGACGATCGCGTGCTGCGGGCTGAGCACCCAGTGGTTCTCGTCCGGGAAGTACAGGAACCGGTGCTCGCTGCGACCCTCGTCGTCCGCCGGGGACCCGCTCGCCGAGAGCAGCTCGTACCAGAGCCGCAGGCCCTCGCCGATCGGCACGCGGTAGTCCTTGTCGCCGTGCACCACGAGCATCGGGGTCACGATGTTCTCGACGAACCGGTGCGGCGAGTTCTCGAGCGCCATCTCCTCGGTCATCTCGCGCGCCCAGTAGTACGCCGCGTCCGTCGTCGGGCCGAACTGGTCGAGGGCCCACAGGCTCGCGTGCGTGACGATCGCCCGGAACCGGTCCGTGTGCCCGGCGACCCAGTTCGCCATGTACCCGCCGAAGGAGCCGCCCATCGCGGCGGTGCGCGTGTCGTCGATGTCGTCGCGCTCGACGACGGCATCGGTGATCGCCATGAGGTCGGTGAACGGCGCCGCGCCCCACGAGCCCCAGCCCGCCTGGATCATGTCCTGCCCGTATCCGGTGGACAGCGCGGGGTCGGGCAGCAGCACCGCGTACCCCTGCGCGACGAGCAGCCACGGGTTCCACCGCCACGACCACGCGTTCCACGAACCCAGCGGCCCGCCGTGGATCCACAGCAGCAGAGGCGCGGGGCCGTCGGCGTCCGGCAGCGCGAGCCAGGCCCGCACCCGGCGGCCGTCCTCGACGGTCGTCTCGACCTCCGTGAGCCGACCCGGGAGCTTGGGCGCTTCGACGGGGCTGCGCAGCACGGTCGTCTTCCCGCTCGCCAGGTCGATCCGCACGGGCTCGCTCGGGGCCGCGTACGACGCGCGCAGCGCGTAGGCCGTGGCACCGTCGGCGCTGACCTGCACGTCCGTGAACGACGCGTCGTCGCTGGTCACGCGCGTCACCTCGTCGGTCGCGAGGTCGACGCGGAAGACCGGGGAGCGCCCGTCGTCGTCCGCCGTGACGAGCAGCCCGCTGCTGTCCGGCAACCACGTCAGGCTCGCCGGCCAGCGGTCCCAGCCGTCGGCGACCACGCGCGCGTCGCCGCCCGCGAGCGGAACGACCCCCAGCCGCACCACGGGCGCCTGGTAGGGCGTCGAGATCGACTCGCGCCAGTACGCCACCCACTGGCCGTCGGGGCTGATCTCGGGGCCGCCGACGTCGGCGCCCTCGTCGTCCACGAGCGTGCGCCGCTGCCCGGTCGCGACGTCGATCGCCTCGAGCCGGGCGCGCAGCGCGCCGCGGGCCTGCGGGACCGCCCAGCCCGTGACGATCGTCGCGCCGTCCGGGCTGATCGCGTACCCCTGCTCGACGAGCGCTGCCCGAGCGCCGGGCGTGGCGTCGTTCAGGGTCAGCCGGGGGTCCTTCGCTGCGGCGAGCGGCGCGGTCACCGCGTCGGGCAGGCCGCTCGTGAACAGGTGCGGCTGGTCAGGGCCGAGGTCGTGGTCCCAGAACCGGACGGGGTAGCCGTCGTGCAGGATCGCCGCGACCTTCTTGTCCTTGCGGGCCTTGCGGAGCTTCTCGTCGTGCTCGGCGTCGGTGGCCGACGGGAGCACGTCCGAGCCGACGACGAGCGTCCCCGCATCCCGCGCGACGCGCACGCCACCCAGTCCGGCCGCGCGGTCCGCGATCACGCGCGCCTCGGCGCCGTCCGCGGGCAGCAGCCACAGCGCCGGAGGGGCCTCGTCGTCCTGCTCCTTCGCGTCCGGGTCCGGGCGCGCGCTCGTGAACAGCAGGTCCCCCGACGGCGTGAACGCCGCGCTCGACTCGCCCTTCGCCGACCGCGTCAGGCGACGCGCCGGCTGCTCACCCGCCGGGTCCACCTCCCACAGCGCGGTGACGTACTTCGTCCCCTTGGTGTTCAGGGTCGCCACCGCGGTGACGAGGCGAGTCCCGTCGGGGGACAGCTTGAGCCCCGAGACCCGTGGGATCGCGACGTACTGCTCGAGATCGTGGAACGGGGTGGCGGCTTCGGACACGGCTGGCTCGTTGGCGGCGTCAGTCACCCTGCTGTCCTATCACGTCCCTCCGACCCGTTCCCGCCCAAGCCCTGCCCCCGGGCCCCCGCCCGCCGACCCTCAAGTTGTGGGCCGATCCCTCCGCCGACCCTCAAGTTGTGAGCAGTTTCGGCCCTCCGATCGCCCACAACTTGAGGGTCGGCCGCCGATTGCTGTCGGCGGGGGGCGGGCTGCTGGGGGAGATGGAGCGTTGGCGGGTGGCTGGCGCCGAGGCTGGCGAGTGCGGTCGTGGCGGGGTCAGGCGGAGCGACGGTGGTTCGACGCGTCAGCGACCAGCGCGGCACGGATCGTCGTGACCAGGACACCGTGCGGCCCGAGGTCCGCCTTTGTGAACCGGAGGAGCTCGACTCGGCCCGACGCCACCAGCCGGTTCTGGCGCAAGCGGTCGTGGTAGATCGCGGCGGGCGCGTCGTGGATGCTCCGGCCGTCGATCTCGGCCAGCAGCCAGCGCCCGTCGCGCAGGCGCCAGCCGAGGTCGCCGCGACCGAGGAGCTGTCCGTCTGCGTCGCAGATCTCCACCTGGAGCTCGTCGGGTGGGATGCCGTCGTCGATGCACGCGAGCCTCGCCTCAGTCTCGAGCGGTGACTCGGCGCGACGGTCGACCAGTCCCCACCAGCCGTCCACGCCCGCTGCGCCGCGCCGCCCACGGATCGCCGATCGGATCCGCGCGAGCCGCTCGTCGTCGACCGCGCGTCGATGCAGCACGTCGTCAAGAACCGCGACGGCACAGCTCCGCGGGAGCTCGGGCAGCGCCTGGACGAGAGCCGCGTCGAGCCCGGCGATCCGCCGCCCTCCGACGACGGTCGTCGCGAACTTGTCGAAGTAGCGCGGACGAATCCCGTCGCGCGGGTGCGCGGGCTTGCCCCAGGGCAATGCGATCTCCGGTACGACGACGGCTGGCAGCCCGCTCACACCGTGCAGCGCAAGTGCGCACGGCCCGACGGCGACCGCATCTGGCCCGAAGGCGAGCATCGCCAGCCAGGCGGCTCGTCGGCGCCGCTCGTCCGGAAGCCGCAGCTCGTCGGGCACGGGACTGACGTCGTACACACCCCGCGTCGGCCGCACCCACACGCCTCCGCGAACGAGCCGAGCCCTCGCGCGAGAGTCCACGCCCACCGCGTCGCACTCCCGCGACGACACCAGCCCGCCCTGCCCAGCCGCACTCGCAAGCAGCTGAGCTGGCACGACCAGTCTCCGCGGCATCCCAGATTGCACCCCGCGGCCGGGATGTCCGTCGCTCGCTATCCCCAACCCCGCGCCGACCCTCAAGTTGTGGACACTTCGGCGACCGATCCGGCCCACAACTTGAGGGTCGGCGGCCGGGGCAGGGGCTGCCGGGTGAGGGGCGGGCCCGGGCGAGTCGGGGCGGGGCGGGCCGGAGGAGGGCCGGGGGCGGCGGGGGCTAGTGGCGGTCGTTGTCGGCTAGGCGGGAGAGCATCGCGTTGTACTCGTCGAGCTCGACGTCGCCCTCGCGGTCGACCTGGCGGTCGCGGCGGCGGGCCGCGCGGTCGTCGTCGCGCGACCAGGCGACGGCGACGGCGATCGCCATGACGAGCGTCGGGATCTCGCCGATCCCCCAGGTCACCGCGCCGCCGGCCTGCTGGTCGGCGATCGCGGACGGTCCCCACGGGCGGCCCATGAGGCCGAACCAGTCGGCGACCAGGAGCGAGTCACCGCCCACGAGGGTCACGCCGAAGAACGCGTGGAACGCCATGGTCGCGAACAGCAGCAGGAGCCGCTGCGGGTAGGGCGGCCGCTTGGGGCCGGGGTCGATGCCGATCATCGCGTTGACGAACAGGTACCCGGCGAGCGAGAAGTGCACGACCATCGCGAGGTGCCCCACGGAGGAGCGCAGCGCCCACTCGAACAGGCCCGAGTAGTAGAAGACCAGCATCGAGCCGACGAAGTTCACGGCGGCGACGATGGGGTTCGCCAGGAACCGGCCCACGTGGCTGTTGACCAGCACGAGGATCCACTCGCGCGGCCCCCTGGAGTCGTCGCCGCGCAGCACCGTGGCGCGCACCGGCAGCGCGCGCAGCGCGAGCGTCACCGGCGCCGACAGCGCGAGGAACAGCGGGATCACCATCGCCAGGAGCATGTGCTGGATCATGTGCGCGCTGAACAGGATGTGCCCGTACATCGACGGCCCGCCCGACGAGACCCAGAAGAACAGCACCATCCCGAAGGTCCACGACAGCGCGCGGCCCATCGACCAGGCGTCGCCGCGGCGCCGCAGGCGCAGGACCCAGCGCCAGTACACGACGATGCCCGCGACGGCGGCCGACGCGAGGACCAGGTCCCAGCGCCACTCGGTGAACCACCGCTCGAGGGTCGGCTCGGGGGGCAGCGGGTGGCCGGTGATCCGGTAGGCGGGCGTCGGGTCGACGGGCGGCACCTCGGCGACGGGCGGCGCCGACGACGACAGCGCGACGGCCACCCCGGAGACGGCACCCATGACGGCGAGCTCGACGAGCACGAGCCGCCAGAACAGCAGCGTCCCGGCGCGGGCAGCGACGCCCCCGGTCAGGCGCGGGATCACCGCACGCCGGTGCGCGAGCCCGAGCAGGCCGAGCACGCCGAACAGTGCGACCTTGGTGAGCAGCAGGATCCCGTACCGGGTGCCCAGGTCGGACCAGGAGCTCATCCGGACCAGGCCGTTGACCGTGCCCGAGACGGCCACCGCCACGAAGCACCACGCGGCGATGCTCGAGTACCGCGCGACGGAGACCGACAGGTCGGTCCCGATCCGCCGCACCAGCAAAGCGAGAGCCGCGAGCGCCCCGATCCAGATGGCGGCACCGACCAGGTGCATGAGCATCGACGACGTCGCGAGGTCGTGGCTCGCGGCCCCGGCCGCGTGCCCGAGCTGCGCCTGCTGCCAGAGCGCGACGAGGGCGAGTGCCGCGGTCCACGCGGCGCCGGTCGGGGTCGCGACGACGAGCGCGAGCGCCGTGACGACGGCCGCGACCATCGTCACGAGCAGAAGGGTCTTTCCGAGCTCGATCTGGGTCACGAAGACGCCGAGCTCCTGCCCGAACGACGCCGAGTCGAGCGGCCGACCGGCGACCGAGGCGTACGTGAGCACGAGCTTGACCAGGAGCGCCAGCGTCCAGACACCCGCGGCCCAGCCCGCGACGAGCAGGCTGCGCGGATAGGCGCGACCGTCGGCACGGACGCCGCGAGCCCGCTCGGACGATCCCGCGCGCGGCAGGACGCAGACGGCGAGGACCAGCCCGCCGATCGCGACCGAGCCCGCGAGGTCGGAGATCGTCGAGGTGACGGGGAGCCCCCACCGCACCGCGGCCCCGGGATCGCGCAGGAGCTCGGGCAGCGCGGCCCCGGAGAACGCGACGCCTGCCACGACGGCGGCGACCGCCGCGAGCACGAGCGTGAGCACCCGGGTCCACGGCGCGCCGACCCGCGCCCCGTCGTCCTGTTCGGGACGGGCGGGGCGGGGGTCGGCGATGCTGCGTGCGTCGGTCACGGGCGGTCGTGACCACCCGACGAGCGCCGGCGGCGGGCACGGGCCCAGCCGAGCACCCCGAAGATGACGCCGACGAGCAGCCCGGCGCCGACGACGAGGAGGACGGGCGGCGAGTCGCCGTCGGCCTCGTCGGCCGGATCGGCCGCGGCGCTGGCCGTAGCCGTGGCCGTGGCGGTCGGGTCGGGCGTCGCCGAGCTCGTGAACGGCGGCGGCGTCACGGGCTTCGCGGGCGACGTCGGTTCCACCGCCCCCGCCTCGTCGGCAGCCGTGAAGGCGAACTTCCCCGACACCGCGTGACCGTCCTGCGACGTGACCCGGTAGGTCACCGTGTACTTGCCGGCGGGCAGCTCGCCGTCGACCGCCTGGCGCACCGTCGAGTCGACGAGCTCGGGCTCGCCCACGCTCACGACCTTGCCCGCGGGCGACGTCACCTTGACCTCGGTGCCGAGCGCGACCGCGGGCTCCGCGAAGCTCAACGTCACCGTCGCCGGGGCGGACGGCACGGTCGTGCCGTCGGCCGGGTCGGTGCCGACGAGCTCGTCGTGGGCCTGGGCGGCGGGTGCCGCGGCGACCCCGGCGGCGAGCAGCAGGCCGACGACGACGCCGGCTGCTGGGACGGATCTGCGGTGCATGGGACCCAGGATCCCCCACCTCACGGCTGAACCCCGCGTCGGCGACCAGTGACGAGTGCCACGACGGCGGCGACGAGGCCCAGCGCGAGCCCGCCGAGGGCGAACCAGATCACCGGCTCGGCACCGGGCGACGAGGACTCGGAGTCGTCGGCAGCCGTGATCGTGAGCTCGGGCGCGGGGCGATCGGGCTCGGCGTCACCGGTCGCGGGCTGGTCCCAGTCGACGACCGTCCCGTCGGAGTACGTCTGGTGCGCGGGGATCACCAGGTCCGTCCCCTCGGCGGGCAGGGGGCCGACCTGCAGCTCGAACTCCTGGAACTGCCCGACCCCGATCGCGGCCTCGGGGCTCGCGGTGAACACCACGTGGCTGGGTGCCTCGGTGATCGTGGCGCCCTCGACGTCGACGGGCGTGGCGAGCGTGGCGGTCTGCACCTCGGCGGTCCAGCCCGGCACCGGGCGGATGCCGACGTGGGTCAGCGGCGTCGTGGTCGGCAGGTCCAGGACGACCTTCGTCGTGGTGGCGGAGTCGTCCTCGTTGGGGACGCGGAAGGTCAGCACGGTCCAGCCGCCGGCGGCGGTGGACTCCGGGATGACGCGGACGTGGGCCGACGCGGGGCCGGCCGGCAGGAGTGCGAGGGCGAGACCGGCGACGGCGGTCGCGCCGAGCGTGCGCAGGGCAGAGGGCATGACAAGGATCCTTCGAGCGTGGGAGGCCCGGGCTGACGGCCATGGTCGGCAGCTCCGGGGATGGCAGCGGGCGCGCGCCCGCGATGCCGCGCGGCCCTAGCGGGCGGGCGGCACCGGCGGCTGCCAGGCGGGTGGCCCGCGCAGGGGCACCACGCCGCGCCACGTCTGGCGCTCGAGGGGGTCGTCCTCCGCCGCGACGGGCAGCTCGGCCCAGGCAGCGAGCCGTGCGGCCCGGGCAGGGGCAAGACGCGGTCCGAGCCAGGCGACGAGCCACATGAGCGCGCGGTCGGCCCCCGCGATCACGAGCGCGCAGAGCACGACGGCAGCCGCGTGCGCGACGACCATCGCCCACGCACCGAGCATCGGCAGCAGCGTGGCGTGCGCGGCCGCCGACCCGCACCCCGCGGTCGCGAGGTAGGCGGCGTGGGCGGCGTGGTCCATGTGCGCGTGCGCGCCCGACGGCACGAGCGTGTTGCAGCCCGCCGTCTCGAACACGGAGAACGCGCCGTGCAGCGCGACCTGCCCGACGCCGAGCAGGGCGACGGACGAGGCGACGCCGAGGCGGCGGCCCAGGAGCGCGACGCACAGCGCGAGCACCACGGCGCCCAGGGTCAGCGTGACGATCGCCGGCGGCAGCGTCCCGCCGCCCAGGACGTGGGCCGCGGCGGCGAGCCCGACGACGACGCCGGCGACGACGAGGGCGCGCAGGAGCCGCGGCGTTCCCCTCGTCGGCGTGACCACCGGGACACCGTAGCCGCTTTGTCTGGTTGACGGGAGAGCGCTTTCCGAGAATGGGTTGGAACACGGAGGCGACTTCGTGGTGTTGTGACTCTCGGGCAACTGCCCCCCACGCCCCCCGAAGAGGTCCGATGTCGCAGAGCAGCCCCGCGGATTCCACCACCAAGGCCGAGCCGGCGTTCCACCCGCCGACGCACCGGGAGATCGTCACGATCCTCGGCGGCCTGATGATCGGCATGTTCCTCGCCGCCCTCGACCAGACGATCGTGGCCACCTCGATCCGCACGATCGGCGACGAGCTGCACGGGCTGTCGCTGCAGGCGTGGGTGACCACCGCCTACCTGCTGACCGCGACGATCTCCACGCCGCTGTACGGCAAGCTCTCCGACATCTACGGCCGCAAGCCGCTGTACATGACCGCGATCTCGATCTTCGTGGTCGGCTCGCTGCTGTCCGGCACCGCGACGTCGATGTACGAGCTGGCCGTCTACCGGGGGCTCCAGGGCCTGGGCGCCGGCGGCCTGATGGCCCTGGCGATCACGATCCTCGGCGACCTCGTCGCGCCGCGCGAACGCGCGCGGTACCAGGGCTACTTCCTCGCGGTGTTCGGCATCTCGTCGGTGCTCGGGCCCGTGGTCGGCGGGTTCTTCGCGGGTGCCGACCAGATCCTCGGCATCGCGGGCTGGCGCTGGGTGTTCCTCATCAACGTGCCGATCGGCCTCGTCGGCATCCTCGTCATCTGGCGCGTGCTGCACCTGCCGCCGCTCAAGCGCGTCGACCACAAGATCGACTACCCCGGCGCGCTCGCGCTGATCCTCGCGCTCGTCCCGCTGCTCGTCGTCGCCGAGCAGGGCCGCCTGTGGCACTGGGCGTCCGGCAAGGCGCTCGCGTGCTACGCGCTCGGCGCGATCGGCATCGTGCTGTTCCTGCTCGCGGAGCGGCGCGCCAAGGCCGACGCGATCCTGCCGCTGTACCTGTTCCGCAACCGCACGTTCTCGATCGGCGCGGGCGCCAACACGGTCATCGGCCTCGGCATGTTCGGCGGCCTCGCGACGCTCCCGCTGTACCTCCAGATCGTCAAGGGCATGTCCCCCACCGAGGCGGGCCTGACGCTGATCCCCTTCACGCTCGGCATCATGGCGGGCTCGATCATCGCCGGCCAGACCACCTCGCGGACCGGTCGGTACAAGATCTTCCCCGTCATCGGCTCGACCCTCATGCTGATCGGCGGCCTCACGTTCTCGCAGGTGAACGCGGACACCGGGCTGCCGTACATCTTCGCCGGGTCGGTCGTGTTCGGCCTCGGCCTGGGCTTCACGATGCAGCCGCTCGTGCTGGCCGTGCAGAACGCCGTTCCCGTGCGCGACATGGGCGTGGCCACCTCGTCGTCCCTGTTCTTCCGGCAGATGGGCGGGACGCTCGGCACGGCGATCTTCCTGTCGGTCCTGTTCTCGACCGTGGTCCAGAACATCCAGGACGCGTTCGTGCGCGCCGCCTCGACCCCCGCGTTCAAGGCCGCGCTCACCGACCCGGCCGTCACGGGCAACCCCGACAACGCGCCGGTCCTCAACATGCTCAAGGGCGGCGGCGGCGCGCTGCCGGCCCTCGACGACTCGTCGTTCATCGGCAACCTCGACGACCGCCTCGCGCGGCCGTTCCTCGAGGGCTTCTCGCAGTCGGTCGACCTCGTCATGCTGCTCACGGCGATCGCGCTCGTGATCGGCATCCTCCTGACGATCCTGCTGCCGGAGCTGCCGCTGCGGAACGTGTCCGGCATCCAGGGCCGCATCGACCAGGACGCCGCCGACGCGACCCCCGCGGGTGTCACGGCCGTCGGCGCCACGACGACGCTCGTCGCTCTGGCCGACACCACCGGCGATTCACAGGCGGTTCCGGCCGACGGGCACTAGTTTCGGACGCGCAGTCCCCGCGACCCGAACCTCGGAGGCAACGATGCACGAGCACAGCTCCACCTGCACCGGATGCATGGACCGACGACAGATGCTCGTGCGCGCCGGTGGCGTGACCGCCGTCGCGGCGGGCGTGGCCGTTCTCGCTGCCTGCGGCGGTTCGGGCGACGGCGACACCCCCGCGCAGACGTCGGGGTCCGACGGGTCCCTCGCGAAGGTCGCCGACATCCCCGTCGGCGGCGCGATCTCCGCCACCGCGGGCGGCCAGAAGGTCCTGCTCGTCCAGGCGACGGCCGGCGTGGTCACGGCCCTGTCGGCCATCTGCACGCACCAGGGCTGCACCGTGGCTCCCGGCAACGGCGAGCTCGACTGCCCGTGCCACGGTTCGCGCTACGACCTGACGGGCGCGGTGCTCGCCGGCCCGGCCAAGGAGGCGCTGACCCCGTTCGACGTGCACGTGAAGGGCGACGCCGTCTTTGCAGGAGCTGCGTGAGATGACCGACAACACCTGGCTGCGCGGCCCGGCCGCCACCTCCGCGGTGCTGCGGGCGCTGATCTCGTTCTGCGTGATGCTGTCGGCCGTCATCCACCTCGAGCTGTGGTCCAACGGCATGAAGGACACCCGGGTCGGCACCGCGTTCATGGTCAACGCCGTCGCAGGCCTCGCGATCGGCGTGCTGCTGCTCGTCTGGCGGAGCTGGGTCCCGCTGTTCCTCGCCGCCGGTTTCGGGGCGACGACCCTCGGCGCCTTCCTGCTGTCCACCACGTCGGGCGGCTTCATGGGCGTGCACGAGGAGTGGCAGGGCTTCGACATCTGGGCGTGCGCGATCGTCGAGCTCCTGGCGATCGTCCTGTCGGTCGGCGCGTGGGTGATCGAACGGCGGCCCGCGCAGGCCTGACCCCCTCTGGGTCAGCCCCAGACGAGTCAGCCCCAGACGAGCCCGTGGGCGGGCTCGGCCAGCACGCGCGCCACGTCGGCGAGCACGCGCGAACCGAGCTCCCCGTCCACCAGCCGGTGGTCGAAGCTCAGCGCGAGCTGCGTGACGAAGCGGACCTTGATCTTGCCCTTGTGCACCCACGGCTGCTCGCGGATCGCGCCGAAAGCCAGGATCGCGGCCTCGCCCGGGTTGAGGATCGGCGTCCCGGTGTCGATGCCGAAGACCCCGACGTTCGTGATCGTGACCGTGCCGTCCGAGAGGTCCGCCGGCGTCACCTTGCCCGCGCGCGCCGTCGCCGTGAGCTGAGCAAGACCGTCCGCGAGCTCGCGCAGGCTGAGCCGGTGCGCGTCCTTGATGTTCGGGACCACGAGGCCGCGGGGCGTCGCGGCAGCGATCCCGAGGTTGACGTAGTGCTTGTAGACGATCTCCTGCGCCGACTCGTCCCACGACGCGTTGATCTCCGGGTGCCGCCGGATCGCGAGGATGAGCGCCTTGGCCGCGATGAGCAGCGGCGTGACGCGCACGTCGGCGAACTCACGGTCCGCGCGCAGGCGCTCGACGAGCTTCATGGTGCGCGTGACGTCGATCGTGTGGAAGACGGTCACGTGGGGCGCGCTGAACGCGCTCGCAACCATCGCCTCGGCGGTCCGCTTGCGCACCGACTTGACCGGCACCCTGGTCTGGCGGCCGTCGGCCGAGACCGTGCCCGACGCGAGCCACGGCTGGTCGTCGCCCGCGTACGTCGCGAGCGTGCGGCCCTCGGCGCGGGCGCTGAGCGCGAGCACGTCCTCGCGCGTGACGATCCCCCCGGGCCCGGTGGGGGTGACCGAGTCGAGGTCGACACCCAGGTCCCGCGCGAGCTTGCGCACCGGCGGCTTGGCGAGCGCGCGCGGGCTGCGGGCCGGGTCGTCGCCCGCGCGGGCACGACGGGCGGTCGCGGGCTCGGCCGTGCCGTAGCCGACGAGCACGGCGCCGCCGGCGGCGGTCTCCGACGCTGCCGGAGCGGGCGGCACGGCGGGGGCCTCGGTGGTCGTCTCCGTGGTCGTCGGCGCGGCCGGCGCCGCAGACGCCTGGCGTGAGGCCTCGATCTCGTCGGCGCCTCCCGGCTCGACGCCCCGGTGGCGCTCGGTACCGCCGACGTGCCGGACGGAACCGGTGACGACGGCCGGCTCGTCGGCGGGCTCGTCGGCCTGCTCAACAAGCGCAGCACCGTCGGGGTCGGTGTCGATCTCGATGATCGGCGTACCCACGTCGACGGTCGTGCCCGTCGCGACCAGCAGCTGGCTGACCACGCCGGCCCACGGGCTCGGCAGGTCGACGAGCGACTTGGCGGTCTCGATCTCGACGATCGTCTGGTTGACCTCGACCCGGTCACCCACGGCCACGTGCCACGCGACGATCTCGGCCTCGGTCAGCCCCTCGCCCGCGTCGGGGAGCGGGAACTGCTGGAACGTGGGCACGGTCGTACTCCTTCAGGGTCGGGCAGGCTCAGGGTCGGTCGGGCTCGGTGCTGCGTCAGAAGGCGAGCGAGCGGTCGACGGCGTCGAGCACCCGGTCGAGGCTCGGCAGGTAGTCGTGCTCGATCTTGGCAACCGGGTACGGCGTGTGGAACCCGCCGACGCGCAGCACGGGCGACTCGAGCTGGAAGAAGCACTCCTCCGTCACGCGGGCGGCGACCTCGGCGCCCGTCCCGTAGAGCACGGGCGCCTCGTGCACGACGACGCACCGACCGGTCTTGCGGACCGAGGTCGCGACCGTCTCGATGTCGAGCGGCGAGAGCGTGCGCAGGTCGACGACCTCGATGCTCGTGCCCTCGGCGGCGGCGGTCTCGGCCGCCTTCAGGGCCGTCTGCACCGTCGGGCCGTACGCGACGACGGTCACGTCGGTGCCGGTGCGGACCACGCGGGCGCCGTCCAGGCCGTTGGCCGCGGGCGCGTCGAGGTCGACGTCGCCCTTCTCCCAGTAGCGGCCCTTCGGCTCGAAGAAGAGCACCGGGTCGGGAGACCGGACGGCCTCCTGGATCATCGCGTAGGCCTGCGCCGGGCTCGACGGAGTCACGACGCGCAGGCCGGCCGTGTGCGCGAACAGCGCCTCGGGCGACTCGCTGTGGTGCTCGACCGCACCGATGCCGCCGCCGTAGGGCACCCGGATCACGACGGGGACGGTCAGCTGGCCGCGCGAGCGGTAGTGCATCTTGGCGAGCTGCGTGGTGATCTGGTCGAACGCCGGGAAGATGAACCCGTCGAACTGGATCTCGCACACCGACCGGTAGCCGCGCAGCGCGAGGCCGATCGCCGTGCCGATGATGCCCGACTCGGCGAGCGGGGTGTCGACCACGCGCTTGGGCCCGAACTCCGCCTGCAGCCCGTCGGTGACGCGGAAGACACCGCCGAGCTTGCCGATGTCCTCGCCCATGAGCAGCACGTTCGGGTCGTCGGCCAGCGCGCGGCGCAGGCCGAGCGTGATCGCCTTCGCGAACGTGAGCCGCTGGACGCCGGTCGGCTCGGGCACCGCGCTCGTCGTGACGGGTGCCGGCACGGTCGTCGTGCTCATCGGTGGCCTCCCTCGTGGCCGTCCAGGAACGAGGACTCGTACCCCTCGAACCACGCCCGCTCCGCCTCGACCACCGAGTGCGGCGTGGCGTAGACGTGCTCGAACATCGACGCGGGCGACGGGCGGCCCATGCCGCGAACGACTGTGCGCACCCGCTGGCCGAGATCGTCGGCCTCCGCGTCGAGCTGGTCCAGGAAGGACGTGGGCAGGTCGCCGCGGCTCTCGAGGTAGGTGCGCAGGCGGTCGATCGGGTCGCGACGCCGCCAGTAGTCCTCCTGCTCCGAGCTGCGGTAGCGGCTCGGGTCGTCGGACGTGGTGTGGGCGCCCATGCGGTAGGTGAACGCCTCGATGAAGGTGGGGCCGCCGCCGGAGCGCGCACGCTGCAGGGCCTCCTGGGTGACGGCGTAGGACGCGAGCACGTCGTTGCCGTCGACGCGTACCGACGGGATGCCGAAGCCGGGGGCGCGGTCCGCGAGCGGCACCTTGGCCTGCTGGGTCGTGGACTCCGAGATGGCCCACTGGTTGTTCTGGCAGAAGAAGACGACGGGCGCCTCGTTGACCGCGGCGAACACGAGCGCCTCGCTCACATCACCCTGCGAGGTGGCGCCGTCACCGAAGTACGCGACCACGGCCGTGTCGCGCTCCGGGTCGCCCGTGCCGACGTCGCCGTCGCGCTGCACACCCATCGCGTAGCCGGTGGCGTGCAGCGTGTGCGAGCCGATGACCAGCGTGTACAGGTGGAAGCCGTGCGCCACGGGGTCCCAGCCGCCGTGGTCGATGCCGCGGAACAGGCGCAGCACGTCGGTCAGGTCGACGCCGCGCGTGTGGGCCACGCCGTGCTCGCGGTAGCTCGGGAACACGTGGTCCTGCGCGGCGAGCGCGCGGCCGGAGCCGATCTGCGCGGCCTCCTGGCCGAGCGCCTGCGCGAACAGCGCGAGCTCGCCCTGGCGCTGCAGCGCGGTCGCCTCGGTGTCGAACCGGCGTACGAGCACCATGTCGCGGTACATCGCGCGCAGCGCGTCGGCATCGAGGTGAGCGACGAGGGGGTCGTAGACCGGGTGCGGCACGCGCCTGCCCTCGGGCGTCAGCAGCTGCACGAGCCCGTCGGTGCTCAGGGGGCCAGCCGCCGAGGGTGCGGTCGCCGGGGGTGTGGCGGCCGGATCGGTGCTGCTCAGTCTCACGTCGTTCAAGCTGAGGTCGTTCAAGCTCACGCGCGTGCTCCTTCGCGTGCCGCGGCGGGTGAGCCGCTCCGGGTTCGTTCGAGCGGGGGACTCGAACCTACGACACCGTAGCCTACGCAACCGTAGGTTCGCGCGGAACCACACGAACAAGCCGCCGGACGCCGATTTGTCGACTCCCCACATCGACCCGACGCGCCATGGGCCGCCTCCGCCGCGCGGGCCGACCTCGCGCGAACCTGACGTTGTCCACGCCACCAGCCACCCAGCCGCGGCCAACCTCGGTCTCGGCGGGCGGGGCGGCCGGTCCAGGCGGGCGGGCGGGGCGGGTCAGCGGTTGAGGTG
>JBCECL010000006.1:22380-48309 GCA_039207135.1 Brevundimonas sp.
GCGGGCGGGGCGGCCGGTCCAGGCGGGCGGGCGGGGCGGGTCAGCGGTTGAGGTGGGCCTGGGCCGTGGCGAGGAAGAGGTCGATGGCCTCGGGCTCGCCGACGCTGACGCGGACGCCGTCGCCGGCGAACGGGCGGACGATGACCCCGTCCCGGGCGGACCGCTCCGCGAAGGCGGTCGAGGCGTCCCCGAGCGGGAGCCAGACGAAGTTGGCCTGCGAGTCGGGCACGTCCCACCCCTGCGCCCGCAGCCCGTCGATGAGCCGCGTGCGCTGCCCGACGACGCGCTCGACCCGCGCGAGGAGCTCGTCGGCCGCACGCAGCGACGCGAGCGCCGCGAGCTGAGCCGGGTGCGAGACGCCGAACGGCGTGGACGCCGCCCGGATCCCCGCGGCCAGGCGCGGACGGGCCACGGCGAACCCGACGCGCAGGCCCGCGAGCCCGTAGGCCTTGGAGAAGGTGCGCAGCAGGACGACGTTCGGGTGGTCGGCGAACACGGCCAGCCCGTCGGGCGCCTGGGGGTCGCGCACGAACTCGACGTACGCCTCGTCCAGCACGACCAGGACGTCCGAGGGGACCGCGGCGAGGAACGCGTCGAGCTCGTCGCGGTGCACGGCCGGGCCGGTCGGGTTGTTCGGCGTGCACACGAGCACGACGCGGGTGCGGCGCGTGACGGCGGCGGCCATCGCGGGCAGGTCGAGTCGCCCGTCGGAGGTCACGGGCACGCGCACGCCGGTCGCGCCCGCCAGGGTGATCGCGATGGGGTACGCCTCGAACGAGCGCCACGGCAGGACGACCTCGTCGCCCGCCTCGCACACCGCGGTGAGCACGTGCCCGAGCACGGCGACGGACCCGCAGCCGGTGACGATCGTCTCGGGCTCGACGCCGAGCGAGCCGGCGATCGCCTGCGAGAGCTCCGTGGCGTACATGTCCGGGTACCGGTTGACGTCGACCGCGGCGTCGACGATCGCGGCGACGACCGACGGCAGCGGCGGGTACGGGTTCTCGTTGGAGGAGAGCTTGAAGGCCGCTGCGCCGACGGGGGCGCGGCCACCCGGGACGTACGGCGGCAGGTCGGCGAGCGCCTGGCGCAGGGGGACGCGGGTCACCGGACCAGCATGCCATTCGCGGGCTGCGCGCCCGGCACCCGCACGTCCCGTGGCACGATCGCAGGATGGCATTCCTGATCCGCGTCCTGATCAACGGCGTCGCCATCTGGCTCGCCACGATCCTGCTGTCCGGGCTCGACGTCGTCGGATACGACTCCGACTGGGAGCACGTGGCGATCATCGCGCTCATCGCGCTCGTGTTCGGCGTGGTCAACGCGATCGTCAAGCCGATCGTCGCGTTCCTGTCGATCCCGCTCTACATCCTGACCCTCGGCCTGTTCACCCTCGTGGTCAACGCGCTGATGCTGATGCTGACCGCGTGGGTCACCGAGTTCACGGACTGGGGCCTGCGGATCGACGACTTCTGGACCGCGGTGCTCGGCGGCCTGATCATCTCCGTCGTGAGCTTCGGGCTGTCGCTCGCGATCCCGGAGAGCAGGCGCGGCTAGCCGCCCGGCGCCGCTCTCATGGGCCGGACACGTCGGCGGGGCGTGCGACCGGCACCCGACGTCGACCGGTCGCGGGATCGACCGCGACCACGGCCGGGTCGCGCGTGACCGAGAACTGCCACGTCTGGGCGGTCGTCCCCGGCGGTCCGAGCACGCGTGCGAGCTCCGCGTCGAACCCTCGCAGCGCGGGACTGCCCGCGAGCTCGGCGTCGGCCAGCTCGGCGGTGCGGACGTACTGGTCGAGCGCGTGCGAGCCGGCGACCCCACGTGCGCGGAGCCTGCGACGCACGACGACGACGTCGCGGCCCACCGCGTCGGGCCGGCCGTCCGACTGCGGCACGAGGTCCTCGTCGATCCGGTAGTGCCGCACCTGGACGCCCGCGGGAGCACGCCTCGGCACGTCGGGCGAGCCGGCCGTGAGCACCGCGCGCACGTCGTACGCCCCCGCCGCGAGCGCGGCCGCGGTCACCGCGACCATGCCGCCCTGGCTGTGCCCCGCGAGCAGGATCGGCTCGTCCGACCGAACCCCCGCGTCGCGCAGGGCGTGCAGGACGCCGGTCGACATGTCGTCCGGCAGCCCGGCGATCAGCCGCGCGTTGGTGGTCATGTCCGTGGCGACGGCGCCGCCGAACGCGCCGCTCTGCGTGCCCGGGATCTCCACCACCCAGGCGTGCCCGCCGTCCGGGTGGGTCAGTCGTTGCACCGAGATCGTGGAGTGCGGGGTCCCGGGCCGGCCGCCGTGGCCGGGCGGATAGCTCGCGGCCACGTTGCGCAGCACGTCGCCCGCGCTCCGCGGTGCGGGCAGCTCGGGCGGGTCTGCGCGGGGGACGAGGACGGAAGGCCCCGGATCTCCCGCTGCCTCGCCCGCGAGCGTGCGCAGCGGGTCCGGGACGGGCGCCTGGACGCCGGGCAGCGAGCTGCGCAGGAACCCCGCGACCGGGTCGACGGCCTCCGACGGCACCTGCCGGGCGGATGCCTCCGCGAGCGGGCCGCCGCCGCGAGCGACGGTCAACGCGGCTCCCGCACCGGCCCCGACGGCCGCGGGTGCGAGAACCGGCCCGGCGAGGGGCAGCAGGACGGGCGCCTCGCCGAGCACCTGCGCGTCGAACGTCACCACCGAACGCATGACCCGCGAGACCCACGACTCCGCCTCGTCGTAGTACGTCACGACGCGCCCCAGCCGCCGGCGCAGGCTTCCCACCCCGGAGCCCGTACCCGCGGCGTCGCGCACCAGACGGTCCGCCCGTGCCAGGGCGAACGCGGGGCCGTCGGACGGTGCGAGCGGGTTCGTCCGCGCCCGCTCCGCGGCAGCCGCGACCCGGACGTGGGCTCCGGCCCGCTCGAGCGACTCCTGCGCCGCGCGCAGCGCCGACGATGCGTGCGCGAGGTCAGCCAGCTCGACCGCGGTCGGCCCCGGCCCGCCGAGCGCGCGGACGCCCCCGCCGCCCCACGGTGACGACGAGCTCACGGTCGGCAGCCCAGGTGCTGCACCAGGACGTCCGCCTCGTCCCGCAGGCGGGACACCTCGCCGAGCAGCCCGTCCACCGCGACGCGGAACGGCCCAGCGACACCGCCGGTCCACGGCACGGCACCCGCGGTGCGCAGGTGCCGGGAGGCGGCGTCGAGCTCGTCGCGCGCGGCAGCGAGGTTCCAGAGCGGGTCGTTCCACATGAGCCGACGGTAGGCATCCGCACCTCCACCGAGGGCGCCCACCACGACATCTGTGGACGGGCGGTCAGGGCGAGGGGGCCGTGGTCAGTCCGCGTCGGGGCTGCTCGGCAGGGCGACGAACGCCACGACGAGCACGGCGATCAGCGCCACGGCCCGCCACAGGTCGGCGGTGCCGAGCGAGACGCCCGAGACGAGCAGCGCCACGACGGCGAGCACCTGCGCGCCCGCCTGCACGACGACGAACGGCCGCGCCGCGTGCTTCAGCACCTGCACCTCGATCGACGCACGCCACGACCCGCGAGCGACGAACGCGGAGACGGCCAGCGTCAGGTGCACGAGCAGCACGAGCACGGCGACCACCCCGCCGGGGACGGGCCCGCCGACCAGCACGATCGCCCCGGTCAGCAGCCCCGCGAGCGCCGGCACCACTCCCCACGGCCGGACCATCACGGCGGCGCCGATCAACGGGGCCCATGCCCACACGGCCCCGTGCCCGGGCCACTGCGCGCTCGAGGCCACGAGCACCATCGCCGCGACGATCGGCACGAGCAGGACCCGCAGCGCCGCCAACGGGATCGCCTTCCCGGTGACGAGCTCAGCCTCCCGGTCCTCCCGGGACCCGCGCAGGTTCATCGTGCCCCCGCCCGCCGCTGCGAGCGCCGCGCGAGCTGCATGAGCCTCGTGGTGGGCTGGTCGTGCCAGGTGACGACCTCGACGTCCGCGTCCGCGAGCGCCGCGAGCCGGTCCTCCCGGCTGATGCGGACGAGCCGGAGCGCGAGCCAGTGCCGCCCGCGCATGTGCGCCGAGCGCAGCGGCGGGAGCACGTCGACCGCGAGCACGCGGTGGCCGGTGCTGCGCCACTGGCCGGCCACGTCGGCGGCGTCGTCATCCAGGAACGTGGAGAAGACCACGACGAGAGCGCCCGACGGGAGCTGCGGCGCGCGCACCCGCTCGCCGGCCTCGCCCACGGGGGCGGTCACGGCCAGCGCCTGCCGGATGCGGTCGAGCTGGCGTCGGCCACCGCCCGGCGGGAGCGGGCGACGCATCGCGGCGAGGTCCGCGAGACCCACGCGGTCCCCCGCCCCGAGGTAGGCCTCGGCGAGGGACGCCGCTGCCCGCCGAGCGACGTCGAGCGAGGTCGCGTCGGACGCGGCGGGCACGTTCGAGCCGCGCCACGTCAGGGGGTCCGGTCCGACCTCGTCGCGCGAGTCCACGACGAGCATGACCACGGCCTCCGCGAGCGCGTGCTCGCGGCGCACGTAGAGCTCCTCGAGGCGCGGCGAGCGGCGCGCGGTCACGCGCCAGTCGATGCGTCGCAGCCGGTCGCCGGGCTCGAAGGGGTGCACGTCGCGCAGCGAGCCGCCCTCGCCGGGTCGCCGCGAGTCGTGCGGGCCGGTGAGTCCGCGCAGCCGCGGGGGCAGCGGCACGACGTCGAGGCGTCGCGTGTCGGGAAGCACGGTGACGTTCGCGCTGGTGAGCGCGGACTCCTCGGCCGCGCTCGCGGCGCCGGGCCCGATGCCGAGCGCGGCGACGTCGGCGAGCGTCATGGGACCGGTCCGGACGGTGCGCACGACGAGCGGCATCGTGCGGACGCCGTCGACGTGCACCAGGACCTCGCTGACCACCGTGCGGTGGCGCGAGACGCCGACGAGCACGGCCGCCGTGCCCGCGGGCGCGGCGATCGAGACCTCGCCGAGCAGCGTGCCGGGCGCGCCTCGGCCGTGCTCCGGAACGAGCTGCACGCTCACGACGTCGGACGGTCGTCGCCGCCAGTCCCACGCCGCCGCGACCACCGGTGCCGCACCGAGCACGGCGACGTCGGGCCTGCCGGTGAGGGCGCCCGCGGCGAGCAGCAGGACCCCGAGCGCCGCACCCGCGACGGCCTGGGCCAGCCGGGTCCACCGTTGCGTCACGTGGCCACCGGGACGGTGGTCGACCCGCGCACCGTCGTCGGCCCCGGCACCGCCGTCAGCACGTCGGCGACGACCCGCTGGGGTGCCACGCCGCCGGCCCACGCCGTGGGCGTGAGCGAGATGCGGTGCGCGAGCGTGGGCACGGCGACGAGCTTGACGTCCTCGGGCGTGACGAAGTCGCGGCCCGCGAGGACGGCCACGGCGCGCGCGACGAGCACGAGCGCCTGCGACCCGCGCGGGGACGCCCCGACCTCGACGGCCGGGTGGGCGCGCGTCGCCGCGGCGATGTCGACGCAGTACCGGACGACGTCGGGATCGACGGCGACGGCCTCGACGCCGGCCTGCATGGCCTGCAAGGTCGCCGCGTCGACGACGGTGCCGACGGGAGCGCCCTCGGTGCGGCGGGCCAGGCGCCGCGTCAGGACGTCGACCTCGGCGTCCCGATCGGGGTAGCCGACGGCCAGGCGCACCATGAACCGGTCGAGCTGCGCCTCGGGCAGCGGGTAGGTGCCCTCGTACTCGACCGGGTTGCTCGTCGCGAACACGTGGAACGGCTGCGGCAGCGCGTGGGTCACGCCGTCGACCGTGACCTGGCGCTCGGCCATGGCCTCGAGCAGGGCCGACTGCGTCTTGGGCGCGGTGCGGTTGATCTCGTCGGCCAGCAGGAGGCCGGCGAACACGGGGCCGGGGCGGAACTCGAACGACGTGGTCGCGGGATCGAAGACGCTCGAACCGGTGATGTCGGACGGCAGCAGGTCGGGCGTGCACTGGACCCGGCGGAACTCCAGGCCGAGCGCGGTCGCGAGCGAGCGGGCCGCGAGGGTCTTGCCGAGGCCCGGGACGTCCTCGAACAGCACGTGGCCGGACGCGAGCACCGCGGCGAGCGCGATGCGCAGGGGGTCGCGCATGCCGACGACGGCCGTCGCCACCTCGTCGAGGACGGCCCGGCCGGCGGCCGCGACCTCGGGCACGGACAGGGTCGTCGAGCTGGCCGTCTGGTGGTCGCCGGGTGTCATGGGGTCTCCGTGGGGTGCTTGGGGTTGCTGCCGAGGCGCTCGAGGACGTCGATGACGTGGCGGGCGTCCGAGGAGGTGAGCGTGGACGAGTACGGGCTGGTCAGGGCCGCGTAGGCCCGGTTGCCGACGAGCGCGACGGCCCGATGGGTGTCGCGGGGGTCGGTGAGGTCGATGCCGTGGCGGGCGAGCCGCGCGGCGCCGACGGCCCGCACGCGGCGCGAGGCGCGCTCGCCCGTGCGCCCGTCGGGCCCGGCGAGCGACCACGCGAGGTCCTGGACCTCGCCGCGCTGGCCGTCCCGCGCGCGCCGAACGGTGCCGGGCAGCTCCGGGTCCTGCTCCGCGTCGAGGCGGCGCACGAGCGTGACCAGCGCCGCGATCGCGAGCCCGACCAGGAGCGCCGAGCCGATCCGCAGCGGGACCGCGGCCGCCCCGGCGCCCACGACGAACGCGACCACGGCGGGCCGGACCTCGGCCCGGTTCACGCCTGGGCTCCGGACGTGCGCAGGTGCGAGACCCCGTCCGCCAGGACGACGAGCGCCTCGCGCGCGCCCCGCACGTCCTGAACCGTCAGGACGTGCTCGCTGAACCGCGCGGCGAGGTAGAGGTCGAGGAGCCTGCGCGTCGCCGCCGGGTCGGCCTGCGTCGCGTCGAGCACCTGCACCGTGAACTCCGAGGCGGTCTGCGCGCTGGTGCGGGCGACGCCGCTGCGGGCCGCCGCGTCCTCGAGCGCGACCCACGCGGCGATGACCGCGTCGCCGGGCGGGAGGCGCTCGTCGTCGAGCAGCCGTGTGGCCGCAGCGACTCCGTCCTCGAGCGCGGGCGTCGCGGGCAGGCCGGCCTCGGTCACCTCGCTGGCCCCGAGCGAGGGGGCGGCCGCGTCGGGGTCGGACCCGCGCGCGGCCAGCAGGCGGCGCACGAGCGGGACCAGCAGCCGCGCGAGCACCGCGAGGATCGCGAGCGCGAGGATGAACGGCAGCCAGTCGGGCACCTCGAGGTGGCCGGCTCGCTCCGGCAGGTGCGCGCCGCTCGCCCCGTCGACCGTCGGTCGGGGCTTGGACGTCGGGAGCTGTGGCGTGTCGAACGGGCGGAGGCTCGCGTGCCACGGCCCCGCGACGGCCGCGCAGACGACCACGCCCACGACGAGCACGCCGACCGCCACTGCGGTGCGGCGCGCGTCCTGGGTCGTGGGCACGGGGATCCTCGTCGTCGGGGTTGATGCTGCGGGTGCTGCAGTTGCTGCGCCCCGCAAGGCTAGCGAGGTGCGAACGGCCGCACGGCGGGTTTTGCGGTCCCGCACCCGGTCGGCGGCAGGCCGGTACGACGGATGGACGGGTGGACCGCGGCGAGGCGAACTGGGGGATCATGGCGGCATGACTGCGCGCGTTGCCCTGGCCGATGTGACTCCCGCGATCGCCCTCGGGCCGCTCGACGGCCGGTACCGCGCCGCCGTCGCGCCGCTCGTCGACCACCTGTCCGAGGCCGCGCTCAACCGCGAGCGCGTGCACGTCGAGGTCGAGTGGCTCATCCACCTGGCACAGAACGGCGTGGTCCCGGGCGCCCCGACGCTGACGGCGGACGACGAGGCGTACCTGCGCGACGTCGTCGCGACGTTCGGCGCCGACGAGATCGCCGAGCTCGCCGAGATCGAGCGCACGACCGTGCACGACGTGAAGGCCGTCGAGTACTTCCTCAAGCGCCGCCTGGCCGATGCCCCCGAGGGCTCGGCGCTGCGCGACGTGGGCGAGCTCGTGCACTTCGCGTGCACGAGCGAGGACGTCAACAACCTCTCGTACGCGCTCATGGTCCGCGACGCGGTGCAGCGGGTCTGGCTGCCGGCCGCGGCCGCGGTGGCCGACGAGGTCGCGGACCTCGCGGTCGAGCTCAAGGACCAGCCGCTGCTGGCCCTCACGCACGGCCAGCCCGCGACGCCCACCACCCTGGGCAAGGAGCTCGCGGTCCTGGCCCACCGCCTGCGCCGCCAGCTGCGACGGATCGCGTCCGACGAGTACCTCGGCAAGATCAACGGCGCGACGGGCACCTACGGCGCGCACGTCGTCGCCGTTCCCGGTGCGGACTGGCCCGCGGTGAGCAAGGCGTTCGTCGAGCACCTCGGCCTGACGTGGAACCCGCTGACCACGCAGATCGAGTCGCACGACTGGCAGGCCGAGCTGTACGCGGACGTCGCGCGCTACAACCGCGTGCTGCACAACCTGGCCACGGACGTGTGGACGTACATCAGCCGCGGCGTCTTCAAGCAGATCCCGGTCGCTGGAGCGACGGGCAGCTCGACCATGCCGCACAAGGTCAACCCGATCCGGTTCGAGAACGCCGAGGCCAACCTCGAGATCTCCTCCGCGCTGCTCGACACCCTGGCCGCGACCCTCGTCACGAGCCGCCTGCAGCGCGACCTCACGGACTCGACCACGCAGCGCAACATCGGCCCGGCGTTCGGGCACAGCCTGCTGGCCATCGACAACGTGCGGCGCGGCCTGCGCGGCCTGGCGGTGGACGCCGACCTGCTGGCGCGCGAGCTCGACGAGAACTGGGAGGTGCTCGGCGAGCCCGTGCAGTCGGCGATGCGCGCGGCGTCGGTGGCCGGCGTGACCGGCATGGAGAACCCGTACGAGCGGCTCAAGGAGCTGACCCGCGGCCACCGGCTCACGGCCGACGACATGCGCGAGTTCATCGCCGGCCTCGGTCTGCCCGACGACGTCGCGGCCCGCCTGACGGCCCTGACCCCCGCCTCGTACACGGGCCTGGCCGCCTCGTTGGTCGCATACCTCGCCGACTGACAGCGCGCCAGGAGGCGCGCGGAACACCCTCGTCACCCGATCGGTGGACGCGACCTGGACACGCGCCCGATTTGTCTGCACAATCATGCGCACCCAGTCTGATTCGTCCGTTTCGGTGCGCTCCCTCCCCGCACCGACCTCGGTGAGGAGGCCCCGTGACGTTGATGCAGAAGGCCATCACGCCTGCGCTCTCGCACGCGTACCTGACAGCCGGCCACGACCGCCTGGCCGGCTACGTCGTGCGCGCCGCCGACGTCTCGTTCGCGACGACGCCGTCGCAGCTCTTCGAGGTGCACGGCCTCGGGTACCCCGACTCGCCGTTCAGCCCGCACGACGAGCACATCGACGTCCTGCGCTTCGAGTCGTCCCCCCAGCTGCAGTACCGCGACGTGCCCGGCTACATCGTGCCGCTGTGGTGGCTGCGCCACTCCCGCATCCCCCCGCGCACGGAGCTCGTCCGCGTGCACGCCGACGGGACGTCGACCCTCCTGGCCCGCTACGGCGACGTCGGGACCGGCTGGACGCTGACGTCGCTCGGTGGCCCCCGCCCGGCGCTCGCGTCGCTGTCGCGCTGCGTCGGCCCGGTCGCGAAGTGGCACGGCGCCTACCTCGAGGCCGACGTCGTCGACAACGGGCACACGCTCGTGCTCGCGCTCGCCAACCCCCCGCTGGCCGAGACGGGCTTCCGTCAGTCGGCGAACGGCCGCTGGTACCGCCGCGTCCCGCGCCAGGAGGTCACGGAGCTCTTCGAGCTCGACCTCACGGCGACGTGGAACGGGCTGTCCGTGCGCGTCGTGGACCAGTGGCAGGACGCGCAGCGCTACGTCGTGGCACGCATCTCCCACCTGGGCGACGACATCGACCGGGCCGAGCAGCTCCAGATGGACCGCATCGAGGCGGGCGTGTACGAGGCCGTCGTCTACGCGGCCGAGCTCACCGACATCCAGACCAACCAGGTGGTCCCGCACACCTGGGCGCCCGGGCCGGCAGCCGTGCCCCAGCGCCAGGAGGCCGTGCGCAGCTGACCACGCGCCTTCGCGGCGCGCGGGTGCGTGCCGGGCACCGTCGTCCCCTGCGACCTGCCCGGTACGCGCCTGGTCGCGGGTCCCGGTCGACGTCGGCCGGCGGCTGACGTCACGCGTCGCCGTCAGTCGACGGCTGGCGTCAGGCGGAGACGGCCGGGAGCGCGACGGCGGGGACGGGCATGGCTGCAAGCGCCGCGAGCGCGCTCGCGTACGCCGCCGTGTCGCCCGCGCGCGCTGCCTCGCGGGCCTGCACGGTCGGCGCGTGCAGCAGCGCCCGGGTCCGGCGTCGCAGCGCCCGCTCCGCGCGCTCGTCGCGCAGCTCTGCGGGCAGGTCGTCGAGGGCCTGCTCGAGGCCGCCGAGCACGCGCGTGCGCTCGGCGACCACGGCGGGGTTCCAGTCACGCACGCGCCGCTCGGCCTCGTACGCCGCCGCGGCCTCGTCGACGATGGTGCGCGCTGCGCCCACCGCCGCGTGCTCGGCCGGCGCGTGCTCGGCCACCGTGTGCAGGGACACGAGACGGACGCCGGGGAGCTCGCGCACGCCCGGGTCGACGTCGTGCCGCAGCGCGAGGTCGACGACGGTCAACGGGCGCGCCGAATCAGCCCTGCTGGCAGCGAGCGCGTCGACGCCGAGCACGGCGCCCGCGGCACCGCTGCACGCGACGACGAGGTCCACGCCTGCCAGCTCGGTGGCGAGGTCGGCCGTCGCCGGCACGGCGCGCACGCCGCGGGCGGCGGCGAACTGGCGCGCCCGGCCGCTCGGCGAGTACACGCGCACCTCGCCGATCCCGCGCGCCTTGAGCGCCGCGAGCGAGGCTCCCGCGTACGAGCCGGTACCGATCAGCACGCACCGCACGTCGGGCCAGGCCGGGAGCCCGGTCTCGGCGATGTCGAGCGCGACCCCGACGACCGACCGGCCGGTGCCGCCCAGGCCCGTCCCGGCGTCGACCGACCGCGAGACGCGCGACGCGGCCTGGAACAGCGCCTCGAGGTCGCTCGTGGTGGTGCCGTCGCGGCGGGCGGTGGTCAGCGCGCGGCGGACCTGGCCCGCGATCTCCCGCTCGCCGACGACCATCGACTCGAGCCCGCTCGCCACGGCGAACAGGTGGCCGGCCGCGTCCGTCGAGGTCAGCGCGTGCAGGTGGCTCGCGACCGTCGTCTCGTCGTACCCCGACCGGGCGGCGACCGCGGCAGCGGCGGCGGCCCGCGCGTCGGGGGTGTGGGCTGCGTCGTCGACGTCCAGGTACAGCTCGAACCGGTTGCACGTCGCGAGCACGACGGCACCGGCGATCGAGGGGGACGCCCCCACGAGCTCGGGCCCCACGACGTGCACGTCGGACGAGAGACGTTCCAGCACAGCGAGGTCCAGCTCGTGGTGAGACGCGATGAGCGACAACAGCACCACGCCCCGATTGAATCACCCTCGCATTTGTCGGGCACAATCGACGCGTGGTTCTTCCGCTCACACATCCGCTGTCCGACGGCCGCACGACGAATTCCGCGTTGGTGCGTGCGTATTCCGGCGACCGCCCCGATCGCCTTCCCGTCTGGTTCATGCGCCAGGCCGGTCGGTCGCTGCCCGAGTACCTGGCCGCGCGCGGCACGACCGCGATGCTCGACGCGTGCCTCACGCCCGAGCTCGCGAGCGAGATCACGCTGCAGCCCGTGCGACGGCACGGCGTGGACGCCGCGATCTTCTTCTCCGACATCGTCGTGCCGCTGCGGCTCGCGGGTGTCGACGTCGAGATCAAGCCGGGCGTCGGCCCGGTCATGGGCGCTCCCGTGCGCACGGCCGACGACGTCGCGCGCCTGCGCGAGCTCACGCTGACGCCCGAGGCCCTCGAGCCCGTCTCGCAGGGCGTCGCGCTCACGGTCGCGGCCCTCGGTGAGACCCCGCTGATCGGCTTCGCCGGTGCTCCGTTCACGCTCGCGGCCTACCTCGTCGAGGGCGGCCCTTCGCGCGACCACCTGGCCGCGCGCACGCTCATGCACGCCGACCCGGAGACGTGGCGCGCGCTCACGCAGTGGGCGGCGGACGTCACGGGTGCGTTCCTGCGCGCGCAGGTGCTGGCCGGCGCGAGCGCCGCGCAGCTGTTCGACTCGTGGGCCGGCTCGCTCTCGCTCGACGACTACACGCGGCACGTCGCGCCCGCCTCGACCCAGGCGTTCGCGCAGATCGCCGACCTCGACGTGCGCAAGGTCCACTTCGGCACCGGCACGGGCGAGCTGCTCGTGGCGATGCGCGACGTGGGCGCCGACGTCGTGGGCGTGGACTACCGCGTCCCCCTCGACGAGGCCTCGCGGCGCCTCGGCGGCACCACGCCGCTGCAGGGCAACATCGACCCCGCCCTGCTCGCCGCGCCGTGGCCCGTGCTCGAGGCCCACGCGCGCGACGTCGTCGCGCGGGGCGCGAGCGCTCCAGGCCACGTGGTCAACCTCGGGCACGGCGTCCCGCCGACGACCGATCCGGACGTGCTGACGCGCCTCGTCGGCCTGATCCACAGCCTCTGAGCGAGACACCGTGCCCGTCGAGCGCTGGGATGCCGTCGTCGTAGGCGCGGGGGTCGCCGGCCTCGTCGCCGCGCGGGACCTCGTCCGTGCCGGTCGGCGCACGCTCGTGCTCGACGGCCGCGACGCCCCAGGCGGCGTGGTGCGCGCGCACGAGGTCGCCGGGCTCCGGCTCGACGCCGGGGCGGACTCGTTCGCGACGCGCGGCGGGACCGTCACCGGGTACCTCGCAGAGCTCGGCCTCGCGGACCGCGTGTGCCACCCGAGCGGGCTCGGCGCGTGGGTCCACCTGCCGTCGGGTGACGGTCCGCTGCCGCGCACCGGCCTGCTCGGGATCCCGTCGCGGCCGGGTGCCGCCGACGTCCGGCGCACGCTCGGCGTGCTCGGTTCGGCTCGCGCGAGCCTGGACCTGGTGCTCCCCCGTCGCGTCGGCGCCTCGGCGACGAGCCTCGGCGCGCTCGTGCGGGCGCGGATGGGCGCGCGCGTGCTGGATCGGCTGGTGCGCCCCGTCGTCGCGGGCGTGCACGCGGCGGAACCCGACGACCTGGCGATCGACGCCGTCGCCCCCGGCCTGCACGCGGCGCTCGGCCGCTCGCGCGGGTCGCTCGCTCGTGCGGTGCGGGCGCTGCGCGCCGCAGCTCCCGCGGGATCGGCCGTGGCGGGCCTCGACGGCGGGGTGCACGGCCTCGTGGACGCGCTCGTCGCCGAGGTCGAGCAGGGCGGCGCGATCCGGGTGCGGACGCGCGTCGAGCGCATCGAACGCACCGACGACGGCGTCGTCGTCAGCACGCCCGCCGGGACGGTGCAGGCCCCGATCGTCGTGCTCGCTGCACCCGTCGCGGGCCTCCTGTCCGACCTCGTCGGCCCGCTCGCCAGCGCCCCCGACGACGGCGCCGCCGTCACCCTGGTCACGCTCGTGCTCGACGCGCCGGCGCTCGACGCCGCGCCGCGCGGCACCGGGGTACTGGTGGCGCGCGAGGCCGACGACGTGCGCGCCAAGGCCCTCACGCACGCGACGGCGAAGTGGCCCTGGCTCGCGTCCGCCGCCGGGCCGGGCCGGCACGTGGTCCGGCTCTCGTACGGACGCGCGGAGGACCCCGCGCCCGGTCGCGCCGGCGCGGACGTCCCGGCGCCCGGCGGCCCGACTCCCGACGCCGCTGCGCCGGACGCCGCGACCGCGCTCGCCGACGCCGCGACCCTGCTCGGCACCCCCCTGACGGCCGACCAGGTCGTCGCGCACTCGGTCGTGCGCTGGACGCAGGCGCTGCCGCGGCCGAGCGCGGCCCACCGGGACTGGGTCACGGCAGCGCGAGCCGCTCTCGCGGATGCGCCGGACGTCGCGGTCGTCGGCGCCTGGGTCGCGGGCAACGGCCTCGCGGCGGTCATCCCCGACGCACGAGCGAGCGTCGCGGCACTTCTGTCGCGGTGACCTTCCGCACATTTGTTTCTGACAATCCGTCAGCGAATTCCTTTCTGGTCGTGGAAATACCTCCCGACGGCATGACCTGGGTCACTATTTCGACTATTTCCTGACGCGTTGTCAGGACCGCCGCGGCGGAATGGAACGCGCTTCGACACGCATACCCCGGCAGGGGGAGACTGAACCCATGCCCCAGCACGTCCGGATCGGTACGCGCGCGAGCGCGCTCGCGCTCACGCAGACAGGTCACGTGGCCGACGCGCTCGCCGGCCTCGCCGAGCTCGAGGTCGAGACGGTGCGCGTCCGTACCGACGGCGACCGGCTGACGGGCTCGCTGACGAGCCTCGGCGGCACGGGCGTCTTCGTCACGGCCCTGCGCGACGCGCTGCTCGACGGCCGCTGCGACGTGGCCGTGCACTCCCTCAAGGACCTGCCCACGGGCGACGCCGCAGGCCTCTGGCTGGGCGCCGTGCCCGTGCGCGAGGACCCGCGCGACGCCCTGTGCGCGCGCGACGGGCTCACGCTCGCCGAGCTGCCCGCCGGTGCCCGCATCGGCACGGGCTCGCCGCGTCGTGCGGCACAGCTGCGCGCCGCGCGTCCGGACCTCGAGGTCGTCGACATCCGCGGCAACGTCGACACGCGCCTGGGGCGGGTCGCCGGATCGACGACGGGCCCCGGCGACCTGGACGCCGTGGTCCTCGCGGGTGCCGGGCTCGCGCGCCTGGGTCGCCTCGACGCGGTGACCGAGCTGTTCGACCCGGCCGTCATGGCCCCCGCACCCGGCCAGGGCGCGCTCGCGGTCGAGGTCCGGGCGGGCGAGCCCGACGACGCCCCGCTCGCGCAGGCCCTGCGCGCGCTCGACCATGCCCCCACGCGCCTCGCGGTGATCGCGGAGCGCGCGCTGCTCGCGAGGCTCGAGGCCGGATGCGCGGCGCCCATCGGCGCGCTGGCGACCGTCACCGAGGACGAGGTCCGGCTCGACGCCGTCGTCGTCCGCACCGACGGCGGGGCGCAGATCCGCCTGTCGGCCACCGCCGCGCGGAGCGACGCCGCGGCCGCCGCCGAGCTCGGCGCCCTGCTCGCCGACGAGCTCCTCGCGGCCGGTGCCGCCGACCTCGCCCAGCTGGGGTCCTCCCGGTGACCACGCCCGGCCCGCTCGCCGGGTGGCGCGTGCTGGTACCCCGCCCGGTGGCGGGCACCAGCCCGGCCGTCGTGGCCCTCGCGGCCGCGGGCGCACAGGCCGAGGTCGTGCCGCTCATCGCGACCGTTCCCCCGCAGGACACCGCGCCGCTCGACGACGTGCTGCTCGCGCTCGGCGCGGGCTGGTACCGCTGGCTCGTCGTGACCAGCGCCGCGGCCGTGCCAGTGCTCGTCGAGCGCGCCGGGCACGCGGGCCGTTCGCTCGCCGAGCTCGTCGGGGACTCCGGCACCCAGGTCGCGGCCGTCGGCCCGGGCACCGCCCGGGCACTTCGCGACGCCGGCGTGGACGTCGACCTGACGCCGCCGACGCCGTCGACCGCGCAGTCGTTGGTCGCCGCGTGGCCCGACCCGCCCGCCGAGCGTGCGCGCGTGCTGTTCCCCCGCGGCGACCTCGCGGCGCCGACGCTCGCCGAGGGCCTGCGCGCGGCCGGCTGGCAGGTCGACGACGTCGTCGCTTACCGCACGGTCCCCGCCGACCCGCCCCCCGCCGAGGTGCGCGAGGCGTGGTCCGACGGCCGGATCGGCGCGGCCCTGCTCACGTCGGCGAGCACGGTCCGCGAGCTCGTCGCGCAGCTCGGCGAGCCGCCTTCGGGCACACTGCTCGTGGCGATCGGACCGACCACGGCGGCGCAGGTGCACAGCGCGGGTCTGCCGCTCGCGGCCACGGCGACCACCCAGACCATGACGGGCCTCGTCGAGGCGCTCACCCAGGCCGTCCAGACGAGGAGATCCGCATGACGAGCACCCCGGGCCGCATCCGCCCCCGGCGGCTGCGGGCCACCCCCGCGATGCGCCGCCTGGTCGCCGAGACGCACGTCCACCCCGCGCAGCTCGTGCTGCCGGTGTTCGTCCGCGAGGGGCTCACCGAGCCGCGGCCGATCACGTCGATGCCGGGCGTCGTGCAGCACACGCGCGACTCGCTGCGCGGAGCCGTCGCCCAGGCCGCCGAGGCCGGGCTGGGCGGCGTGATGCTGTTCGCGATCCCGCAGGTGCGCGACGCGGTGGGCTCGCAGGCCACCGAGCCCGACGGCATCCTCAACCTCGCGATCGCCGACGCCGTCGCCGAGGCGGGCGACGCGCTCGTCGTGCAGGCCGACCTGTGCCTCGACGAGTTCACCGACCACGGGCACTGCGGCGTGCTCACGCCGAGCGGCGCGGTCGACAACGACGCGACGCTGGTCCGCTACGCCGAGATGGCGCTCGCCCAGGCCGCGGCGGGCGCCCACCTCGTCGGGCTGTCCGGGATGATGGACGGCCAGACGGCCGTCGTGCGCGACGCCCTCGACTCGGCGGGCCACACCGAGACGGCGGTGCTGGCCTACGCCGCCAAGTACGCGAGCGCGTTCTACGGCCCGTTCCGCGAGGCGGTCGAGTCCCAGCTCGTCGGCGACCGGCGGACGTACCAGATGGATCCCGCGAACCGCCGCGAGGCCCTGCGCGAGATCGCGATCGACATCGCCGAGGGCGCCGACGTCGTCATGGTCAAGCCGGCCATGTCCTACCTCGACGTGCTGGCCGACGTGGCGGCCGCGTCCACCGTCCCGGTGGCGGCCTACCAGGTCTCGGGCGAGTACGCGATGCTCGAGGCCGCTGCTGCAAACGGGTGGATCGAGCGCAGACGGGCGATTCTCGAGTCCGTGCTCAGCATCCGACGCGCCGGTGCCGATCACGTACTGACGTACTACGCCACGGAGCTGGCCGGCTGGCTGGCAGAGGAGAACTGATGAGCACGACGAGCGCCGAGGTGTTTGCGCACGCCCAGTCCGTGATCCCGGGCGGTGTGAACTCTCCGGTCCGGGCTTTCGGGGCCGTGGGTGGCACGCCGCTGTTCGTCGCGTCCGCGTCGGGCGCCTCGATCACCGACGTCGACGGCCGCACGTACGTGGACCTGGTCGGCTCGTGGGGCCCGGCCCTGCTGGGCCACGCGCACCCCGAGGTGGTCGCGGCCGTGCAGGAGGCCGCCGCGCGCGGGCTCGGGTTCGGCGCGCCGACGACCACCGAGGTGGAGCTCGTCGACGCGATCCGCTACCGCGTGCCGGCGGCCGAGAGCGTCCGCCTCGTCTCGACGGGCACCGAGGCCACGATGACCGCGCTGCGCCTCGCGCGTGCGTTCACGGGCCGCGACCTCGTCGTGAAGTTCGCCGGCTGCTACCACGGCCACGTCGACGCGCTGCTCGCGTCGGCCGGCTCGGGCGTCGCGACGCTCGGGCTGCCCGACTCCGCGGGCGTCTCCGCCGCCACGGCCGCCGAGACGATCGTCGTGCCGTACAACGACCTCGACGCGCTCGAGACGGTCTTCGTCGCACACGGCGACCGGATCGCGGCCGTCATCACCGAGGCGGCGCCCGCCAACATGGGTGTCGTACCGCCCGTGCCCGGCTTCAACGCCGCGCTGCGCCGCATCACGCTCGAGCACGGTGCGCTGCTCATCCAGGACGAGGTGCTCACCGGGTTCCGGGTCGGGTACTCGGGCTGGTGGGGCCTCGAGGGCCTGCGCGAGGGCTGGGCTCCCGACCTGTTCACGTTCGGCAAGGTCATCGGCGGTGGCCTGCCCGTCGCCGCGGTGGGTGGCCGGCGCGACGTGATGGCGCAGCTCGCGCCGTCGGGCCCGGTCTACCAGGCGGGCACGCTGTCCGGGAACCCGGTCGCCACGGCCGCGGGCCTGGCCACGCTGCGCCTCGCGGACGCCGACGTCTACGCCACCGTCGACGCCGCGTCGGCCCGCCTGCGTGGTTCCGTCAGCGCCGCGCTCGCCGCCGAGGGCGTCCCGCACGCGGTGCAGTGGGCGGGCAACCTGTTCTCGATCATGTTCGGCGCGGATGCCGCCGCGGACGGTGCGCGCGACTACGCGTCGGTGCTCGCCACCGAGTCGTTCCGGTACGCGCCGTTCTTCCACGCCCTGCTCGACGCGGGCGTGTACGCGCCGCCGTCGCCGTACGAGGCGTGGTTCGTCTCGGCAGCGCACGACGACGCGGCCCTGTCGGCGATCGAGGCCGCGCTGCCGGCCGCAGCGCGGGCGGCCGCCGCAGCCTGAGGCCTAGCGCTCCACCTCGACGGTGGTGCCGCAGATCGAGTCGGCGAACGTGCGCCTGCGGCGGTTCCACAGCGGTCGCGCGAAGCCGACGAGCGTGACCAGGTCGACGACGTGGGCGAGCTCGCGCACCAGCGCCGCGCGAACGCCGGGGGGCGCGGCGTCGCTCGTGCGCCGCAGCCGGGTCCCTGTCACGAAGCGCCCGAAGGTCAGTCCCGCGCTGCCCTGCGAGAGCACGCGGTTGCCCACGAACCAGCCGAGGAACCACGTCCCGCCGAGCGCGAGCACCTGCGGGTCGTCGTAGGCGAGCGCGATGAGCAGGGGCACCGTCATGACCAGGACGTCGACCAGGGCGCCGACGGTGCGCCGGCGCCACGACCCGTAGAGCGGGCCGCCCGTCGCGGCGGGCCTGGCGGCGCGTCGGCCGAAGCGCCGCAGACGCCGGTCGCCCGCCCGCTCGAACGCGGCGTGGTCGATCGGGAGCGGCTCGAGCGGCGCGGGGCGGGGGAACGGGACGGTGGGCGTGGGCCGCCACACGGCCGGGGCAACCGGACGCTCGTCGTCGGGGTCGCCGATCGGACCCATGGGCACACTGCTCATCGGGCCGAGTATGCACCCAAATCGGGCGGAATCGCCCATCGAGAGCGTCAGCGGGCGGCGCTGGCCAGCACGTCGTCCTCGTCGGGCGCCGCCGAGGCCGACTCCGCGAGCATCTCGGCAGCCTTCTCCGCGGCGGTCTCACGTCGGTACGCGCGCACCGACCAAGCGATCGCCGCGGCCCAGAGCACGGCGACCAGGCCGAGGACGATCGACTCGGTGGCCGTGCCGCCGAGGTCGAGCCACTCGCTGCGCAGCAGCGTCCGCGCGTTGGTGAGCACGATGATGCCGCCGACCGCCGAGCCCAGGATGCGCGGCGGGATCAGGCGCACGAGCCACGCGGCGATGGGGGCCGCGATGACGCCGCCGATGAGCAGCGCGGCCACCCACGCCATGTCGATGCCCTGCGAGCCGAGCGCGAACAGGAAGCCCAGGCTCGCGGCGATCGAGACGAGGAACTCGCTCGTGTCGATCGAGCCGATCACCTTGCGGGGCTCCATGCGGCCCGACGCGAGCAGCGCCGGCGTGCCCACCGGGCCCCATCCGCCGCCGCCGGTCGCGTCGACGAAGCCCGCGAACAGGCCGAGCGGCGCGAGGAACCGCTTGCGCAGCGGCTGGCCGAGGCGGTCCTTGCGCAGCCCCTTCACCGTGAACCGCACGAGGATGTAGACGCCGAGCGTGAACAGCACGAGCGACATGATCGGCTTCGCGAGGTCGATCGCGAGGTGCGACAGGAACGTCGCGCCGACGAAGGCGCCGATCGCGCCCGGCACGCCGACCCGCCGCACGACGCGCCAGTCCACGTTGCCGAACCGCCAGTGCGAGATGCCCGACGCGAGGGTCGTGCCGATCTCCGCGAGGTGGACCGTGGCCGACGCCGCGGCCGGGTTGGTGCCCACCGCGAGCAGGAGCGTCGACGACGTCACGCCGTAGGCCATGCCGAGGCTGCCGTCGACCAGCTGTGCGGCGAGGCCGACGAGGGCCAGGAGGACGAGCTTGCGCAACGGGGGGACCTAACTGGAGCGGGGGACCACGGCCGTGAACGACGGCGCGATTGGTCGATAATCCCGACTCGAGGAGTCAGTCTTCAAATCCCGTGTCACATCGTGAGATCTTCGCCCAGACGCTGGACAACGGTCAGGGGTTCTCCCAAGCGCCCGCGCTGGCCGCCATCCCGCGCACGTGCTCGGGAAGCGCCCCCTCGACCAGCGACGCGAGCGTCACCTGGTCCAGCACCTCCCGGACCGAGACCCGCAGCGCGACCCAGACGTCGAGCAGCGCCGCAGCCGAACCCTCGTACGACAGGCTCGGGGGCCGGACGTCGCGGACGGTCACGAGCGGCCCGTCGACCGCGCGGATGACCTCGGCAAGCGTGACCTCGTCGGCCGCGCGCGCCAGGCGGTAGCCCCCGGACCGGCCGCGCACGCTCGCGACGATCCCCGCGCGACGCAGGTCACCGAGGATGCGCTCGACGAAGCTCACGGGCAGCCCCTGCCCCGCGGCCAGCACGTCGGCGGCGACCGGGTCGCCGTGCGGGCTCGCCGCAAGCTCGGCGCACGCCCGCACCGCATAGTCCGCCTTCGCCGAGACCCGCATGCGCCCATTGTGCAGCCCGCGGGCCCTTCGTCCCGCCTCATGGAATACCCCCTGGGGGTACCTTGTTGCCGACGAGGACGGAACACACGACCCGAGGAGACCGCCGTGCACGGATACACCGACGCCAAGGACGACTACCTCAAGCGCCTGCGCCGCGTCGAGGGACAGGTGCGCGGCATCGCGCGGATGGTCGACGAGGACGTCTACTGCATCGACGTCCTGACCCAGATCGCCGCCGTCACCAAGGCGTTGCAGGCCGTGAGCATCGGCCTCGTCGAGGACCACCTCGGCCACTGCGTCGTCGACGCGGCCCGCCAGTCCCCCGAAGAGGGCGCCGCGAAGGTGAAGGAAGCCTCCGACGCCATCGCCCGCCTCGTCCGCAGCTGACCCAAGGAGAAGACCATGAGCACCACCACCACGTTCGGCGTCGACGGCATGACCTGCGGCCACTGCGTGCAGCACGTCACCACCGAGCTCACCGCGCTGCCCGGCGTGACGTCGGTCGACATCGCGCTCGTCGTCGGCGGCTCGTCGCAGGTCACCGTGACGTCCGACGCTCCCCTTCCGGACGCCGACATCGCCGGCGCGGTCGACGAGGCCGGGTACGTGCTGACGCCGCGAAGGTCGCTGCTGTGACCGACCAGCCCGCCTCCAGCACCCCCGTCGCGGTCGTCGACCTCGCGATCGAGGGCATGACCTGCGCCTCGTGCGTCGCGCGCGTCGAGAAGCGGCTCGGTCGAGTCCCCGGCGTCTCGGCGACGGTCAACCTTCCGCTCGAGTCCGCGCACGTCGAGGTCCGCGCGCCCGACGACGGCACGCCCGCGGGTCTCGACGACCTTGTCGCAGCGGTGCGGGCCGCGGGCTACGACGCACGCGTCGTCGCCAGCCGAGGCCTTGGCGAGCGCACGCACCACGGGGGCTCGCACGGCCCGAGCTCGCACGACATGGGCGCGCACGACATGACGGGCATGGACCCGCGCGAGCACGCGCTGTCCGGCCACACGATGGCGCCGGGGCACGACATGGACCCGGACGAGGACACGTCCGCACCCACCGACGCGCGCGGCGCGGAGCTGCGCGGCAGGCTGCGGTTCGCCGCCGCCGCGACCGTCCCCGTCGTCGCGCTCTCGATGATCCCCGCGCTGCAGTTCACGGGCTGGCAGTGGGTCGTGGCGGCGCTCGCGCTGCCGATCGTCACGTGGGGCGCGTGGCCGTTCCACCGGGCGGCCTTCCGCGCCGCCCGCCACGGCGCGTCGACCATGGACACGCTGGTCTCCATCGGGATCATCGCCGCGACCGGCTGGTCGCTGTGGGCTCTGCTGCTCGGCGGCGCGGGCGAGCTCGGCATGAGCATGACGCCCACGCTGTGGCCGCGCGCCGCGCACGAGGGCGCGGTCCCGGAGCTGTACTTCGAGGTCGCCGCCGTGGTGACCACGTTCCTGCTCGCCGGCCGGTACGCCGAGCACCGTTCGCGGCGGCGCGCCGGTGACGCGCTGCGCGCGCTGCTCGACCTGGGAGCCAAGGACGTCGCCGTGCTCGAGGACGGCCGCGAGCGGCGCATCCCGGTGAGCGAGCTGCGCGAGGGCGACGTGTTCGCGGTGCGGCCCGGGGAGAAGGTCGCGACGGACGGCGTCGTGGTGAGCGGGACGAGCGCGATCGACGCGTCGCTGCTGACCGGCGAGCCCGTCCCCGTCGACGTGGGTCCCGGCGACGAGGTGACCGGCGCGACGATCAACACGTCGGGCGCGCTCGTCGTCCGCGCGACCCGCGTGGGCGAGGCGACCCGGCTGGCCCAGATCGGCCGGCTCGTCACCGCGGCGCAGACCGGCAAGGCCCCCGTGCAGCGCCTGGCCGACCGCATCTCCGCCGTGTTCGTGCCCGTGGTCCTGGTGCTCGCGCTCGGGACGCTCGTGGCGTGGCTCGCCTCCGGCGCAGAGCCGCAGCAGGCGTTCACCGCCGCCGTCGCCGTGCTGATCATCGCGTGCCCGTGCGCGCTGGGGCTCGCCACGCCGACCGCGCTGCTGGTCGGCACCGGTCGCGGTGCCCAGCTCGGCATCCTCATCAAGGGGCCCGAGATCCTCGAGCAGACGCGGGCCGTCGACACCGTGGTGCTCGACAAGACCGGGACGGTGACGCAGGGGCGCATGGCGCTCGTCGACGTGCTCGTCCCTTCGGGGACGAGCGCAGACGAGGTGCTGCGGTACGCCGCGGCCGTCGAGCAGCTGGCCGAGCACCCGATCGCGCAGGCCATCGCGGCGGCCGGGGCAGCGACGACCCTCGCGGAGACCGGAGCCGCGGTCGGCGGCGACGGTGTCGTCATCGGCTCGGACCAGGTCCTCGACTTCCGCGCGGAGGCCGGGCGTGGCGTCGTCGGCGTCGTCCGCACGGCCCACTCGGGCGTCGGCCTGGGGCGGCGCGTGCTCGTCGGGCGTCCCACCTGGCTCCGCGAGCAGGGCGTGGACACCGCGCCGCTGCAGGCGCGCTTCGACGCGGCCGAGGCCGACGGCGCGACCGCCGTGATGGTCGCGTGGGACGGCTCGGTGCGCGGCGCCCTCGTGCTGCGCGACCCGGTCAAGGACACGTCGCGCGAGGCCGTCGACGAGCTGCGTGCGCTCGGCCTGCGGCCCGTTCTGCTCACGGGCGACAACCCCGGCGCGGCGCAGGCGGCGGCGCGCGAGGTCGGCATCACCGACGTCGTCGCGCAGGTGCTGCCCGCGGACAAGGTCGACGTCGTGACCCGGCTGCAGGCAGCCGGCGCGCGCGTCGCGATGGTCGGCGACGGCGTCAACGACGCCGCGGCCCTCGCCGCTGCGGACCTCGGGCTCGCGATGGGGACGGGCACGGACGTGGCCATCGAGGCCGCCGACCTCACGCTCGTGCGCGGCGACCTGCGCTCCGCGGCCCAGGCCATCCGGCTGTCGCGCCGGACCCTGCGCGTGATCCGGCAGAACCTGTTCTGGGCGTTCGCCTACAACGTCGCCGCGATCCCGCTCGCCGCGCTCGGACTGCTCAACCCGATGATCGCCGGGGCGGCGATGGCCGCGTCGTCCGTGCTCGTGGTCGGCAACTCGCTGCGCCTGCGCCGGTTCTCGTAGCGCATCGTCGCCCATCAGCGCGCTGTCAGGGATTTCCCTGACAGCGCGCGGGCAACGTCCAGACGTCGGGTCTACGCTGCGCGCGTGACTGCGCTGAAGCCCGTCGGCAAGGCGCCGCTGCCCGACGACCGGGCCGTGCGGCGTCGACTCACCGTCGAGATCTGGATCGTGCTGGGCCTCTCGTTGGGGCGCTCGGCCGTGTACGCCGTGGTCGCGCTCCTCGACAAGCTCACCGCCGGCCCCCCGCTGGGCTCCCAGACGACGACGCTCAACCCGAGCCTGTCGCCGCGGCCGTGGCTCGACCTGATCTACCAGGGCCTCGCGATCTTCTTCGCGCTCATGCCGGTCGCACTCGCGCTGTACCTGCTGTCCGCGAACGGACGGTCCGCCGTGCGTCGCATCGGGCTGACGTTCGCGCGGCCGTTGCGGGATCTCGGGGTCGGGGTGGGTCTCGCGGCGATCGTCGGGCTGCCCGGCCTGGCGCTGTACGGGGTCGCGCGCGCCATGGGGATGGCGGTCAGCGTGCAGGCGTCGGCGCTCGACACCTACTGGTGGACCGTGCCCATGCTCATCCTGCTCGCGCTGAAGAACGCGCTGCTCGAGGAGGTCGTCGCGGTCGGCTACCTGATGGAGCGCCTGCGGGACCTGCGCTGGCGCGAGGGGTACGCCGTGCTCGCGAGCGCCGCGCTGCGCGGCTCGTACCACCTGTACCAGGGCTGGGGAGCGCTGCTCGGGAACTTCGCGATGGGGCTCGTGTTCGCCGAGTACTACCGGCGCAAGCGGCGGGTCATGCCGCTCGTCGTCGCGCACACCGTCATGGACACCGTCGTGTTCGTCGGCTACTCGCTGATCCCGGCCGACATCCGGCACTCGTGGGGGCTGACGTAGGCCACAGACGCCGCACGGGGCCGGCTCCACGATGAGCCGACCCCGTGCAGAACTGGCGTGTGCGCTCAGATCTCGATGATCTTCACGTCCTCGATCTGACTCGCGATGGTTCGCGCTGCGAAGCCGCCGACGATCAGGACGATGCCCGACACGAGCGAGAAGAAGCCGACGATGAGGATGACGATCCCCAGCGAGGTCTGGGGGTTGGTCACCAGCAGCAGACCGACCGCCAGGCTCACGAGCCCGAACATCAGCGGGAAGTACCAGGTCGGGTCGTCGCGGTGGTGCGTGACGATCGAGGCGATGATCCCGATCACGCCGAGGAGGATCACCCAGAACGCCACCATGTAGAAGACGACCTTGACGGTCGGCTCGGGCCAGGCGATGAGCACGACACCGATGGCGATCGCGAGCACGCCGCCGACCACGCGCCACGCGACTCCGCCGTCACCCTTGTCGACGAACGCCGAGATGATCGACAGCACCCCGTCGACGATCGTGAAGATTCCGACCAGCCACACGATGGCCGTCACGGTGTCGAACGGCCGGAACAGCATGAACAACCCGAGGATCAGCAGCACGAAGCCGCGAAGCACGGGCAGCCACCAGAATCGGCGAAGCTTGGCTGCCACCTCGGTGACGGTCGGGTCGGCCATGTTGTCTCCTTCGTGCTCGTGTGCCGGTTCTGTCCCTGCACACGCTAGTGGCAGCGACGTGCTCCGGCCCACAATGCGAAGTCCCCGCGTGGGAACCGACCCCTGCCTAGACTCGCCCGTATGTCCGCGAGGTCGACGCCTGCCCGCCGCGAGGCCGCCGACGCGGCCGACGCGCGGTCGACGGACGATCCCGGGACGACGACCGAGCTCGTGAAAGAGCCGAGCGCCGCCGTCGCCATCCCGACTCCGGCCGACGAGATCGTGGTGGGCGACAACCCGCCCACGCGGGTCCACCACCCGGTCGACCTGCTCGGTGCCGTGATCGCCGTGCTGGGCATCGCCGCGATGATGGTGCTGGCCACCTACGCGCAGCACACGACCGCCGGCGTCGCCGAGGACGTGCAGGGCTTCGCTGGCCTGCTGCGCAAGATCCTCGTGATCCCGGTCCAGGTGCTCGAGGGCCTGGTCACCCTGCTCGTGCCGCTCGCGGTCATCACCGAGCTCGCGATCCGCCGGCTCGGCCGGCAGGTCCTCGACGCGCTCGGCGCCGCCGTCCTGGCGGTCATCCTCAACGGTGCCGTGCTCTGGATGGTGCACCACGTCGGCGCCGACGACCTGATCAACGGGCTCTCGACCCGCGTGAACGGCGAGCTGACCGTGACCCTGCCGGGGTACGTCGCGATGCTCGCGGGACTCCTGACCGTCTCCGGCCCGCGCTCGCGCCGCGCGACCGTCGCCTGGTCGTGGAACGTCCTCTGGTTCGCGATCGGCGTCCTGCTCATCACCGCGCAGGTGTCGCTCCCGGGGCTGGTCATCTCGCTGCTGGTCGGCCGGGTGGCCGGGTTGGCCGTGCGGTTCCTGTCCGGCGTCCGCTCCGAGCAGGCGTTCGGCGAGCCGCTGGTCGCGGGCGTGCGCCGAGCCGGGTTCGAGCCCCGCGTGCTGCGGCGCGTGCCCGACGCCCGCG
>JBCECL010000006.1:48409-51983 GCA_039207135.1 Brevundimonas sp.
GACCCGCAGAGCTCCGCATCACCGGCCGGGCCGGCCGCACCGGCCGACCACGACGCCGCGGCGCGCGCGCTGATCCGCTCGTCGGGCTACCGGGCCTACGAGCTGACGACCACCACCGACGACCACCTCGACCTCGTCGTGATCGACGGCGACCGCCAGGTCGTCGGCATGCTCGCCCGACTGTGGCGCTCGCTGCGCCTGCGCGGGCTCGAGGGCCGGTCGGTCGTCAACCTGCGGCAGGCCACCGAGCGCGCGGCGCTGCTGACCTACGCGGTCCGGGCCGCCGGCGTCCACACGCCGCAGCTCCTGGCCATCGCCGAGGCCGACGACTCGATGCTGCTGGTCCAGCGGCGGCCCGAGCTCGCCGTGCCGCTCGCCGAGCTCGCCCCCGACGAGCTCACCGACGAGCTGCTCGCCGAGATCTGGGCGCAGCTCGCGCTGGCCCACGCGGCCGGCATCGCGCACCGCGCGCTCACGAGCGACACGGTCCTCGCGGCGACCATCGACGGCCGGCCGATCGTCTGGCTGACCGGCTGGGAGCAGGGCTACGTCGCCTCGTCCGACCTCGCCCGGCGCATGGACGCGAGCCAGATGCTCGCGCTGCTGGCCCTGCGGGTCGGAGCCGATCGCGCGCTCGACTCGGCGGCCGGGGTGCTCTCCGAGAGCGACCTGCTGGCCATCGGCCCGCTCATCCAGACCATCTCGCTGCCCCGCCAGACGCGCGACGAGATGCGCACCCAGAAGCAGGTCCTCGCCGAGCTGCGCGTCGCTCTCGTCGACCGCCTGCCCGAGGCCGACGTCGAGCCGCTCCAGCTCGTGCGGTTCGGCGCGCGGTCGGTGCTCACGATCGTCGTCCCGATCCTGGCCGTGCTCTTCATCGTCACGCAGATCAACATCGACGAGATCACGAGCGCGGTCGCGGAGAGCGACTGGCGCTGGACGGTGCTCGCCTTCGTGCTCGGCATGGTCACGCTCCTCGGTGCCGCGCTCGCGGTGATCGCCTTCTCGCCCGTCAAGATCCCGCTGTGGCGCGCGGTGCTCGTGCAGGCGGCTGCGACGTTCGTCGCTCTCGCGGCCCCAGCCGGCATCGGGCCCGCCGCGCTCAACCTGCGGATGCTCACACGCCGCGGCGTGAGCTCCGCGCTCGCCGGCGCGACCGTCGCGCTCGTGCAGGTGAGCGGGTTCGTCGTGACGCTCGGGCTCCTGCTCGTCCTGACGGTCGCGTCGGGGAACAACGAGTCGGCGCTCCCGGTCTCGCCGGCGGTGCTGCTGGTCATCGCCATCGTCGCGCTGCTGGTCGCGGCGACGCTCCTGATCCCGTCGGTCCGGCAGTGGGTGGCGGCCAAGACGCTGCCGACCCTGCGCCAGACGTGGCCGCGGCTGATCGCCGTGCTCGGGCAGCCGTGGCGCATCGCGCTCGCGATCGGCAGCAACCTGCTGATGACGCTCGGCTACGTGCTCGCCTTCGACGCGTGCCTGCACGCGTTCGGCCACGAGGCCAGCCTGATCCAGGTCGCGATCGTCTACCTCGCGGGCAACACCGCGGGCGCCATGGTGCCGACCCCCGGCGGCATGGGTGCCATCGAGGCCGCGCTGGCCGCGTCGCTCTTCTCGGTGACGGGCATCAACTTCGGTATCGCGACCTCGATCGCGATCCTCTTCCGCGTCGTGACCTACTGGCTCAGGATCCCGATCGGCTGGGCCGCGATGCGCGTCCTGCAGCGCAGCGGCGAGCTCTGAAGGTCGGCCTCGAGACCTGGAACGACGAAGCCCGGCCCCCCATCGGGAGACCGGGCTTCGTCGTGCTGAGCGAGCGAGATCAGGCGAGCGCCTTCGCCTTGAGCTGAGCGAACTCGGCCTCGTCGATCACGCCGGCGTCGAGGAGCGCCTTGGCATCGGTGATGTGCTCCGCAGGCGACTTGCCCGCGACCTCGCGGATGTAGGAGTCCGTGTCAGCCTTCGCGGCACGAACAGCGGCGACCTGCCGTTCGGCCATGCCGCCGCCACGGGCGATCACGTAGATCAGTGCCGTCAGGAACGGCAGGATGACCAGTCCGACGATCCACACAGCCTTCCACCAGCCACTGAGGGCGCGGTCACGGAAGAGGTCGGTGAGGATCTGGAAGAGGATCACCAGGTAGGCGAAGAACACGAACCACCAGATAAGCAACCAGAACCAGTCCCAGAAACTGTCCATGCGCCTTCTCTTCTCCATCGCGTGACGCCCCGGCTGGCGTTCACCGTGGCCAGAGGCTAACCCAGATTCAGGGGATAGGTCACGGTAGTCCGAGTTGTCTCACTCGTCCGGCCCTGCAGTTCTGACCTGCACTTCTGACCTGCGCAGTCGTCCGCACAGACAGATCGACCCCGCCACCCGGTCGGGCGGCGGGGTCGATCTGACGTGAGGTGCGGTCAGGCCGCGACGTTCTCCCGCTGCGCGGGGACGTAGCTGACGGTGACGAGCCGGGTCGCGAGGGCCGACCAAGCGGCGGTGCGGCCGGCCGGGAAGGCTGCGACCTCTGCGGGCTCTGCGGGGTAGCCAGTGGTGTCCATGCCACGTGTCCTGTCTGTTCGGTAGCCCGGCTGACCCTGTAGGCCCCGTGGCTTTGCGTCCCCTCCTTGCGGAAGGTTTGCCGTTTCGCTGACAAGTGGGACATTACCCACTGACCACCTAGTTAGGAAAGAGTCCTAATCGGGGCGATTCGGACATCTGTCCATTTCACCCGATCGGAGCACACGAGCGCCGTCGTCGTCGGGTAGTGGCGTGTGACGGACCATCGCCGCAGGTCAGCCGAACGAGTGTGCCTCAGGTCACACGACCGCCGCCAGGTGGGTGTCGGGGTGATGCGCCGGCCTGCGTCGCCTGCTAGGCGACGCCCTCCTCGCGAAGCCGGGGCTCGGTTCGCCGCGACGGGACGAGTCCGGCCTTGTCGGCGTAGAACGCGCGGATGACGTCCATGTCGGCCTGGACGTCGCCGGTCAGTCGGATGGTCGGGCCGAGGCCCGTCGTCATCGTCGTCCGGTCGACGAACCCGAGCGTGACGGGCAGGTCGGCCGCCCGCGCGATCCGGTAGAAGCCCGACTTCCAGCCGTCGCCGTTGCGCGTGCCCTCGGGTGTCACGACGAGGTAGAACGACTCCCCCTCGGCGATGCGCGCGATGAGCTGGTCCACGAGCCCGGCCGGGTCACGCCGGTCGACGGGGATCCCGCCGAGCGCCCGCATGAGAGGGCCGAACGGACGCTTGAACAGCGTGTGCTTGCCGAGCCAGCGGAACGGCAGCTCGCCCTCGGCGCCGATCGCGAGCATCAGCACGAAGTCCCAGTTCGAGGTGTGCGGCGCACCGATGAGGATGCCCGGCCGGTCGCGCGGCACGCGCTCGGTCACGAGGGTCCACCGGCTCAGCCGCCAGTAGCCACGGGCAAGGTTCCGACGCAGGCTCACCGGCGGAGCGTAGGCCACGAGTCGGGCCGCGCCCACCTGCCGAATCCCCGCAAGTCGCCGAGCGCGCCCCTCCCGTTCGAGCGCGGCAGCTGCAGCAGCCGCGTTCGGCGCTAGCTGCCGCGCTCGGCGGCG
>JBCECL010000006.1:52083-70709 GCA_039207135.1 Brevundimonas sp.
GCGCGCCCGGCCGGGAGAAGGCCGGGATCGGGGATTGTGGCCGGTTTGTCTTGACGTGTCTGGATTGAGTTCGTAGCCTCGCCTACGGTAGTTCGCAAGAACTCGACGGAGTGACCGCACAAAGTTGTGCGGCTCCGGCAAGTGCTCGACGGTGCTCGTCCAGTAGCCCCCCAACCCCCGTTGGGGGACGGCGCACCCGCAAGTCCCGAACACCCCATCGCACCTCACCCCGCCGGGTGCTCGCTGTCGCGCCCCGGCACGACCCGCCACGGCGGGAGAACGAGGACGACCCCATGAGAACCAGAATCCGCAACGCGACCCTCGCCGCGGCGAGCGTCGCGCTGGTCGTGCCCCTGGGCGCGATCGCGACGACGGGCGCCGACGCCGCAGTCGTCAATCTCGCCGCCGGGAAGGCGACCACCGCAAGCAGCAGCAACGGCCAGTACGTCTCCGGCAACGTGACCGACGGGAACCAGGGCACCTACTGGGAGTCGAGCGGCAGCTCGTTCCCCCAGTGGGTCCAGGTGGACCTCGGCAGCGCCGCGACGGTCACGGACCTCGCGCTCAAGCTCCCGACGGGCTGGGGAGCACGCAACGAGACGATCACCGTGCAGGGATCCTCGGACGGTTCGACGTTCACGACGATCAAGGCGCAGGCGTCCTACGCGTTCAACCCCTCGGCCAACACCGTGAACGTCGACGTCACCGACTCGTCCGTGCGGTACGTCCGCCTGCAGTTCGCCGCCAACACCGGCTGGCCCGCGGCGCAGCTGTCCGAGCTCGAGGTTCTCGGCTCCGGCCCGACGAACCCCCCGGTCGACCCGCCCACCGGCAGCAACCTCGCGCAGGGCCGGCCCGCGAGCGCCTCGTCGAGCACGCAGACCTACGCCGCCGCCAACGCGGTCGACGGCAACGCGGCCACCTACTGGGAGGGGGCCAGCGGCCAGTACCCGAGCACCCTCGCGGTCAACCTCGCCGCGACCAGCACGCTCAACAACGTCGTGGTCCGGCTCAACCCCGACTCCGCGTGGGGCAACCGCACGCAGACGTTCGCGGTCCAGGCCAAGACCGGCAGCGGCGACTGGCAGACGATCAAGGCATCGGCCGCCTACGCCTTCAGCCCGTCGAGCGGCAACCAGGTGACGATCCCGGTCTCCGGCTCGGCGAACGACGTGCGGCTCCAGTTCACCGCGAACACCGGCGCCGGCAACGGCCAGGTCGCCGAGCTGCAGGTGTGGGGCACGGCGACGGTGACACCCGCGACGGCCGACCTCGTGGTCAGCTCGATCACGGCGACGCCGGCCAGCCCGTCCCCGTCGGACGACGTGACGCTGTCCGCCGTGGTCCGCAACCAGGGCGACGGCGCCTCGACGGCCACCACGGTCGCGTTCACGGTGGGCGGCCAGACGGTCGGCACGGCGAACGTCGGCGCGCTGACGGCCGGTAGCCAGACGACGGTCACGACGAGCATCGGCTCGCGCGCCGCCGGCACGTACACGATCGGCGCCTCCGCCGACCCGGCGAACACGGTCGTCGAGTCGAACGAGTCCAACAACTCGGCGTCCGGCTCGTTCACGGTCACGAGCGGCCCGGTCGACCCGCCGCAGGGCCAGAACCTCGCGCTCGGCCGACCCGCCACGGCGTCGTCGACCGAGTGGACGTACGTCCCCGCCAACGCGGTCGACGGCAACCGCACCACCTACTGGGAGGGCGCCGGCGGCCAGTACCCGAGCTGGCTCGCGGTGAACCTGGCCTCGACCTCGACGCTCAGCGGCGTCACGGTCCGGCTCAACCCAGACGCGGCCTGGGGCGCGCGCACGCAGACGTTCTCGGTCGAGGGCAAGACCGGTACGGGCGCGTGGTCGACCATCAAGGCGTCTGCGTCGTACGCGTTCAACCCCGCGTCGGGCAACAGCGTGACCTTCCCGGTCAGCGGCTCGGCCAGCGACGTGCGCCTCGTGTTCACCGGCAACACCGGGTCCGGCAACGGCCAGGTCGCCGAGCTCGAGGTGGTCGGCACGCCGGCCCCCAACCCGGACCTCGTCGTGACCGCGGTGACCGCGTCGCCGGCCAGCCCGGTCGAGTCGGACTCGATCACGCTCAGCGCCGTCGTGCGCAACTCCGGCACGCTCGCGTCGGGTGCCACGACGGTCCAGTTCACGGTCGACGGCCAGACGGTCGGCACGGGCAACGTCGGGGCGATCGCCGCCGGCGGCCAGGCGACCGTCACCGCCAACATCGGTGCCCGCGCCGCGGGCAGCTACACGATCGGCGCGACGGTCGACCCGACCAACACGGTCGTCGAGCAGAACGAGGCGAACAACTCGTTCAGCAACCCGACCAAGCTCACGGTCGCAGCCGTCCCGAGCTCGGACATCGTGCCCCTGGTGAGCTGGAACCCCAGCACCCCGTCGGCGGGCGCGACGGTCACGTTCACGGCCGCGATCGCGAACACGGGCAACGTCGCGACGGGCAGCGGCGCGCACGCCATCACCGTGACCCTCAAGGACGGCACCGGCGCGACGGTCAAGACGTTCACCGGCTCGGTGAGCGGCGCGGTCGCACCCGGCGCCACGAGCGCGAACGTCACGCTCGGCACCTGGACCGCGGCGAACGGCAACTACACGGTGACGTCCGTCGCCGCGTCGGACTCCACCGAGGTGGCCGGCAAGCAGGGCAACAACACCGCGACCGCCGGCATCTTCGTCGGCCGCGGAGCCAGCATGCCGTTCGACGCGTACGAGGCCGAGGACGGCCGGACCGGCGGCGGAGCCACCGTGCTCGCGCCCAACCGGACGGTCGGCGACCTCGCCGGCGAGGCCTCGGGTCGTCGGGCGGTCACGCTCGCGGACAACGGTGCCTACGTCGAGTGGACGCTCAAGAACTCGACCAACACCCTGGTCACCCGCTTCTCCATCCCGGACAACGCGGGCGGCACGGGCCAGTCGGGCTCCATCGACATCTACGCCGGTGGGACCTTCCTCAAGCGGCTCGACCTGACGTCGCGCTTCGCGTGGCTGTACGGCAACGAGACGAACCCAGGCAACACCCCGAGCGCGGGCGGCCCCCGGCACATCTACGACGAGGCCAACATCCTGCTCGGCACCACGGTCCCCGCGGGCACCACCATCCGCCTGCAGAAGACCGCGTCCAACCCGCTGCCCGTCACGGTGGACTTCATCAACACCGAGCAGGCGACGCCCAAGGCGAACCCGGACACCGCGGCGTACATCACGCCGACCGGCTTCACGCACCAGAACGTGCAGGACGCGCTCGACAAGTTCCGCCAGGACACGACGGGCAAGCTCAAGGGCGTCTACCTGCCGGCTGGTGACTACTCCACCGCGAGCAAGTTCCAGGTGTACGGCAAGGCTGTCGACATCGTCGGCGCCGGCCCGTGGTTCACGCGGTTCTTCGCGCCGAGCGGCCAGGAGAACACCGACATCGGCTTCCGCGCCGAGGCCACGGCCAACGGGTCGAAGTTCCGCAGCTTCTCCTACTGGGGCAACTACACGTCGCGCATCGACGGCCCCGGCAAGGTGCTGGACTTCACCAACGTCTCGAACATGACGGTGGACGACCTGTGGGTCGAGCACATGATCTGCATGTTCTGGGCGAACAACATGGACAACAGCTCGATCACCAACTCGCGCATCCGTGACACCTTCGCCGACGGCATCAACATGACGAACGGCAGCGCGAACAACCGGGTCGCCAACATCGAGGCACGCGGCACGGGCGACGACTCGTTCGCCCTGTTCGCGGCCACCGACTCGGGCGGCGTGGGCCAGACCGGCAACGTCTACGAGAACCTCACCTCGCTGCTCACGTGGCGCGCGGCGGGCCTCGCGGTCTACGGCGGGTACGGCAACACGTTCCGCAACATCTACATCGCGGACACCCTGGTCTACTCGGGCATCACGATCAGCTCGCTGGACTTCGGGTACCCGATGGACGAGTTCGGATCGGCGGCACCGACGTCGTTCCAGAACATCTCGATCGTCCGGGCCGGTGGGCACTTCTGGGGCAACCAGACGTTCCCCGCCATCTGGGTGTTCTCCGCGTCGAAGAAGTTCCAGGGCATCCGGGTCAGTGACGTCGACATCGTCGACCCCACCTACTCCGGGATCATGTTCCAGACGAACTACGTCGGCGGCCAGCCGCAGAACCCGATCACCGACACGGTGTTCACCAACGTCTCCATCACGGGCGCCAAGAAGAGCGGCGACGCGTGGGACGCGAAGTCCGGGTTCGGCGTGTGGGCGAACGAGATGCCGGAACCCGGCCAGGGTCCGGCGGTCGGATCGGTGACGTTCCACAACCTGCGGCTGTCGAACAACGCGCAGGACATCAAGAACACGACGTCCACGTTCACGATCAACCGGGACTGAGTGCACTCGACGACGGGGGCGATCGCTTCGGCGGTCGCCCCCGTCGTGCGCGGCGAGCCTGAAGATTCGGCGAGTCGGAGGCGCAGGACCTTCAGGCTCACCGGATGTGCCTCCAGCGAACCCAGAGTCAGAGCATCAGCGCCAGGTGTGCTGCGGGTCCCAGCCCAGCAGGCGGCGCGCCTTCTCGATCCCGAGCAGGGTCTCGTTCCCGACGAGGGGACGGCGGACCGGCACGTCGGGGAAGTACTCCGCGACCAGCTCGGCCGTCGGGCGTCGAAGCACGGTGTCGGGCGACGCGATGACGAACGCCTCGAAGCCCGTGAGGTCGCTCTCGAGCGCCAGCCGCGTCGCGGTCGCGCCGTCGCGCGCGTCGATGTAGCCCCACAGGTTCCAGATCCGCGAGCGCGGGTCGGCCTGGAAGGTCGGGAACTCGGCGTAGTCGGCGACCTCCATGACGTTGGAGAACCGCAGCGCGACGTACTTGGCCGACGGGTCCCACCGCGCGAAGTGGCGGGCCATCTCCTCCTCGACCGCCTTGCCGAGCGAGTACGTCGACTCCGGCCGCACGGTGTACTCCTCGTCGACCGGCACGTACGGCGGCGGCACGTCGAACGGGAGCCCGAGCACGGTCTCCGAGGACGCCCACACCACGTTGCGGATGCCCGCCTGGCGCGCGGCCAGGAACACGTGGTGCGTGCTGAGCACGTTGTTGGCGAACGTCGCGCCGCTCGGCCGCAGCCCCGGCGCGGGGATCGCAGCCAGGTGGACCACCGCGTCGACGCCCCGGTACCGGTCGTCGATGCCGGTCAGCGCCTCGACGACCTGGCCGAGGTCGGTCAGGTCGACGCGCGTGAAGGACCCGGGCTGCCCGGGCGGCGGCGGCGCGGTGTCCACGTTCACCACGTCGTACCCGTGCTCGGCGAGCTCGGTCACGACCGCCCGACCCAGCTTGCCGCTTCCCCCGGTGACCACCACTCGACTCATGGCGCCACGCTAACGGGCTCAGCCGCCGATGATCACCGTCGGACAACCCGGCCCCGGGGCGATGGGGGTGCCGTGCATGCTCTGGTCGCCCAGCCGCGCGGCGGGCTTGCCCCCGATGAGCACCGTCAGGCTGCCCATCGCGATCCCGTTGGGCGCCGGCGAGACGCACACGATCCCGCCGGGGGTCCCCGCGACGGCGGCCGGCATGCCGCCGATCAGCACGGTCGGCACGCACGTCGACGGGATGATCGCGCCGCCGACGTGCGGCTTGGGACCGTCGAACAGCGGGCACAGCGACATGTCCCCCGCTCGCAGCGCGGGTCCGGTCGGCACGTCAGTCTCCCGACGACGCCTTGGTCGCCGCCTTGTTCGGCGTGGCCATCACGCCCCCCACGACGAGCGCGTCGTCGCACTTCGTCGGCGCCGGGTCCTGACCCAGCGGCGCGCCGGGCGTCCGGCAGCTCACCGTCACCACGAGCGAGCTGCCGCCCTTGACGACCAACGGCGTCTGGAAGTGGTAGTCGGTGTCGCGGAAGTTCTCGAGCGCCAGGACGAACAGCTCCTGCTTGTCGGACGTGACCACGAGCTGGCCGAAGTCGCCCTGCGGGTTGTTGAGCATGAGGTCGGTGATGCGGAAGGTCGCCTTGTCGGGCACGGCCAGCTCGGCCGTGCCCGAGGTCCCCGGTGCCGCGCTCACCGCAAGCCGGTGGACCTGCGAGACGAGGTTCTCGGCTGGTGGCAGCAGGCCGGTGGTCATCTTGTCGATGTCGTCGGCCGCCTTGTTCGCATTGTTCGCGGCCTTGTCCGCGTCGGCCGCCGCGTCCTTCGCACCGTTCGCGGCCGTCGCCGCGTCGGCCACGGACTTCTGCGCGGCGGCCGCCGCGTCGTTGGCCTGCTTGACCTCGTCCTCGACCGACGACTTCGCGGCCGACTCGATGACCGGCTTGAGCAGCGTGAACCAGAGCAGCGCGGCCAGCAGGAGCAGCGCGAGGAGCGCGAGCAGCGCCTTGAGGAACCACTTGGGGATCGTCGCGGTCTGCACGTGCGCACCGTCGAGCAGCACGGGCGTCGTGTTCTCCGCCGCGACCGTGACGGTGAACGGCATCGTCACGTCGGGGCCGCGCCACAGCCGCTTGCGCGGCTTGACCTTCACCTCGGCGAACTCGGCGTGCCCGGGCTGCACCACCAGGAGCTGCGGGCGGACCGAGTGGTTCAGCGCCCCCGTGTCGTCGGCCGCCGCGAGCGCGACCTGGACGGGCACGTTCCCCCGGTTGTCGAGCGCGACCTGGTGCTTGGCGCCGCCCCGGCCGTGCGTCGTGCGGGGCACGAGCTCGGCGGTCGTGTCCAGGAAGGGCAGCACCTCGACGACGCCCTCGGGCACGACGGCCTCGTCGGCGTGCTCGACGGGGACCACGCGGACCCCGAAGTCGAGCAGCCCGGCTGGCACGGTCGACGACCGCGGAGGGCTGAAGTGCACGGCGACGGTCGCGGTCGTGTCGGGGTAGAGCCCCTCGATGACGGCGGGCTCGACGGTGGTCCACGCGGCGGGCGCGCCCAGCACCTCGATCTGGTAGGCCTCGACCGTGTCACCCGTGTTGCGGATCTGCAGCGGCAGCACCGCGTCGGTGCCCGGGCTGAGCTCCACGCGGGCCGAGTCGAGCTTGGCAGTGGTCCCCATCCCCCGGACGCTAGGTGTCGGCGAGCCGCCCGACGACGGTCGGGAGGCGGGCCGCGAGGGCAGAGCTGCTGCCCGTTGAGTCGCTGTTGACTGCACGATCAGTACGGCCCGCCACGATGTGCGTCCGGAGCAAAACGCGGGGGGGACATCCATGGAACAGGTGCTGGTGCGAGTCGATGCACGCGACCCGATCTCGGAGGCAGGGGTGGTCAGCGCTCTGCGGCCACGGCCCGAGGTTCGAGTGCTGCACACCAACGAGCTGGACGGCGCGCACGTGGCCGTCGTGGTCGCGGACGCGGTCGACGACGACGCGTTGCGGCTCGTCCGCGCGGTGCGCAGACGAGGACCCGCGCAGGCGGTGCTCGTGGCCGGTCATCTCGAGGACGGCGACGTCGTCACAGCGGTCGAGGCAGGCGTCCTCGGACTGCTGCGCCGCGCCGAGGCGACCCCCGACCGGCTCGTGCGCGTGATCTGCGGCGCGGCGACCGGGGAGGGCAGCGTGCCGCCCGACCTGCTGGGCCGGCTGCTCGACCAGGTGGGCACGCTGCAGCGGCAGGTGCTGCGGCCGCGGGGACTGACGTTCACGGGCCTGGCCACGCGCGAGATCGAGGTGCTCAAGCTCGTCGCCGACGGCTACGACACCGCGGAGATCGCGCAGTCGCTCGCCTACTCCGAGCGGACCGTGAAGAACGTGCTGCACGACGTGACGACGCGCCTGCAGCTGCGCAACCGGTCGCACGCCGTCGCGTACGCGCTGCGCGAGGGACTGATCTAGCGACTGCCCGATCGGGAAGCCCGCGATGCCCGCACGACGGGGCCGCGACGGCTGTCCCGTCCGGGCGGACGAGACCAACCTGGCAGTCCCAGGTCGAGCGAGGAGGCGGGGGTGGACCGGTCGCGCGTGGTCGCGGTGCTCGTCGCGGGCCTCCTGCTGCCCGTCGGGGTCGCGAGCGCCATGGGTGCCGGGCGGCTCCCGGCCGCGCCGATCACCGGGCAGGGGCGCGTCGCGTTCACCGACGACACGCAGACGGTGCGGCCGTACCGGGTGGTCGACTGGGGCACCACGTTCGAGTCCGCGCCGTACCCCGACGAGACGTTCCCTCAGTTCTACGCGAACGACGCCGTGTGGAGCGACCTCGCGCGGCCGAGCAGCCGCGACGCCTCGGTCACGCGGGTGCCGGGGGAAGGCACGTTCGAGGCCACCGCCTACATCTCGTCGGCGGGCGAGGACGCCGGTGCCCAGGGGGACATCTACGTCGAGTCGGTCCTGGAGACCCAGCCCGAAGAGACGCCGAAGAGCGGGACGCCGATCCAGGTGACGTGCGACGACGCCCCGAAGTCGCACCCGGTGGTCTCGGAGGACGGGAGCCGGGTCGCGTACTCGGTCTTCGAGGACGGCTCGTGGGACGTCGTCGTGCGCAACATCCCCGACAACGAGGCGGGTCGCTGCGACGACTCACCGCTCCAGGTGATCGCGGGCGGTGCCGGCGACCAGACCTGGCCCGCGTGGACGCCGGGTGACGAGGGGCTCGTCTACACCGACACGCGCGACGACCCGAGCGGCGACCTGTGGATCCGCTGGTTCGACGGCTCGGAACCCCTGGCGACGGACCGTCTGACCGACAGCCCCGGCCGCGACGACCAGGCGACCGTTCGCTGGAGCGGCTCCGAGTGCGACCCGATCGTGGCCTTCACCACGACGCGCTACCGACCGGACGGCTCGATCGCGTTCCTCGGCCTCCCGTCCGCCGACGAGGACCGCCTGCCGGGAGTCACCGACGCGTACCAGGGTCACGAGTCCGCGCGCGTGCAGGGGTCGGAACCGTCGTGGGCACCGGGCCGCGACGACGACGCTCCCCTCGCGTTCAGCAGCACGCAGGACCACGCGGCCAGCGACGTCTGGGTAGGCCGCTGGCAGCTCGACTGCGCGGATGCCGAGTACCTCGACCAGACGAACGTGACCACGTGGAGCGGCGTCGGCGAGTCGCACCCCACGTGGCGCACCGCCCTCGATGCCGCGTCGTCGGAGTCCTCGACCGAGTCGGGGTACCTGCTCGTGACGAGCAACGACGCATCGGCCGACATCGCGGACGTGCGCGCCGCCGACGGGTCGGGCAAGCGCACGCTCGTCGCGGGCACGCGCGAGCCCGATCCCTCGCCGAGCGGCCCGCCCGAGAGCCCGGACGTCGACGAGGAGGGGCCGTCGTACTCGCCGGACGGCACGCAGATCGTCTTCGCGCAGGACGCGGTCCGGCCCGCCGACGCGCCCTACTACGAGCCGACCGGCGCCACGCTCGCCACCGCACCCGCCGACGGCGGACCCGCGACCCCGCTCGACTACGACTGGGTCAACGCCTACACCGACTTCGACCCGGTGTGGTCGCCCGACGGGAAGTCCATCGCCTTCGTCCGCTACCGGTACGAGGGTGGCGCGGGCATCGGCCCGCCCGGCACCGCGACGAGTCCCCGCCGAGCCGACGCGCAGGCGCGCGCGGCTGCCGATGGCGGCACCGCCGCCTTCGTCCCGCCGGACTACAGCACGTACGTCATGGTCCTCGACCTCGCGACCAAGCAGGTGCGTGCGCTGACCGACCTGCCGGGTCCCGAGAGCGACCCGTCGTGGTCGCCCGACAGCAAACGGATCGTCTTCTCGCGGCACGTCTCCGGGCCGGCCGAGACCCAGCACCAGGACACCGACGAGATCTGGACGGCGGACGTCTCGACGCAGACGGCCGCACCGCTGACGGTCACCCGCCGGTGCCCCACGCCCACGTGCGGGTCCTTCACCGCGAACGTCGAGGGCCGGACCCCGGCGTGGTCCCCCGACGGACTCCAGATCGCCGTCGCCGACCTGTACGTGGGCGGGCAGGTCGGCATCGACCAGCGCGGCAGCGTCGCGCTCGTCACGCTCTCGGCGGCGACCGGGACACCGACGGGCACGGGCGTCCGGCCGCTGACGGCGGCCGGGACCGGCGCGGATCCGCGCGCGCAGATCGCGGGCGCGCTCGACCCCGCCTGGAACCGCGACGGCACCGAGGTCGCGTTCACCGGCGAGCGCACGGGGCTGTCGCGCGCGCACGACGTCTGGGCGATCGGAGCGGACGGCACGGGCCTGCGCCAGCTCACCGACGTCCCCTTCGAGCAGTCCGAGCCCGCGTGGCAGCCCGAGTTCCCGCCCGTGACGACGCCTCCCGTCACCACCCCGCCGCCGACCCCCACACCCACGCCGACTCCCACCCCGACTCCGACCCCCACACCGCTCCCGCCCGAGCCGCACGGCGTCTCGGTGGTCGTCACGCTCTCGCAGCCGAAGGCGTGGCTCGGCGGCGAGGCGATCACCGCGACGTTCCTCGTGCGCAACCTCGGCGGCACCTCGGTGGGCGACGTGCGCCTGAGCACCGCGTTCCCGACGAGTGTCACGCCCGACGGCGACGACACCTGCCTGCGCGGCGGTGCCGCGTGCCACCTGGGCAACCTCGCCGACGGCGCGACCCGCACGCTGACCGCGACGCTGACCACGGTCGGGGAGAGCGGCGACGACCCGGTGACCGGCTCGGTCGTCGGGCGCGTCACGACCACGACGCCCGATCCCGACCACGGCGACGACCGCGACTCCGCGGAGCTCGAGGTGCTGTTCCCCAAGCTCAGCGTGATCCCCGCGGTCGCCCGGCCCGGCGAGGCCGTGCTCGTGGTGGGCGAGGACCTGCCGCCCGGCGAGCAGGTCGTCATGGACTGGGACCCGGGCATCACCAACGTGCCGGGCCCGTACACGGTCGGCAAGGACGGGATGCTCAAGGTGCCGATGCTGCTGATGCGGGACGGTCGGATCGGCGACCGCGTGATCGGCGCGGCCGTGGCACAGGCGGGAACGAACGCGGACGTCGCGCACCTGCAGGCCGCGACTCCCGCGCCGAGCGGCGGGCGCCCGATCACGTTCGGCCCGATCACGGCCGAGATGCTCGTCGTGCCGACCACGGCCGACGCCCCGTCGTTCCTGTTCCGCAAGTGAGGCGCGCATGATCACGCAGATCGACGAGGCGTTGCGCGCGCTGGTGCGCGAGGCCGTCGGGACGAGCGATGTCGAGGTGGTCCTCGACGCGCCCACCAAGGACTGGGCCGCCCGGCGCAACGCGCCGACCGTCGACGTCTACCTCTACGACCTGCGCGAGGACATGCGCCGGCGCGCCCACGGCGTCGTCGAGCCCCGGGACGCGAACGGCAAGGTCTCGGCGCGGTACCGCCCGCCGCGGCACTTCCGGCTGTCCTACCTGGTCACGGCGTGGACCCAGCGGCCCGAGGACGAGCACCGGCTGCTCGACTCCGTGCTCGACCACCTCGTCGACTTCGACACCCTGCCCTCGCACGTGCTCGACCCGACCCTGGCGGCCGCGGGCGCGCGGGTGCCGCTCATGGTCGGCCTGCCGCCGCCCGAGGACCGTGGCTTCGCCGACGTGTGGACCGCCCTGGGCGGTGAGCTCAAGCCGTCGATCGACGTCGTGATCGACGCGCCGCTGCTCGCCGGCCCCGCCACACCGTTCGGGCCGCCCGTCGAGGAGGGCCTGCTGGTCGACGTGTCGGACACGCGCGGGAGCGCGACCGACTCGGGCCGCCAGCAGCACGTGGCGCCGGAGGCTCGCACGTGAGCGCCAGCGTCGCGCACCTGCTCGGGCGGCTCGCCGTGGTCGAGGAGCGCGTCCGCGAGCTCGTCGCGGCACGCCGGGCCGACGACCCGCAGCCCGACGACCCGTTCCGCGGCATGTACCTCAGCGACGAGACCGTCGACCGCCTGCTGGAGGGGCCGGCGGTCGGCCTCGCGCCGGGGTCGCGCGCCGACGAGCTGCTCACGGCCTGCGAGCAGCTCGCCGACGAGGCGACCGGCCGGCTGCGCCTGCGCGAGCTCGCGGCCGAGTTCGACCTCGACGACCTCGACGTCGAGCTCTTCCTCGTGGCGCTCGCGTGCGAGGTGGACGCGCGGTTCGAGCAGCTGTTCGGCTACCTCAACGACGACGTGACGCGCCGACGACCGTCGGCCGCCGTGGCGTTGGCGCTGTGCGGCGCCCCGCTCGCGTCGAGCGACGCGCGCCGACGGCTCGAGCACGGACCGCTCGTCACGGGTGGCCTGCTGGTGCTGGAGGAGCCCGACCGTCCGCTCCCGGGACGCCCGTTGCGCGTCCCCGACCGGGTCGTCGCGCACGTGCTGGGCTCCGACGACGCCGACCTCGCTCTGCGGGACGTCCTGCTGCCCGAGGACGAGCTCGCGTGGGCCGACCCCGCCGCCCTCGCGGGCGCGCTGGGCCGGGGCGCGCGGCTCGTGTACCTGCGCGAGCCGCCCACGGGCTCGGGTCGAGTGCTCGCGTCGCGCGCCCTGCGCGTGTGCGGGCGAGGCGTGCTCATCCTCGACGGCGCCGCGCTCGTCGCGCTCCCCGACGCCGAGGACGTGGCGCACGTGGCCGTGCGCGAGGCCCGGCTGACCGGGTCGGGCCTGGTCGTGACGGGCATCGAGCAGCTCGCGCCGCAGCCACGGGTCGCCCGGCCGCTGCTCGAGGCCGAGGCGCCCGTGCTCGTCGTCGGCACCGCCGCCTGGGATCCCGCGTGGAGCCTGCTGCCCCCGCTGCTGCTCGACGTCCCGCGCAGCACGGTCGCCGAACGGGCCGCGCTCTGGTCGGCGATGCTGGACGGCGCCGGCGACCTCGACACCACGACCGCCACGGCCCCCTTCCGGCTACGGCCCGAGCAGGTGACGCGCGCGGCCATCGCGGCACGGCAGCAGGCGAGCCTCGACGGCGAGCTCACGCTCGACCACGTGCGCCTCGGCGCCCGCGCGGAGAACAGCAGCGCGCTCGAGCGGCTCGCGCGGCGCATCGACCCCGCGGTCGGCTGGGACGACCTCGTGCTGCCGACCCACGTGCTCGTCGCGCTCGAGGAGATCGCGATGCGCGCGCGGCACCGCGAGCGCGTGCTCGGCGACTGGCGGATGCGACCCGGTGGTGGGCGCGGGAGCGGGGTCGCGGCGCTGTTCGCGGGCGACTCCGGCACGGGCAAGACGATGTCGGCCGAGGTGGTCGCGCACGAGCTGGGCCTCGAGCTGTACGTCGTCGACCTGGCGACCGTCGTCGACAAGTACATCGGGGAGACCGAGAAGAACCTCGAGCGGATCTTCGAGGGCGCCGCGGGCGTGAACGCGGTGCTGCTGTTCGACGAGGCCGACGCGGTGTTCGGCCGCCGCTCGGAGGTCAAGGACGCGCACGACCGGTACGCCAACATCGAGAGCGCCTACCTCCTGCAGCGCATGGAGACGTTCGACGGCCTGGTCATCCTGGCCACCAACCTGCGCGCCAACATCGACGACGCGTTCATCCGCCGGCTCGACGTCGTCGTCGACTTCGCCCTGCCCGACGCCCACCACCGCCTCGCGCTGTGGGACCGCTGCCTGGGCACGCTGCTGCCGCGCGAGCCGGACCTGGACCTGCGGTTCTGCGCCGACGCGTTCGAGCTCGCGGGCGGCGCGATCCGGTCGGCCGCGGTGACCGCCGCGTACCTGGCCGCCGACGACGGTGGCGCCGTCGGGATGCGGCACGTGGTGCTCGCCGTGTACCGCGAGTACCGCAAGCTGGGCCGCCTCACGCTCGAGAGCGAGTTCCGGCCGTACTGGCACCTCGTGGGGTGACCGATCGGGCAAGAGTTCTGCCCGATCGGGCGGTACGGCGGGCGTTCGTCCGGTGGCACCGCGGTGGCAGCGTCGGCAGCATGCACACCCACGACCACACCGACGACTCCCAGGCGCTTCGGCCGCGCTCAGCGCGCGTCGAGGCCGTCGACGTCGCGACGATGTCGCGCGCCATCGCGGCTGGCAGGCCCGACGTGCTGGGGGCTGCCGGCTTCGCGTCGATCCAGCGCAGCGCGGGCAACGCCTCGGCCGCAGCCCTCGTCGAGGAGCGGTCCCCCGTCCTCGACGTCGTCGGCTCCGGCGGCGGGCAGCCGCTCGAGGCCGGCCTGCGCACGGACATGGAGGCGCGCCTCGGGCACGACTTCGGCGACGTGCGCGTGCACACCGACTCGGCCGCGTCCGACTCCGCGCGGGCGGTGGGCGCGCACGCGTACACGGTCGGCTCGAACGTCGTCTTCCAGCGCGACGCGTACGACCCCGGCTCGGCCGCGGGCCGCACGACGATCGCGCACGAGCTCACGCACGTCGTCCAGCAGCGCAGCGGACCAGTCGACGGGACGCCGACGGGCGACGGCGTGCGCGTCTCGCACCCGTCCGACCGCTTCGAGCAGGAGGCAGCGTCCAACGCCGAGCGGGTCATGGCCGCTCCTGCGCCCGCCGTGCAGCAGGTGCAGCGCGACGCCGTCGACGGGGCCGGCGGCGTCGACGTGCAGCGCGAGGGCGAGGAAGAGGAGCTGCAGGGGTCGTTCGTCCAGCGCGAGGCCGAGGAAGAGGAGGAGGTCGGCTGACGGCCGGGCCCACCACCGCCACACGCGTCACCGGAGCAGTGCGCACCGGTGGCGCTGTCGCGCGCGCGAAGGTTCCGATGAACCGGCACGCGTTCGCGGCCCTGCAACGCAGCGCGGGCAACGCCGCGGTCGCGGCCGTCGTGCAGCGCCCGGCGCCCGCCCCCGCGGTGTCCCCCCGCGCGGACCCCCGATTCGCCGCGGTCGAGTCGAAGGTCGCCGGGGCTGCGCACCGCCTGCGCTCTCACCCCGCGCCCGCCGCCGAGGTCCGCAAGGCGCAGGCCGCCGCAGCGCCGGCCGCGGGCGAACGACTCGCCGGCGCCCAGGCGCAGCAGGCCGCGACCATGGGCGCCGCCCAACCGGCCGCGTTCGACAAGCCGGGCTTCGTCGCGGCGGTCGCCGCGGCCATCGCCGCGAAGGCGCCCGCCAACCTCGACGAGGCCGACGGCTTCGCGACCTCGGGCAAGGCCGAGCAGGTCAAGCAAGAGGTCGCCGGCCGGGCCCAGGCCGGTGCGCGCTCGTCGGGGGCCGCCATCGCCGGCGCCACCGCCGCGACGCCCGACCCGGCCGCGGTGCCCGAGAAGGCCGTGACCCCGATGCCGACCGAACCCGTGCCCGCACCGCCGAGCATCGACATGGCGGGGGCCGTACCGGCGCGCGCACCCCCCGCGGCGACGGACCTGAGCGCAGGCGCCCGGGAGACCGAGGGCGCAATGAGCGCGGCGGGCGTCACGGAAGAGACGCTGGCCAGCTCGAACGAGCCCGAGTTCATCGGGGCTCTGGACGCGAAGAAGAAGGGTGAGGAGCACTCCGCAACCGCCCCGGCGCAGGTTCGCGCCGCCGAGGCGGAGCAGCTGGGACAGGCAACCGCCGGCGCGCAGCTCGCGGGCGGTGCGGGCCTGGCCTCGATGCTGGGCGCCCGCGCGGGCTCGAACGCGCGCGCGACCGCCACGAAGGCGAGCACGAAGTCGGACGACGAGGCGGCGCGCGCCGAGGTCGCGACGCACATCCAGTCGATCTTCACGACGACCAAGGCCGAGACCCAGGCGATCCTGACCACCCTCGACACGACCGTCGCGGCGAAGTTCGACGAGGGCGAGAAGCAGGCCCGTGAGGCGTTCCGGGCCGAGCACACCTCAGCGATGACGAAGTACAAGGACGAGCGCTACTCCGGCCTCTCGGGCGCGGCCGCGTGGGTGCGGGACAAGTTCGCCGGGCTGCCGGCCGAGGCGAACGCCATCTTCGTCACGGCCCGCGGGCACTACACGCAGGCCATGGACCGCGTGATCTCGGTGGTCGCCGACCACATCGGCGCCGAGCTGGGCCGTGCGCGCGAGCGCATCGCGACCGGTCGGCGGCAGATCGACGAGTACGTCGCGAGCCGGCCCAAGGCCCTGCGGGCGGTCGCGACGCAGGCGGCGCAGGCGACCGCCGCGGGCTTCGAGCAGCTCGAGGGCGAGATCGACAGCAAGAAGGACGGGCTCGTCGACGACCTCGCCGCGAAGTACACCGAGGCCCGCGACGCGGTCGACGGCGAGATCAAGGCCGCGCAGGACGAGAACACCGGCCTGTGGGACGCGGCCAAGGCGGCGATCGGCGGCGCGATCGAGACGATCGGCAAGCTCAAGGACATGCTGCTCGGCGTCCTGTCACGGGCGGCGGGCGCCGTCGGCCGGATCGTCGCCGACCCCATCGGCTTCCTGGGCAAGTTCGTCAACGCGATCAAGGCAGGCATCGTCGGCTTCTCGACGAACATCGTCGAGCACCTCAAGAAGGGCCTGCAGGGCTGGCTGCTCGGTGCACTGGCCGCTGGCGGCATCCAGCTGCCCGAGAAGTTCGACCTGCGCGGCATCATCGGCCTCGTCCTGTCGATCCTCGGCCTGACCTGGGCGAACATCCGCGCGCGGATCGTCCGCAAGATCCCCGAGCGCGTCATGGGTGCCGTCGAGAAGTCGGTCGGCTTCATCCAGGTGCTGCTCACCGAGGGAGTGCCGGGGCTGTGGAAGTGGGTGGCGGCCAAGGTCAACGACCTCAAGGAGATGGTCATGGGCCAGGTCCGCGAGTTCGTCGTGACCAAGATCGTCAAGGCCGGCATCACGTGGCTCATCGCGCTGCTGAATCCCGCGGCGGCCTTCATCAAGGCCTGCAAGATGATCTACGACGTCGTGATGTTCTTCGTCGAGAAGGCCGCGCAGATCAAGGAGTTCGTCGACGCGGTGCTCGACTCCGTCGAGTCGATCCTCGGCGGCGGCGTGGGCGCCGTCGCCAGCCTCATCGAGAACACCCTCGCCAAGATGCTCCCCGTCATCCTCTCGTTCCTGGCGAGCCTGCTCGGGCTCGGCGGCATCTCGGAGAAGATCCAGCAGATCCTCAAGACCGTGCAGAAGCCCGTGATGTCGGTCATCGACAAGCTCGTCGCGGGCGCGGTGAAGATGGGCAAGAAGCTGCTCAAGGGCTTCGGCAAGGTGGGCGCCGCGGTCAAGGGCGGAGTCGGGCGCGCCAAGGCGGCGGCCGGTCGCGTGGCACGCAAGGTCGGCGAGAAGCTGGGCATCATCCGCAAGCCCGTCACGCTCGACGGCGAGGCGCACCGCATCAGCGTGGACGCCCGCACGGGCGCCCTCACGATGGCCTCGGTCGAAGGGCCGTTCGAGGCCCGGATCACGCAGATGGTCGCCGCCCGGACTGCGGCACTGCGCCGGGCCGGCCACTCGACGAGCGCGATCGAGGCGTTCGCCGCCGACGTCAAGGCGAAGGCGCGGGCCGCACGCGCCCAGATCGAGGGCGCTGGACCGAACCGCAAGCCGGTCGCGCAGGCCCAGCTCGACCTGGTCGCCGGCATGGTCGCCGAGCTGTGGGTGCGGCTCGGACCCGCGCCCACCGGGTCCGCGGCCAATCCCGCGGGCGTCAACCCCGACCTGGGCGTCGTTCGACCGCACGGGTCACAGCCCGCGTCGCACGCCGACCCGGTGCCCGCGCGGCGCCTCGAGTCGGAGCACGTCATCCCGGTGCGGGTCGTCTCGCTGCTGCTGCAGGCGCTCGGCGAGACGCAGATCATCCGGCGGGGCAGCTCGGAGGACCGGCGGCAGCACACCGTGATGATCTACAGCAGTGCCGCCAGCTCGAAGACTCGCGGAGTGGAAGGGGCTGACTACCACCTCATCAACAACCTCAAGGCGATCGCGAACATCGGGCGCCCCATGATCGAGAAGGACAACATCACGGCTCGGCGCCACAAGCAGGCACCGGCCGAGGTGCAGGCGGAGCGCCTCGCGGCGTTCGAGGCGAAGGCCGCCGCGCTGCGAGCGAGCCTGCCGAGCAAGCTGCCCGCGCTCATGACGGCCCGCGTCCCCTGGACGATGTCGAAGATCCGCAACGACCACCAAGACCCCGCCGTGAAGCAGGTCCGCGGGCACGACGCCCCGCTGCCGGGTGACGACAAGGTCCACCAGGCTGCCGAGCGTCAGATCCAGGACATCGCCACGATCATCGCCGAACGCATCCAGGCGCCTACGGCGTGAGTGGACGTACGACGAGACGCAGCTGGAGTCCCGCGCCTGCTTGCCTACAGCCACCACCATCCGGTGAACGCCGGGGTGATGAGCCCGACTGCTGCGCCAGCAATCTATGGGAGCGAGGAGCGCCAGGATCTCGACCTTGTCGGCTCCGTGGTGGAGTCGCTACCCACGGGCCGTATGGATTCCTGGCACCGCAGAGTCAGAGCAGCATCAGAAGGGCGGCGGTTCGTCGAGGTCGGATCGTGGTCGTCGACGGTCCAGCGCGCCCGCTGACACGAGGACCGGGATCGGTGACCGGGAGTAGGTGATCCCGAGCGGGCTCGTCCAGATCGTGTTCCCGGTGGCCCGGTCTCGACGCACGTTCCAGACCTTGGCGGTCTTCGCCTGGTGATGCCTCTTGCACAAGGCGTGAAGGTTGTCCGTGCGGGTCTGGTACCCCCTCTCGGACGTGCGACCCCTGTCCGCTCCAGCCCCGGTCCCAGCCCCAGCCGCGGTCCCGGGTGCGGTCCCCGGTGCGGTCCCGCCGGGCGTTCCGGGGTCCGTTCGGGGCTCCGTTCCCGGGTCCGTTCGGGGCTCCGTTCCCGCGTCCGTTCGGGGCTCCGTTCC
>JBCECL010000006.1:70809-75129 GCA_039207135.1 Brevundimonas sp.
TCCGTTCCGCGATCGGACGCAGTCGCGCGGTGGTGGACGTACGGGTCGATGTGGTCGAGCTCGGTTCGCGTGGCCGGTTGTCGGCAGCCTGGCCAGGTGCACGTCACGTCCCTGGTCTGCACGGTCCGGGTCAGGTCCGCGCCGGGCCGATACGTTCGCGTCCCGGCCTCGACGAACGCGCCGGCGGGATCGGTCAGGATCCGCCGCCAGGTGCCCTGCTGTGCGAGCTCGCGCGCCACCGGGGCCGGGATGGGGCCGTACCCGCCCAGCTCGCCGGGGTTCTCGTCCAGGCCGAGGAGGGTGCTCGCCGCCACGGTCACGTTCACCGCGACACGACGCCCGTGCTTGCGCGGAACCGCGTCGCCAGACGGCGTGCGCTCGGTCTCGATGATCGTGTCGAAGATGTCCCCGAACGCGTCTGCGCGACGCTGGTCTACCGTCCGGGCATCCAGAGCGTCGCCTGTGGTGCCAGCCAACGCGTCGAGCACGGTGTACGCCGCAACGGCGGTGGCCGCCGGCACGAAGGCGATCAGCCGAGCCATCGAGTCGTTCGCCCACTGCAGCTCCACGCACCGGTCGGCGCGAGCCGCCGCGGCCCGCTTCTTCGCGGTCTTCGGGTCTATCCCGAGCACGTGGCGACGCACGTGCCGCGCCAGCTGCGGGCCGGTCAACCCACCCGCCGCAGCCAACGACTCGTCGATCGCACGGCGGCGTTCGGAGCCCGACCCGAGCGTCAGCGTCTCGGCGAGGATCACGTCGACCTTGCGAACGTCGACCGTCCCAGCCATCAGCGCGTCCGCGAGCGCCGGATACGCGTGCATCCCCGCAGCACGGTCGGCGAGCACGTCGACCGCGGCCTTCGTCGTCACCATCGCGCACGCCAGCTCGTCGCTCACGAACTCCTGCATCGCGGTCGCCCGCGCCTCGAGCTCAGAGATCGCGCGTGCCTGATGCGCCACGGCCATCCCGAGAACCTGCTGCCATCCCGCGACGACCTCCACGAGATCGTTCACGGAAAGGTCAGCCACCTGCACGGACTCCAGAAGCGTGGCGATCTCCGTCAGGTCCGCTGCGACGGGGAACGTCGGCACGGCATGCACGTCTGCCTGCTCGAACAGCTCGGCCAGCGACGACGGCCCACCCGACACACCACGGCTCGACGACACGAAGCCACCCGGCAGCATCATCCAACCCCCGATCGTCCGCACGCTCCGTCGAGCAGAGTTCCAACTTCGAACAAGTGTACGAACCACCACTGACACGACACCCCCGGGCTACGTCGAACAGGCGAGCGGACCTGAGCACCCGGGCAGCTCGTGGACCGACAGGTCGAGTCCGGCGCCCAGCCACCGCAGACGGGCGAACCGGCGCTGGTCGCCCGATCGGGCACGTGCGCTTCCCTTGCGCGCGTCCGACCGGGCGCGCCGCCGCGCGACCTGCGGGAAGACGCTGAGAGCGACACTTCCCAGGCGCCCGAGGAGGCGACATGCCGACGTATCTCTCGCCCGGCGTCTACGTCGAGGAGGTGGAGGCGGGGACCCGACCCATCGAGGGCGTCGGGACGTCCGTCGCCGCCTTCGTCGGCCTAGCCGCACGGGGTCCGTTCAACAGCCCGACGCTCGTGTCCAACTGGACGCAGTACGCCGAGACGTTCGGCGACTTCCTGCCGGGCTCCTACCTGGCGCACGCCGTGTACGGGTACTTCCTCAACGGTGGCTCGAACGCGTACATCGTGCGCATCGGGTCGGATGCCCCGGTCGACGAGCCCCCGAGCAAGACCGCGCCCAAGGCTCTGCCCGCCGGCGCGCAGGCGGTCATCGGCGCCTACCGCGTCACGGCCTCGGACAAGGCGCCCAAGACCAAGCAGCTCAGCGTCGAGGTGGCCGACGCCGGCGGGGAGAACCCGCCCGAGGACCAGTTCAAGCTCGTCGTGCTGCTCGACGGCAAGGCGACCGAGACCTACGACAACGTCACGACCAAGCGCGGCGACGACAACGTTGCGACCAAGGTCAACCAGCTGTCCAAGCTCGTCCTCATCGAGGAGCTCGCGTCCGGCAGCGCGCTGGCCAAGCCCGACAAGGGCTCGGCCGACCTGCTGGTCCCGGAGCCCGAGCCGGAGCCGCCGGCGACCGGCGACCTGGGGGCCGACGACTACATCGGCGACGCCGCCGACCGCACCGGCTTCAGCGGGCTCGAGGCGGTCGACGAGGTGACGATCGTCGCGGTGCCCGACCTCGTGGCGGCGCTGGAGCAGGGGGCCATCGACCTCGAGACCTTCCAGGCCGTGCAGCTCGCGATGATCGCGCACTGCGAGCTCATGGGTGACCGCGTCGCGGTCCTCGACCCGCCGCCGGGGCTCAACCCGCAGCAGATCAAGACCTGGCGCGTCGAGACCGCCAACTACGACTCGAAGTACGCCACGCTCTACTGGCCGTACATCAAGGTGTTCGACCCGGCCTCGGGCACCAACCGGTTCGTCCCGCCGTCGGGGCACATCGCCGGGGTGTGGGCGCGGTCGGACGACGAGCGAGGCGTGCACAAGGCTCCCGCCAATGAGGTCATCCGCGGCGCGATCACGCTGCAGACGCAGATCACGCGCGCCGAGCACAACCTGCTCAACCCGGTGGGGATCAACTGCATCCGCACGTTCCCCGGCCGCGGCGTGCGCATCTGGGGCGCGCGGACGCTCTCGTCGGACCCCGCGTGGCGCTACCTCAACGTGCGCCGGCTCTTCAACTACCTCGAGGAGTCGATCCTCAACGGCACGCAGTGGGTGGTGTTCGAGCCCAACGACTACGCCTTGTGGGCGCGGATCCGACGAACGATCTCGGCGTTCCTGGTCAACGAGTGGCGCAAGGGCGCCCTGTTCGGGCTCACCCCCGAGGAGGCGTTCTTCGTGCAGTGCGACTCGGAGACCAACCCCGCCGAGGGCATCGACGCCGGTCAGGTGGTCTGTCGCATCGGGATCGCCCCGGTCAAACCGGCCGAGTTCGTGATCTTCCAGCTGTCCCAGTTCTCGGGCGGCACCAGCACGGTCGCGGAATGACCGCGGCCCGAGACGAAGGACGGTGACACATGGCTCTCCCCGATGCGTTCGACCTGGCCGGCGCCTACTCGTTCAGCGTGACGATCGACGGCGTCCAGGTGCCGCACGTCATGGAGGTCAGCGGCCTCAAGACCGAGGTCGACAAGGTGACGTACCAGCAGCAGGACTCGACCGGGAAGTTCGTCACCCGGCAGATGATGGGGCGCCAGAAGGCCGGTGAGTTCAAGGTCAAGCGCGGCCTGACGGACTCCAAGACCGTGACCGACTGGCTCAAGGCCGTGACCCAGGGCGACCTCAAGGGCGCCCGCAAGACGGCCGCCGTGTCGATCTACAGCACCGACGGCGTGATCCTCAAGACGCTCAACTACCGCAACGTGTGGGTCAAGGACGTCGAGATCGGCGGCTCGCTCAAGGCCGGGTCGACGGAGCCGCTGTCGGAGTCGTTCACGGTCTGCTGGGACGAGATGGACTTCGCCTGATGCGTCGAGTCAACGCGGTCGCGGTCGCGGACCCGGAGGCGGAGGTCACCGACCTCGCGCAGCCGGGTCCGCCCCGCCGCGAGCGCCTGCGCACCGAGTTCGACTTCCAGCTGCCACGCGGGTACCTCGACGAGGACGGGGTCCTGCACCGCAACGGGACCATGCGGCTCGCGACCGCGCGCGACGAGCTCCTTCCGCTGTACGACGCGCGCGTGCAGGAGAACCCGGCGTTCACGACCGTGGTGCTGCTCGGCCGCGTCATCACGTCGCTGGGCACGCTGGGCGCGGTCTCGGCGTCGATCGTCGAGAACATGTTCGCGTCCGACGTCGCGTTCCTGCAGGACCTGTACCGCCGCATCAACGCCGAGGGGCACACCCGCGTCGCCGTGGCCTGCCCGTCGTGCCAGCACCACTTCGAGGTCGACATCTCCGGTGGGCGCCTGGGGGAATCGTGACGTACGCGCCCGATCGGATCCACGAGGAGGTCGCGTACGTCGCCTATCACTTCCACTGGTCGCTCGACGAGATCCTCGACCTCGAGCACCCGCAGCGCCTGCGCTACGTGAACGAGATCGCGTCGATCAACCGGCGCATGGGCGAGGGGCGCTGAACCGTGCGGATGCCCTGGCGGCGTGAGGCCGCCCCCGTCGCGGACCCCGCTGGTGCGGTCTCCGCTCCCACCGCCACGCCGGGCCCCGCCCAGGTGCGGCCGTGGGGGCAGTGGGCGACGCTGCCGCCGCTGCAGCGGACGGTGGGTCCGATGCAGCCGACGAGCCGGCCGATGCAGTTCCCCGG
>JBCECL010000007.1:0-9866 GCA_039207135.1 Brevundimonas sp.
GTTGAACGGGGATTGCCCCGATGGCACCGACGAGCCGCCCGCGTGCGAGGAGGGCGTGGCGCTCCAACCGCTCTGGCGACGGACTAGGCCGACTCCGCAGGACGAGTGGAGCGCCTGGGACCTCGCCTCGCTGTACTCGTGCCCGGAGGAGATCTTCGCGCTCACGATCGAGGACTTTCAGCGGCTCAAGCTGGCCGAGCCCGCTCTGACCGTGCAGCCCGACCGCGGCTGGGTGCTGGTCAACAAGGAGACGATCGTCTACACGGATCGCGCGAAGCAGGACCTACGCACCGCGGTCCTAGGGCAGGACATCGACGTCGAGGCCGAACCCGCGTCGTGGACGTGGACATGGGGAGACGGCTCGAAGCCGACGACCACGACCGAGGCCGGCAAGCCGTACCCGCACGAGACCGTGTGGCACAAGTACGAGCAGCTCGGCACCGCCAAGATCTCCCTGACCGCCACCTGGAAGGGCCGCTGGCGCCTGGCGGGGCACACCACCTGGCATGACGTCCTGGGCACCGCCGAGACGACCGCAACCTCCAACCCATTCGAGATCCGCGAGCTCCGCACGACTCTCGTCGACCCCGGCCCCTGAGCGACGTCGACTCGCGCATCCGAGCCAATTCCTATGACGGAATAGGCGCCTATCCGCCTCGCCGACAAGTACGTGGCCGCGTTCGACGTTCGAGTGCGCGTCGGGTAGAGCCACGGGGGCGACATAACCCGCCGCGCCTACCCTGGCGCGACATACTCGACCGAGCACGGGAGTTGTCCACAGGTTCGCAAGAATCCGAAATGCTCTGCGCCGGATTTGAGTAAGTTTCGCTACATGCGCAGGAGATTCTTCTTTGTAGCAGCCATGGTCGCGAGTGCAATCGGACTCGCCGGGTGCACGGGCGGGGAGGTTGTAACGGATCCGCCGGCCCGCACATCATCGCCGAAAACGACTTCGGCCTTATCGGCACCAGCAGAATCACCGACGACCCCCACGCCAAAGCCGCCGACGGCCCGACCCACACCAACCGGGGCTAGGTCGTCCGCCGCACCAACGCGTGCCACCCCGGCGGATGCCCCAAGTCGTACTGCAACGATGGAGCTCAAAGACGCCGCCGGTGCACGAGCAGTGGCTGAGTACTTCGTCAATCTGACTCCATACGTCTTGTTCAGCCTGGATACCCGCGAGTGGAAGGCCATGTCACTCAAGGATTGCAAGTTCTGCGCAAGCGTCCTGTCGACGGTCAAGACATACCGCACGCACAATCAACGCGAGGTCGGCGGGCAGGTCGCGCTCACCACGCGGTACGTCCTCCAGGCCACTGACACATCCGTCCTCGTGCACATGCGAGCCACTGAGGTGGGCTCGGTCATCGTGAACGCCAAGGGAAAGGCCGTGCGACGATTGCCCGCCCCGAAGCCATTCACCTTGAACGTACTCATGCACTTCGAGCGCGGCAGGTGGCGGGTCCGCGCGGTTGGCGTCAACGAGAAGGGCGGCGCGCCCGAGAGCTTCTCGAACGTGCCACAGCCGGCCGCGCGCCATTCGCCCTGAGGGGCCAACTCGCCGAGCAAGGGCGCGAAACACGTCAGCGAGTCCGAGCGGGTCGCGCTGCGCCCCCTGCAGCCTTCCGATTCACGCACTACGAGACGGGCACGCGCCCCCGCACGACGCGGTCCTGCTTGACCCTCGAGATCAGCGCCGCCAGCTCGGGCAGGACACGCGGCTCGCGGTCGAGGGCCTCTTCGATCTGGTCCGCCTCACGAGCGGTCAACGTCATCACGCGTTGCTCCATGACGACAGAACGAGCACGCTCCATTGCAGCGCCAAGCACGAAGGACGTCACGTCCTGCTGCTGCAGAGCAGCAGCCTCGCGGAGCAACTCGAGTGCATCAGGGGCGATGCGCATATTGATGCGCGCGGAGCGGTCCGCTGCAGGAGCGGTCGGGCTAGCCATGGGAGATCCTCCAGCGCCGCGGGTCGTCAGGTCCGGCGCGTACTGACACTGTACGTACGGTGTACATACACGATCAAGTTGATTCACCCGCAGCGAACGTCGCACGGAGATCCTTCGTCGTCAGGAACAGCTTGAGCTCGTGATCGAGAAAGCGACGAAATCCATGCTTCAGGTAGAAGCACGCCGCGTCTTCGTGCAGCGCATCGACGACGACGAGCTCGAACCCGATGTCGTGCGAGGTCCGTTCGAGCCGCTCGAGCGCATCGAAGAGAAGCAGCCTTCCGATGCCCGAACCCTGATAGTCACGATCGACCGCGAGACGCGCGATCAGGATCGCCGGCACGGGGAAGCGCGGGACCTTGCCGAGCGACTCCCCGACCGTCTCGGGCGTCAGCTCGTACGTCACAGTGGAGTAGTAGCCAGCGACGCGAACCTCCGCCTCGTCGGCTGCGAGGAATGTACGGACCCCGTTGCGGCGGTCGTGCTGCCCGGCCTGCTCCTTGAGCCAGGTGTCTAGGGTCGGTTCGCCACTGTCGAACGGGCTGTGGCGCACGAGCTCCCTGCTGTAGCCGCGGACGATGATCACTCGTCGAGCGCCTTGAGTGGCGCGTCCCCGCGGTACGGAGAAGTCGCACGTGTCTCGACCTCGTCGGAGACGCCCACCAACAGCCGACGAGTGGAGATCGATGTCGCCCGTTGGAGGGCCAGAAGCAACCCTGTGGGCGAGGTCATTCGGTGCGCTCCTTGCAGTTCGTCGTAACGACGTCGACGTGGCCACGGCGGCGTCGCTGACGGTAGCGCGAGCCACCGACAACGGCTTCGGGTGCCGCGCGTTCCGCCGATCGGCGCCGATTCGCGGTCGTAGGAGCGTCGGAACGTCGAGTGGGACGCCGACCGTCCACAGCCCCTCGGTCGATTGTCAGCCCAGCCTCGTAGGGTTGTCGGCGTGAACCTCGACACCGCGCCCGACGACGACTTCGCCTGGCATCTCGAGGAGCCGCCGTTCGACCCTGGGTACGACGATGTCGCGCCCGAGCCTCCGATCACGGCGCGCGCACCGATGAGCTCGCCTGACGCGGGCCGCATCGCCACCGAATCGGGCCCGATCGCAGCATCTCCTCGACGCGAGCGCCCCGCGAGGAATGACGAACCCCGGCCCGACCCACGCGACGTGCTGCGCAACGTCTGGGGCTACGACGCGTTCCGCGGCGAGCAGGCCGCGATCGTCGACACGGTCGTGCAAGGCGGAGACGCGCTCGTCCTGATGCCCACCGGCGGCGGCAAGTCGCTGTGCTACCAGGTCCCCGCGCTGGTCCGACAGGGCACGGGCGTCGTCATCTCGCCGCTCATCGCCCTCATGCAGGACCAGGTCGACGCGCTGTCGGCGCTCGGGGTCAGAGCGGGGTTCCTCAACTCCACCCAGGACTACGCGCAGCGGCGCGCGGTCGAGGACGCCTACGTGGCCGGCGAGCTGGACCTGCTCTACCTCGCCCCGGAGCGGCTGCGGAGCCGCGAGACGGCCGAGTTCCTCGACGGCGGAACGATCGCGTTGTTCGCCATCGACGAGGCCCACTGCGTGTCCCAGTGGGGCCACGACTTCCGCCCCGACTACCTGCAGCTGTCGATGCTGCACGAGCGCTGGCCGGACGTGCCGCGCATCGCGCTCACCGCGACCGCCACGGACGCGACGCACCGGGAGATCGCCGAACGGCTGCAGCTCAAGGACGCCAAGCACTTCGTCGCGAGCTTCGACCGGCCCAACATCCAGTACCGCATCGCCCCGAAGGACAACCCGCGCAACCAGCTGCTCGAGCTCATCCGGACCGAGCACGACGGCGACGCAGGGATCGTCTACTGCCTGAGCCGCAACTCCGTGGAGCAGACCGCCGAGTTCCTCGTCGGTCAGGGCATCACGGCGCTGCCGTACCACGCGGGTCTGGACCGCTCCACGCGCAGCAGGAACCAAGCACGGTTCTTGCGCGAGGACGGCGTCGTGATGGTCGCGACGATCGCGTTCGGAATGGGCATCGACAAGCCCGACGTGCGATTCGTCGCGCACCTCGACCTGCCGAAGTCCGTCGAGGGGTACTACCAGGAGACCGGACGCGCTGGCCGCGACGGCCTGCCGTCGACCGCGTGGCTCGCGTACGGCCTGCCGGACGTCGTCCAGCAACGACGCATGATCGACACCTCCGAGGGCGACGCAGCGCACAAGCGGCGGCTCACCCAGCACCTCGACGCCATGCTCGCGCTGTGCGAGACCGTCACGTGCAGGCGCGTCCAGCTGCTCAACTACTTCGGCCAGGCGAGCGAGCCGTGCGGCAACTGCGACACGTGCCTGACCCCGCCCGAGAGCTGGGACGGCACCCTCGCGGCGCAGAAGCTGCTGTCCACGGTCGTGCGGCTCGAGCAGCGCGGGCAGCGGTACGGCGCAGGTCACCTCGTCGACATCCTGCGCGGCAAGGCCACACCGCGAGTGAGCCAGCTGGGCCATGCGGACCTGTCGACGTTCGGGATCGGGGCCGACGTGTCCGAGGCCGACTGGCGGGGGGTCGTGCGGCAGCTGCTCGCCGCGGAGCTGCTCGGTGTGGACGCCGACGGGTACGGCACGCTGCGACTGACGGACGAGTCGGGCGCGGTGCTGCGCGGCGAGCGGACCGTGCTGCTGCGGCGCGAGCAGGCGAAGCGGGCCTCGTCGCGGACGGACAAGCCGCGCAAGGCGGCCGTCGACCTCGACGCCGCCAGCGCGAGCGTGTTCGAGAACCTGCGCGCCTGGCGCGCGGGTGCGGCACGCGAGCAGGGTGTGCCCGCGTACGTCGTGTTCCACGACGCGACCCTGCGCGAGATCGCGACCAAGCAGCCCGGCTCGTTGGCCGAGCTCGGGACGATCAGCGGGATCGGCGCGGCCAAGCTCGAGAAGTACGGCCCCGGCGTCCTCGCGACGCTCGCCGGGTAGGCCGATGCGGGACGCGCAGATCCGCGAGGTCGTCGGCGGCGGCGCCTACGCGCGCGGGCTCGAGTACGCGCGCCGCGGGATGGTCGTGTCCTCCACGTGGAGCCCGGACCGGCGCATGCTGACGGGCATCGTGAACGGCTCGGGCCGGCGGCCCTACCGAACCTGGGTCGAGCTCGGAGCATCGGGGCACGTCGTCGACACCTCCTGCTCCTGCCCGGTCGGCGACTACTGCAAGCACGTCGCGGCACTGCTCCTCGCCGACGCCGACGACACCGCGCCCGAGCGACCCGCCTGGGAGCTCCAGCTCGCCGACGCCTTGGAGCCACCGGCGCAGCGGTCGATCGCTGCAGACCTCGGGCTCGAGCTCGAGGTGGTCGTCGACGAGTTCGACGAGGCACCGATCCGGCTGCGCGCGCGTCCCGTGGTGCGCGTCGCCACCGGGCGGTGGGTGCGCAAGGTCTCGTGGGACTCCATCGCGCGGTCGTTCGGCCAGTACGACGGCCGGCAGGTCGCCGCGATCGGCGCCGTGCACCGCGTGACGGACGCGACGACCACCGCGTACTACTCCTCGTCTGCTGGGTGGGTCTGGCTCGATCGGGCCGGCTCAGGCCTGTGGCCTGCACTGACGGACGCGCGACGGGCGGGCGTGACGATCCTCGTCGCGGGATCCACCACCAAGGTGACGTTCCACGACGAGCCTGCGCACGCATCGCTCGACCTGGCGCGCACGCCCGATGGCGGGATCGAGGCCCGACCGACCGTCGAGCTCGGCAGCGGCCTCCGCGAACCGAACCAGCCCGACGCACGCATCGAGCACTACACGCTCGTCGGGACACCTGAGGCGTCCGCACTGTTCTGGTGGGTCGGCGACAACCCGCGGACCGCCCCGCTGCACCTCGCGCGGTTCGACTCCGCGCTCAGCGCGAGCGCGGCGGCCCTCGTCGGCCCGAGACATCCCGTGCGGGTCCCGCCCGCCGACACCGCTCGGTTCCTCACGCGCTACTACCCGCGGCTGACCACGCACCTCGACGTCACGTCCCGCGACGGCTCGGTCGACGCGCCAACGCTCCCCACGGCCGTGCTCGTCCTGACGCTCACACCAGGCACCGAGCATGCCGTGACCTCGCACTGGGCGTGGGAGTACCGGTCCGACGACGGGGCGGTGGTCGAGCAGCGGGCCGTCAAGGACCACCGCGCCGACCCGGAGGCGTATCGCGCGCCGGCCGACGAGGAGCGGCTCCGCGTCGCCGCGGCCGCGGTCGCCGGGCTCCTGGTCGACAACGCCGGCAACCTGCTCGATCGCACGCTCGTCGGCTGGCAGACCGTCGACCTCGTGACCGACGTGCTGCCCGCGCTGCGGGCGATCGAGCACGTCGAGGTCCGCGTCGACGGCGAGCTGCCCGACTACCGCGAAGCCGGGTCCGAGGCCCAGGTCACCGTCACGCCGAGCGCCCCCGGTGGCAAGACCGACTGGTTCGACCTGGCTGTGACGATCGAGATCGACGGGCGCGAGGTCATGCTCGCGACGCTCGTGACCGCGCTCGCGACGGGACACAACCGCCTCCTGCTCCCGGACGGCCTGTGGCTGCGCATCGACACCCCGGCGCTCGAGGCCCTGCGCGCCCTCATCGAGGAGGCGCGCGGGATCGACGACCGACGCGGCCTCGGGGTCGGACGCCTGCAGGCGAACGCGTGGGACGAGCTCGAGGCGCTGGGCGTCGTCGTGCAGCAGGCCGACGAGTGGCGCCGCGCGGTGTCCGAGGTCCGGCTGCTCGAGCAGCCGCCGGCCTACATCGAACCGCCGCGCTCGGTGCATGCCGAGCTCAGGCCGTACCAACGGGCGGGCTACGCGTGGCTCTCCCACCTGCACGCCTCAGGCCTCGGCGGGGTCCTTGCCGACGACATGGGCCTGGGCAAGACGCTCCAGGTGCTGACCCTGGCCGCCCAGGTGCACGGCCTCGACACGCGCACCGAGCGCACGGCGCCGCCGCTGCTCGTCGTCGCACCCACCTCCGTGGTGGGGGCGTGGGCGGGCGAGGCCACGAAGTTCGTGCCGGGGCTGCGCGTGGCCACGATCGACCGGACGGCCGCCAAGAGCGGCATCCCGCTCGCGGAGCTCGCGCGCGACGCGGACGTCGTCGTGACGTCGTACACGCTGTTCCGCATCGACTACGACGAGTACGCCGCGCTGGACTGGTCGGTGCTCGTGCTCGACGAGGCGCAGACCGTCAAGAACCACCAGTCGCGCGCCTACGCCTGCGCCCGCACGCTGGCGGCACCGATGAAGCTCGCGATCACCGGGACGCCGCTGGAGAACACGGTCATGGAGCTGTGGGCCATCCTCGGGATCGTCGCGCCCGGCCTGCTGCCGCCGCGGCAGAAGTTCACCGAGCAGTACCGCTACCCCATCGAGCGCAACCACGACGCCGCGCGACTCGACCAGCTGCGACGCCGCATCCGTCCGCTGGTGCTGCGGCGCACCAAGGAGTCCGTGGCCGACGACCTGCCGCCGCGCATCGAGCAGGTCGTCGAGGTGGACCTGGCCCCCGCGCACCGCGTCGTGTACGACCGCCACCTGCAGCGCGAACGGCAGAAGGTGCTCGGCCTGCTCGCGGAGCTCGAGGGGAACCGGTTCGAGATCTTCCGCTCGCTGACGCTGCTGCGACGGCTTGCGCTCGACCCGTCGCTCGTCGACCCGGACCACGCCAAGGTCCCGGCGAGCAAGCTCGACGTGCTCGAGACGATGCTCGACGAGATCGTCGCCGACGGGCACCGGGTGCTCGTGTTCAGCCAGTTCACGGGCGTCCTCGACCGGGTGCGGACGCGGCTCGACGGACGCGGGACCGCCTACTCCTACCTCGACGGCACCACGCTGCGACGGGCCGCGGTGATCGACGACTTCCGCACGGGCGACAACCCGGTGTTCCTCATCAGCCTCAAGGCGGGCGGCGTCGGGCTGACGCTGACCGAGGCCGACTACGTCATCGTGCTGGACCCCTGGTGGAACCCGGCCGTCGAGGCCCAGGCCGTCGACCGCGCGCACCGCATCGGCCAGAAGAAGACAGTCATGGTCTACCGACTCGTCGCCAGCGGGACCATCGAGGAGAAGGTCATGGCCCTCAAGGCGAGCAAGTCGCGGCTGTTCGACGCGATCATGGGCGGCGGCGAGCTGACGAGCTCGCGGCTCACGGCCGACGACATCCGCGGCCTGCTGGAGCCCGCCGGCGCCGAGGCCCCGCGCTAGTTTGGGCTGACCCCGAGAGGCTGATCCCGAGAAGTGGAGCGCGCCATGGGCAAGGTGGTCATGTACAGCTCGGTCTCGGTAGACGGGTTCATCGCGGGCGACGACGACCAGCCCGGCCCGCTGTTCGACTGGTTGACCAGCGGCGACGTGCCTCTCGACGAGACCGGCGTGCTGAAGGTGTCGCAGGCGTCCTACGACTACATCCGCCCCTACTGGGACCAGATCGGCGTGACCGTCGTCGGCCGGCACGTCTTCGACATCACCGAAGGCTGGGACGGGATGCCGCCGAGCGGGATCGAGCACGTGGTCGTCGTGACGCACCGGCCGCCGCCCGACGGCTGGGAGCCCGACGCGCCCTTCCACTTCGTCGACGGTGTCGAGGCGGCCGTGGCCCTGGCGCAGGAGCTCGCCGGTGACCGCGTCGTCGAGATCGCATCGGGCGACGTCGGCGGCCAGGTGCTGGCTGCCGGACTCGTCGACGAGGTGCGCATGGACGTCGTGCCCGTCATCCTCGGGTCGGGCAAGCGCTACTTCGGCTCTGCCCAGGCGCAGCACCTGCTCGAGGACCCGGACGTGGTGATCCAGGGCAGCCGGGTGCTCCACCTGCGCTACCCGGTTCGCCGCTGAGCACACCCGCAGCGGACTAGGACCGCTGGTGCGTCCCGTCCACGGCGAACGGCTCGATGGCGGCGATCTCGTCGTCGGTCAACGGCGCCGCGGACAGCGCCGCGACGTTCGCCTCGAGCTGCGCCACCGACGACGCACCGACGAGCGCCGACGTCACGCGCGAGTCCCGCAGCACCCACGTCAGCGCGAGCTGCGCGAGGCTCTGCCCGCGAGCACCCGCGATCTCGTTGAGCGCGCGTGCCCGCGTCAGGTAGTCCGACGTCAGCGCGGCGGGCTTGAGGAAGTGCCCGACCGCCGCCCGCGAGTCCGCGGGGACCTCCCCCGACAGGTACCGGTCCGACAGCAGCCCCTGCTGCAGCGGCGAGAACACGATGGTCCCGATGCCGAGCTCACCGACGACGTCGAGCAGGGACTCGGCCTCGCCGTCGCGCACGTACTCGACGTGCCGGCTGAACATCGAGTAGTTGGGCTGGTGGATCACGAGCGGCGTGCCGAGGTCGGCGAGGATCGCGGCCGCCGCGCGCGTCTGGGACGGCGTGTAGTTCGAGACGCCGACGTACAGCGCGCGCCCGCTGGTCACGGCCGTGTGCAGCGCGCCCATCGTCTCCTCGAGCGGCGTGCTCGGGTCGAACCGATGGGAGTAGAAGACGTCGACGTAGTCCAGACCCAGGCGCCCGAGCGACTGGTCCAGCGACGAGAGCAGGTACTTGCGCGAACCGCCGTCGCCGTACGGGCCGGGCCACATGTCGTAGCCCGCCTTCGAGGAGATGACGAGCTCGTCGCGGTACGCGCGCAGGTCCGTCGCGAGCAGGCGGCCGAAGTTCTCCTCCGCCGATCCGGGAGGCGGGCCGTAGTTGTTGGCCAGGTCGAAGTGCGTGATGCCGAGGTCGAACGCGCGGCGCACCACGGCGCGCTGGGTGTCGAGCGGCGTCGTCTCGCCGAAGTTGTGCCACAGCCCGAGCGACAGGCCGGGCAGCCGCAGCCCGCTTCGCCCGACCTGGCGGTACGCGATGTGCTCGTAGCGGTCGTCGGCGGCACGGTAGAGCGACATGGATCCTCCGGTTCGATGAGCAGCGCGAACGTC
>JBCECL010000007.1:9966-36809 GCA_039207135.1 Brevundimonas sp.
CGACGCGCGATGATGGCCCCGTGCTGCACGTCGTCTTCTTCGAGCCCCGCATCCCCGGCAACACCGGCAGTGCGATCCGGATGTCCGCGACGACGGGATCGGCGCTGCACCTCGTCGAGCCGCTCGGGTTCGACCTGTCCGAGGCCAAGCTCCGGCGCGCGGGCCTCGACTACCACGACCTGGCCCACGTCCAGGTCCACGCCGACTTCGCGGCGCTCAAGGCCGAGCTCGGCGACGCGCGCGTCTTCGCGTTCACGACGCAGGCCACCACGCGCTACACCGACATCGAGTACCGCGACGGCGACGTCCTGCTGTTCGGCCCGGAGCCGACGGGCCTGCCGCCCGAGGTCCTCGAGGACCCGTGGCTGACGGACGGCCTGCGCATCCCGATGCTTCCGGGGCGCCGCTCGATGAACCTCTCCAACGCCGCCGCGATAGCGACGCACGAGGCCTGGCGCCAGCTCGGCTTCCCCGGCGGCGTCTAGCCCGCCGAGACCGGCTCGAGCGTCGCGAAGAGCGGCCCGACGGCCGGGGGGCCGAACATCGCGTTGACCTCGCCGGTCACGGTCACCCGATCTCCGGCGACCGCCAGCTGCACGGTCACGGCGTGCGGGCCGCCGATCAGACGGGCGGAGAGCTCGTACACGTCCGGCGCCACCCAGGCCCCCGCCGCGAGCACCTCGTGGTCGGCCGACGACCCGCTCAGCCGCCCACCCGGGCGCAGCGCATCGGGCTCGATGAAGCTCTGCCGCAGCTCTCCGTGCCCGACGGCGAGGACGAGCGTTCGTTCGGCGTGCTCGATCGTCAGCAGGCCGTCGGAGCCCAGGCGCGCGGTCCGTACGCCGAGGTCGTTGGGCTCGAACGTCATGACCCGGTCGACGACGGGTGCGCCAGCAGCGGGACCGACGGGGATCGGCAGCGCCAGCCGCGCGAGTCGGTCCGCCAGGGCCGCGGACTCGCCGGGCGCGGCAGGCAGCTCGTCGGCGGCGACGCCCGGCAGCAGGTGGTCCCACACGAGCTGCAGCTCACGATGCATCTCCGGCCAGGCGCTCGTCGTGACGACGACGAGGTCGAGCTCGGGGAGGACGACGCAGTACTGACCGAACGCGCCGTCGCCGCGGTACGAGCCGTGCCGCCCGCGCCAGAACTGGTAGCCGTAGCCCTGGGCCCAGTCGCTGTCCGGGTCGTCACCGTTCGGTACCAGGCGGGCGGTCGCCTCGGCGGCCCACCCGGCGGGCAGGACCTGCACCCCGTCGAGAGCTCCACCCCGCAGGTAGAGCTGACCGAACACGGCGATGTCCTCCGTCGTCGCGGACATCCCGAACCCGCCGACGTCGTAGCCCTGCGGCGACTGCTCCCACGTCGCACCTTCGATGCCGAGCGGGGAGAGCAGCCGCGGCGCGAGGTAGTCGAGCAGCCGCTGACCGGTGAGCCGCTGCACCAGCTCGGCGAGCAGGTACGTGCCGGCGGTGTTGTAGACGAAGTGCGTCCCGGGCTCGTGCGCGACGGGCAGGGCGAGGAAGGAGCGCGCCCACTCGACCGTCCGGAACACGTCGTCGCTCGGGTCGTCGTGGTGGCCCGTGGTCATGGTGAGCAGGTGGCGCAGGCGCATCCGACGCAGGTTCTGGTCCGGCTCGGCGGGCGCGACGTCCGCGAAGTGGTCGAGCACGAGGTCGTCGAGGTCGAGCAGCCCCTCGGCCCGAGCGAACCCGACGGCACTGGACGTGAAGCTCTTGCTCAGCGAGTACATCAGGTGCGGCCGGTCCGACGAGTAGGGCGACGCCCAGCCCTCCGCGATGACGTGCCCGTGCCGCACGACCATCAGCGAGTGCAGCTCCCCGAGTTCCACGAGGGCGTCGACCAGAGCGATCAGCGCGGCCGACGACACCCCCTGCTGCTCGGGCGTGGAACGGGGCAGGCGGCGAGATCCGGGCACCGCGTCATCGTGGCACGATCGTCACCCGCTCACGCGCTTTGACAACGCGCAGGCGCCCGTCGACGACGCTCATCAGACGCTCGGGATCGGCGGTCCCTGCTCCCGAGCACGCCGCGGCGGAGTCGAAGCCGACCCACGCGCGGTCGTCGACCCCCGCGGGCACCTCGGCGAGGGCCACCACGAACGCGTCGCGTGCGGAGTCCGCGAGCGCCTCGGCGTGCGCGTCGTCGGCCGCTCCGGGGATCGTGAGCGCGACGGCGAACTCGTCGCCGTCGACCCGCGCGACGTCGCTGCCCGTCGGTGCTGCCGCGCGCAGGCGCGCGCCGACCGAGGCGAGCACGACGTCGCCCGTCGCCTGGCCGAGCGCGGTGTTCACGTCGGCAAGGTGGCGCAGGTCGACGAGCACGACGACGACGCGCGCGTTCGTGCCAGCGACCTCGGCACAGCGGCGCGCCAGGGAGTGGGCGAACATCGCCCGGTGCGCGAGCCCGGTGAGCGGGTCGTGCAGCGTGCGGACCGCCAGCTGCGTCGACAGGGAGCGCACGAGGTCGGCCGTCGTCGCGACCAGCCAGATCTCGCCCGCGACGAGGACGTCGTCGTACCGGCGCTCGTCGTACCGCTCCATCGCCCGGACCGCGACCTCCGAGACCGGCGCCGAGGGCGCGACGACCATCGGCGCGAAGTCCGTGAGCTCGCGCGTCGCGCGGCGCGCGTGCACCGCCCGCCCGAAGCCGAGGCGCCCGGTCATCGCGGCCGTGAAGCGCGAACGCGTCACGAGCCCGATCCGGTCGGGGTCGGACGGGTCGCGCACGGCCACCGATGCCACGTGCGGCGAGCGGAACACGACCTCGAGGCGCGCGATCGGCAGGTCGGCGTCGACGACGTCGACCGGGTGGGCCAGCTGGTCGACGGTCGCCCTCGCGCTGGTGCGGTAGTCGCCGACGGCCCGTGAGAGCCGGTCGGCGAGCGTGGTGATCTCTGAAGACATCCCAGGATCATCGCCGCAGGTCACAGGCGCGTTGCATGGTCGACGGCGTCGTTCGCCAACTGTTCGGCCAGCGTTCGCGGGACCGTCAGCTGGTGCCGCGGACCACCAGGGTCGGCTCGAAGATGACGGACGTGACCCGCCGGTCGGGGTCGGCGAGGGTGTCGAGGAGGATGCGCGCCATCTCGGCGGCCATCTCCTCGATGGGCTGCCGGACGCTCGTGAGCCCCGGCCGCGACAGGGCGCCGAGCGAGCTGTCGTCGAACCCGACCACGGAGACGTCGCCCGGGACCGTGCGGCCCCGCGTGTGCAGCGCCTCGATCGCGCCGAGCGCCATGAGGTCGTTGGACGCGAACACGCCGTCGATCGACGGGTCCTCGTCGAGAAGCCGCTCCATGGCGGCGACACCGCTGGCGAACGTGAAGTTGCCGCCCTCGTACGGCACCCAGGCGTGGCCGTGCCGAGCGAGCTCGTCCTGGAACCCGGCGAGCCGGTCGCGCGCGGCGGGGACGTCGAGCGGGCCGGAGATCGCGACGATGCGGCGACGCTCGCGCGCAACCAGGTGCTCGGCCGCCAGGCGCGCGCCGTCGCGGTTCGCGACGTCGACGTAGCTCATCGGCAGCGGGCTCGCCGGGCGCGCGAACCGCACCGCGGGCATGCCGGCCTCGACAAGGAGCGCGGGAAGCGGGTCCTCGGCGTGCGTCGAGACGAGGAGCGCGCCGTCAGCGTTGCCATTTCGCAGCGCGGAGATGACCCGCGCGCGATCGGCGTCGGTCTCGGCGAGCATCAGGATCGGGTCGACGTCGCGGGGGCGCAGCGCCCGGAGCATGCCTCCGACCACGCGCCCGAAGAACGGGTCCGCGAAGTCGACGCTGACGCCACCGTCGGCCGCCTCCTCCTCGGCACCCGACACGACGACGATGACCGCGCCGGTGCGCCGGGTCACGAGCGAACGCGCGGCCAGGTTCGGCACGTAGCCGACGGTCGCGATCGCCTCGCGCACGGCGTCCTGGATCTGCGGCGCCACCCGGCGCTTGCCGTTGACGACTCGGGAGACCGTGGCCCGCGAGACGCCGGCGACCCGCGCGACGTCCTCGAGCGTCGGAGCTCCCCCAGCACGCTCCGACTGCTCGACGACGACGTCCTCCGGGTCGACCGCCGGTACCCCTGACGGCGGAGTCGCCTCGAGCGTGGCAGCTCCCGCATGCGGCTTGTCGTCGGCGGGCGGGGCTGCGCCAGGCCGGTCGTGTCCCATGCTCGGATGCTACCAGCGTGAGGAAAGCGCTCTCCTTCAAACGCCCCCATCAGAGTGATCTTTCGGCGTCATGACCCGTTCGGCGCACGCTCACGGCTTGACGTAGCGGCGCAGAGCGGGTGAAATCCGGGTATAACTTCCCATCGGGAGCGGACAGCAGGGCTACACCCCCGGCCCCACCGACCTGCTTGACACGGTTTGAGCTCTGCGCGATCGGTAGAGCGCTCTCCCGATTCGAAGCGGAACTTCGGAAACACGCAGCACCACGGCTCGACCACCCGCACCACACCGCAACGACAGGCATCCGCTCGACGACGACCGGCAGCTCCGCACACCGACATGGACGTCGGCCACGGGGAGCCTGCGATTCACCGCGAGCCCCGCCTACGAGGAGACATCTGTGTCAATGACGACCACTCACCAACGTTCGGGCACCGCCCGCGGTCGGCGCTTCGCAGCGCTCGCCGCGATGGGCGGGCTCGCGATCGCGGGGCTCGTACTGCCCGCAGCAGCTGCGCAGGCGGCACCCGTCCTGCTCTCCCAGGGCAAGACCGCCACGGCGTCGACCACGGAGAACTCGGACTACCTGGGCGCGAAGCTCGCTGTCGACGGCGACAACGGCACGCGCTGGGCCAGCGCCGCGACCGACAACCAGTGGATCCAGGTCGACCTCGGCGCCAAGGCGACGATCGAGCGCGTCGACCTGCGGTGGGAGTCCGCGTACGGCAAGAGCTACACGATCCAGACGTCGGACAACGGCACGAGCTGGACCACCGTCGCGACGAAGACCAACGGCACCGGCGGCAACGAGTCGCTGGCCGTGACCGGCGCCGGCCGCTACGTCCGCCTCCAGGGCGTGGCGCGCGGCACGGGCTACGGCTACTCCCTGTGGGAGTTCCAGGTCTTCGGCACGGCGGGCACCACGCCGACCGACCCGACCACACCGACCAACCCCACCACCTGCAACAACGACAACGTCGCGCTCAACAAGACCGCGAGCGCGTCGTCGCAGGAGGGTGACGGCACCGCCGCCAAGTTCGCGGTCGACGGCAAGACGGACACCCGGTGGGCGAGCACCTTCGCGGACAACCAGTGGTTCCAGGTCGACCTCGGCGCCAGCACGCAGGTCTGCAACGTCGCCCTGAACTGGGAGAGCGCCTACGGCAAGGCCTTCCAGGTCCAGGTCTCGGACAACGCGACCTCCGGCTTCACCACCATCGCCACGGTCACCAACGGCACGGGCGGCGCGAACCAGGTGGTCGCCGCCTCCGGCAAGGGCCGCTACCTGCGCCTGAACCTGCAGACCCGCGCCACGGGCTACGGCTTCTCGCTGTGGGAGGTCAAGGTCGCGACGTCGGGCACCACGCCCACCGACCCGACCAACCCGACGGACCCGACGACGCCCACCAACCCGACCGGTGACGTCTACAACCCGAACGTGCCCGACGGCCCCGCCGACGGCAAGGTCAAGGTTGCCGGCTCGCAGGGCAACTGGGCGCTGCAGGTCAACGGCAAGCAGTGGGTCACCAAGGGCATGACCTGGGGCCCGTCGGTCGCCGACTTCCCCAACCACGTCGCCAACCTCAAGGCCATGGGCGTCAACACCATCCGCACGTGGGGCACCGACGCGGGCAGCAAGGCCCTGTTCGACGGCGCCGCTGCGAACGGCATGCGCGTCATCGCCGGCTTCTGGCTCGCACCCGGTGGCGGCCCCGGCTCGGGCGGCTGCCCGGACTACGTCAACGACGCGACGTACAAGAGCAACTCGATGAACGACATCCTCACCCAGGTCCGCGCCTACAAGGACAACCCGGGCGTGCTGATGTGGGACGTCGGCAACGAGTCGCTGCTGGGCCTCGGCTCCTGCGGCACCACCGGCGGCGGCGTCGAGCAGAACCGCAACGCCTACGCCAAGTTCGTCAACGACGTCGCCGTCCAGATCAAGGCGATCGACCCGAACCACCCCGTCACCTCGACCGACGCCTGGACCGGCGCCTGGCCGTACCTCAAGGCGAACGCCCCGGCGCTCGACCTGTACGGCCTGAACAGCTACGGCGCAGTCTGCGCGACCAAGGCGACGTGGCAGTCCGGCGGCTACACGAAGCCGTACATCCTCACCGAGGGTGGCCCGGAGGGTTCGTGGGAGGCCAAGCCCGACGTGAACGGGATCGCCAACCAGGGCACGGACCAGGACAACGCCAACGGCTACGTGAAGTCGTGGAACTGCCTGGCCGACCACCGCGGCGTGGCGCTCGGCGCGACGATGTTCCACTACGGCACCGAGGGCGACTTCGGCGGCATCTGGTTCAACGTCCTGCCCGGCGGCAACAAGCGTCTGAGCTACTACTCCATCGCCAAGATGTACGGCGGCTCGGCCGGCCAGGCCGGCGTCAACACGCCTCCGACCTTCCAGTCGATGTCGATCAACAACTCGACCAACATCGTCGCCGGCTCGACCGTCACGATGAACGCCGCGGTCAGCGACCCGCAGGGTGACGCGATCACCTACCACGTGTTCCTCAACAGCCAGCCGATCAACAACGCGGGCGGCCTGCTCGAGGTGCCGTTCACCAAGAACGGCAACACGTACACGTTCACCGCGCCGCAGATGCTGGGCGTGTGGAAGGCGTACATCTTCGCCGAGGACGGCAAGGGCAACGTCGGCGTCCAGACGGTCTCCTTCCGCGTCGCACCGCCGGCCGTGGCCGGCACCAACATCGCCAAGGGCCACACGGCCACGGCGTCGTCCTTCGACCCCTACAACGGCAACTTCACGCCGGGCCAGGCCGTCGACGGCGACTACACGACGCGTTGGGCCTCCAACTGGAACGACAACGAGTGGATCCAGGTGGACCTGGGCTCGAAGAAGACCTTCAACAGCATCCAGCTCGTCTGGGAGGCCGCGTTCGCGAAGGGCTACACCATCCAGCAGTCGGACGACGGCAACACGTGGACGACCATCTCCACGGTGACCAACGGCGACGGCAACGTCGACACGCTGAACGTCAACGGGAACGCACGGTACGTGCGGCTCCAGGGCGTGACTCGTGGCACTGCGTACGGCTACTCGCTGTACGAGTTCGGGATCTACGCGTGACCTGCACGCGTGCATGACCGGTCCGGGCGGGGCTGTGGGCTGCGGCCCCGCCCGGACCGACCTTCGCGAGAAGGTCGAGCACGACCAGCAGCCCGACGCAGGACGAGCACGACACGACGGCATTGCCCCGCACGCGAGGGGATCGCGCGGGGCCGAGCCACACCTCGGAGGGCGACGACGACGTCGCACTCCCCGGTCCCGGCCCACCACGGCCGCTCCTCAGCCCAGCACGGACACGCGGCACCCGGTCGCGTGCGCCGCGCACCCGCTCGCGCCCCGGCGAGCAGCACACGCCTGAGCGGCGCTCCAGCCGCAACGCGCTACTGAAGGAGTCATCCGAATGAGCACCCACACCTCTGTGCGGCAACCAGCCCGCACTCGAGCGTGGCTCGCGGCCGGTCTGGCCACCGCACTCGTCGCCTCGGGCGCCGTCGCCGCGATCGCGTCGTCGGCGCAGGCCGCGCCGGTCAACATCTCGCAGGGCAAGATCGCGAGCGCCTCGACGGCGGAGAACCCGGACCTCGTCGCCGCCAAGGCGGTCGACGGGAACACCAACACCCGCTGGGGCAGCACGTTCGCTGACGCGCAGTGGATCCAGGTGGACCTGGGCTCGAAGGCGACGATCGACAACGTCCAGCTCCGCTGGGAGGCCGCCTACGGCAAGAACTTCCAGGTGCAGCTCTCCGACAACGGCACGGCGTGGACGACCGTCGCGACGGTGACCAACGGCACCGGCGGCAACCAGACCATCAACGCGGCCGGCAGCGGCCGCTACGTTCGCCTCAACCTGACGGCACGCGGGACCGGCTACGGCTACTCCCTGTGGGAGTTCCAGGTGTTCGGCACGGGTGGCACGGCGCAGCCGCCGTACTCGCCCAAGCCGCTCCCGCCCGCGCCGCCCGGTGCCGACACCACGGTGACCCACCACGAGTTCCAGGCGAACTGCACGCCCAACCACGTGCTTCCTGACGACCCGATCGTCTACCCGGGGCAGGCCGGCGCGTCGCACAGCCACACGTTCATGGGCAACAGCCTGACGAACGCCAACTCGACGGCGGCCACGATCCAGAACAACGGCACCACGTCGTGCACCGTGCCGAAGGACAAGTCGGCCTACTGGTTCCCGACTCTGCTCCGCAACGGCACGCAGGTGATCTCCTCCGACGAGCAGACCATCTACTACAAGGCCGGGATCATCGACTACAAGAACGTCCACCCGTTCCCGGCCGGCCTGCGCTTCGTCGTCGGCTCGATGACGGCGACGCTCGACGAGTTCAAGAACGCGCCCGGCACGGTCGAGGGCTTCGAGTGCGGCGACAGCACGCGCAACTGGGACCTCACCAACCTCAACTGCCCCGCGGGTTCGAAGCTGAACATCCGCTACCAGGCACCGAGCTGCTGGGACGGCGTGAACCTGGACTCGGCCAACCACAAGACGCACATGGCGTACCCGGTCAACGGCGAGTGCCCGACGGACCACCCGGTCGCGGTGCCGATGATCGAGTTCAAGCTGTCGTGGCCGGTGGACGGCAACCTGTCCAACGTCGCGTTCTCCAGCGGTCGTGGGTACTCGTTCCACTACGACTTCTTCAACGGCTGGGACGCCGCGACGCTGCAGGCGCTGACCGAGCACTGCATCAACGGTGGCCTGCAGTGCAACCCGCGCGGGTTCGACCTGTACAAGCCGTGGGCCGGTGGCGTGCTGGACAGCAACTTCAACATCATCTCCTGACGCCGGGCGACTCGCCCGCACCACCAGGATCACCACGGCCCTGATCCCGGGGCCGCAACGACGCGCGGCCCGGCCGGCACCACGTCCGGCCGGGCCGCCCGCGTCATGGCGCCATGCGCCCACGCAGCCATCCCGCCATGCCCGGCCGCCGCTCCCCAGCGCGGCCGCACCAGCGGGCGACGTCGCCCGCACCACAGAGAAGGACACGTCTCGATGCAACGCACCCCATCCACGACACGGCAGAACCGGCGCCCCCTCGCGCTCGTCGCGGCCGGCCTGTCGGCAGCGCTCGTCGCCGCCGGCGTGATCGGCTCGATCGCGAGCGCCGCGAGCGCCGCCGACGTCAACCTGTCCCAGGGCAAGACGGCGACCGCCTCGTCCGTCGAGAGCGCCGACTACACCCCCGCCAAGGCCGCCGTCGACGGTGACAACGGCACCCGCTGGTCGAGCCAGGCGAGTGATTCCCAGTGGCTCCAGGTCGACCTCGGCTCGAGCAAGACGATCGGCAGCGTGCAGCTGCGCTGGGAGACCGCCTACGCCAAGGCGTTCACGATCCAGACCTCGCAGGACGGCACGTCCTGGACGACCGTCGCGACGGTCACCAACGGCACGGGCGGGAACCAGACGGTCGCCGCGCCCGGGACCGGCCGCTACGTGCGGATCAACCTCACGCAGCGCGCGACCGGCTACGGCTACTCGCTGTGGGAGTTCCAGGTGTTCGGTCCCGACGGGACGACGCCGACGGCCACCCCGACGCCCACGACCCCGACGGGCACGTGCGGCACCACGAACGCGGCGCTCGGCAAGGCGTCGTCCGCGTCGTCGGTGCAGACCGGCTCCGACTACGTCGCGGCGAACGCCTTCGACGGCAAGGACAACACCCGCTGGTCGAGCGCCTCGACGGACGCCGAGTGGCTGCAGGTCGACCTCGGCAGCTCGCAGAACGTGTGCAAGGTCGAGATCGACTGGGAGGGCGCGTACGGCAAGGCGTACACGATCCAGGCGTCCGACAGCCCGACCTCGGGCTTCACGACGATCGGCACGGTCACGGCCGGCACCGGCGGCAAGGCCAGCATCACCACGTCCGGCAAGGGCCGCTACATCCGGCTCGTCGGCGGGACCCGTGGCACGGGCTACGGCTACTCGCTGTGGGAGATGCGCGTCTTCACGGGCACGTCGAGCACCCCGACGCCCACCGCCACGCCGACTCCCACGCCCACCTCCAACCCGACGCAAGGACCCGGTGACGTGCAGCCCGCCGACCCGGCCAACCCGAACTTCGGCCCGAACACGTACGTGTTCAAGCCGACGGACGACCAGGCCGCGATCCAGAACAAGGTCAACGAGGTCTTCAAGCGGCAGGAGTCGAACCAGTTCGGCGACGAGCGCGACCAGTTCCTGTTCCTGCCGGGCAACTACAACCTGCAGGCCAACATCGGCTTCTACACCTCGATCAGCGGCGCCGGGCAGAACCCCGACGACGTGAACATCAACGGCGGCGTGTGGGTCGACGCGCAGTGGTTCAACGGCAACGCGACCCAGAACTTCTGGCGCTCCGCCGAGAACTTCGCGGTCACCCCGAGCACGGGTCAGGACCGCTGGGCGGTCGCGCAGGCCGCGCCGTTCCGTCGCGTGCACGTCAAGGGCGACCTCGCGCTGCACTCGTCGGCGTACGGCTGGGCCTCCGGCGGCTACATCGCCGACTCGAAGGTCGACGGCTCGGTCGCGGCGTGGACGCAGCAACAGTGGTACACGCGCGACTCGAGCGTGGGCAGCTGGCAGGGATCGCTGTGGAACATGGTGTTCTCGGGCGTGCAGGGCGCTCCCGCGACCTCCTTCCCCGACCCGGCGATCACGACGCTGCCGACCACGGGTGCGGTGCGCGAGAAGCCGTACCTGTACAACAAGGACGGCAAGTGGTCGGTGTTCGTGCCGAACCTGCGCAACGGGACGACGGGCACGACGTGGCCGAACACGCCCGGCACGTCGCTCAGCCTGAGCACGTTCTACCTGGCCCACCCCGGTGACTCGGGCGCGACGATCAACCAGGCGCTGGCGCAGGGGCTCAACGTGATCTTCACGCCGGGCGTCTACCACCTCAACCAGACGATCAACGTCACGCGCGCCAACACCGTGGTCCTCGGCCTCGGCATGGCGACGATCGTCCCCGAGAACGGCGTCGACGGCCTGCACACGGCCGACGTTGACGGCATCAAGATCGCCGGCCTGCTGTTCGACCAGGGCACCACGCACTCCAACACGGTGGTGACGATCGGCACGGCGGGTGCGCACACGTCGCACGCCGCGAACCCGCAGTCCATCCAGGACGTGTTCATCCGCGTCGGCGGCGTCGTCGCCGGCAAGGTCGACAACGGCATCGTCGTGAACGCCGACAACACGATCATCGACCACATCTGGTCGTGGCGCGCCGACCACGGGGCGGGCGCGGGCTGGACGCAGAACACGTCCGACTACGGCCTCATCGTGAACGGCAACAACGTCAACGGCTACGGCCTGTTCGTGGAGCACTACCAGAAGTACAACCTGCTCTGGAACGGCGAGAACGGCCGCGTGCTCTTCTTCCAGAACGAGCTCCCGTACGACCCGCCGTCGACCGCCGCGTGGACCCATGACGGGATCCGCGGGTGGGCCGCCTACAAGGTGGCACCTGGGGTCAAGAACCACGAGGCATGGGGCCTGGGCTCCTACTGCGTGTTCACCACGGACTCGACCATCACCGTCGACAACGGCTTCGAGGTGCCGATCACGCCCGGCGTGAAGCTGCACTCGCTGTCGACCGTGTCCCTGGGCGGCGCGGGCACGTACGCCCACGTCATCAACGGCACGGGACCGCAGGCGTCGGGCACGGAGACCAAGCCCGCGACCGTGGCGAACTACGGGGGCTGATCCACCCCCTGTAGTCGAGGCGACGGCCCCGATCCGCTCCGGCGGGTCGGGGCCGTCGTCGTCTGCGCGGTCAGGCGACCTGCGTCGCGACGGCCCGCGCCACGGCCGGCGGGGCCGCACGCCACAGCGCGATGCACCCGACCGCCGAGACGGGGACCCAGACGATCCGCTCGACGAGCGAGGGCGACGCGAGGTTGAGCAGCGCGCCGGCTCCGAGGGCGACGGACGCGACGCGCAGCACGCGGCGCCGGACCGTCGGGGTGCCGACGACCCCGAACGCCAGGCCCGCGAGCGCGAGGTAGACGGGCACGGCGACCGCGCTCGAGATCCGCTGCTCGGACGGGAGCACGCCGGGGTGGGAGCCGCCCCAGGAGGCGGCACCCCACGGGGCGCCGAGGGCGAGGGCGGCCTGGAACGCGGCCACGGTGGACAGGGACCAGCCGGCGACGAGCTCGGCAGTGCGCGAGCGTGTGCGTGTCATGCGGCCCACCCTGGCATATCTGGCAGATATAGTCGAGACCATGGCGAGACGATCCCAGACGGAGACGGCCGCGCTCGGCGCACTGTCCGTCGAGCCCATGACCGGGTACGCCCTGCGCGCGGCCATCACCTCCACGCTCGGGCACTTCTGGAGCGAGAGCTTCGGCCAGATCTACCCCGCGCTCGAACGCCTGGTCGCCGCCGACCTCGTGACGCGCGACGACGACCGCCGCTTCGCGATCACCGACGCCGGCCGTGACCGACTGCGCGAGCTGCTCGGCGAGCCGATCGAGGCAGTGCCGCCGCGCAACGGGCTCCTGCTGCGGCTCTTCTTCGGCCGGACGCTGGGTCGCGAGGCGTGCATCGAGCTGCTCGAGCAGACGCGCGAGCAGGCACGCCGCACGTTGGCCGAGATGGCCGCTGTCCGGGCCGAGGTCGAGGCCGAGACTCACTCGCCCGACCAGGCGTTCTTCCTGGTCACCATCGCCGCCGGCGAGGCCGGCGCACGCGCACAGCTGCAGTGGGCCGACGAGTCGATCGCGCTGCTCCAGGGGTAGCCCCAGCCACCCTTGCGGGTGGTCCGTGCATTCGGTCACCCCACACCAAACCGGGCGTACCGCTGCGCCGAACGGCGGATCATCGGCCGCTCGTGCAGCGCGTGCGACCGGCGAGGCGCGACGATGGACGCGTCGTCGATGGCAGCCCCCGTCGACGGCCGACGTATCGGCTGCGGAGCGGACGTCGTGCACGAGCAGCACCGGCCCGACGTCGTGCCATCCAGTGCCTCGACGGGTCACGCCACGCGAACGTGGCGAGCAACCATCTACGCAGCCGCGCGTCGACGACGCAGTCGCCGACGCCCCGTCGTGAGGACTTCCCATGCCCACACCCCTTCCCCACCGGCCTGCCCGGCGCCGGGGCGCACTGCTGGCCTCCGGCCTCGCGGTCGCGCTCGTCGCCGCCGGGCTCGTCGCCGCCACGACGAGCGGCGCGAGCGCCGCCCCCGTGAACCTCGCGCTCGGCAAGACGGCCACCGCGTCGTCGTCCGAGAACGCCGACTACTACCCCGCGCGCTACGCCGTCGACGGCAGCACCACGACCCGTTGGTCGAGCCTCGCCGCGGACGCGCAGTGGCTCCAGGTCGACCTGGGCCAGACCTCGACCATCGAGAGCGTCCAGCTCACGTGGGAGGGCGCGTACGGCAAGGCCTTCCAGGTCCAGACGTCGGCCAACGGCACGACGTGGACGACCGTCGCCACCGTCGCCGCCGGGACCGGTGGCAACCAGACCGTCGCCGCACCCGGCTCGGGCCGGTACGTCCGCCTGAACCTCACGGCCCGCGGCACCGGCTACGGCTACTCGCTGTGGGAGTTCGGCGTGCTCGGCACGCCGGGTGCGACGACGAGCCCGTCCGCGACGCCGTCCGCCACTCCTTCGGCCACGCCCTCGGCCACGCCGAGCCCGACGCCGACCACCGGCTGCGGCACGGCCGACGTCGCCAACGGCAAGACCGGCACCGCGTCGTCGGTGCAGACCGGCTCCGACTACGTCGCCCAGCTGGCCTTCGACGGCAACGCGAACACCCGCTGGTCGAGCGCCTCGAGCGACGCGGAGTGGCTCCAGGTGGACCTCGGCTCGACCCAGAGCATCTGCTCGGTCCAGCTCGACTGGGAGGGCGCGTACGGCAAGGCCTTCAACATCCAGGCGTCGAACAGCGCCACGTCGGGCTTCGCGACGATCGGTTCGGTCACGAACGGCACGGGCGGCAACCAGACCGTCGCCGTGAGCGGCTCGGGCCGGTACGTGCGCCTGCAGGGCGTGACCCGCGGGACCGGCTACGGGTACTCGCTGTGGGCCATGCGGGTGTACGCGGGAACGGGCAGCACGCCGAGCCCGACGCCCACGCCCACCCCCACTCCGACGCCGACGCCCACCCCGACCCCGACGCTCGCGCCGGCGGACGCCGTGAACCCGGACTTCGGCCCGAACACCACGGTCTTCTCCCCCACGACCCCCGTGGCGGACATCCAGGCCAAGCTCGACTCCACGTTCACGCAGCAGGAGTCGAACCAGTTCGGTGAGCAGCGCCAGCAGTTCCTGTTCAAGCCCGGCACCTACAACGTGCAGGCCAACATCGGCTTCTACACGTCGCTGAACGGCGTCGGTCGCAACCCCGACGACGTGAACATCAACGGCGGCGTGTGGGTCGACGCGCAGTGGTTCAACGGCAACGCCACGCAGAACTTCTGGCGGTCGGCGGAGAACTTCGCCGTCACGCCGTCGACCGGCCAGGCTCGGTGGGCCGTCGCGCAGGCCGCGCCGTTCCGTCGCGTGCACGTCAAGGGCGACCTGTCGCTCGACTCGTCGTGGTACGGCTGGGCCTCGGGCGGCTACATCGCCGACTCGAAGATCGACGGCAAGGTCACCTCGTACACGCAGCAGCAGTGGTACACGCGTGACTCGAGCGTCGGCAGCTGGGACGGCGCGCTGTGGAACACCGTGTTCTCCGGTGACCAGGGCGTCCCCGCCACCTCGTTCCCGACCAAGCCGTACACCACGGTCCCGACCACGGGCGCGATCCGCGAGAAGCCGTACCTGTACTTCGAGAACGGTCGCTGGGCGGTGTTCGTCCCGAACCTGCGCGACGGCACGACCGGCACGACGTGGCCCAACACGCCGGGCACCTCGCTCGACCTGTCCACGTTCTACCTGGCCAAGCCCGGCGTCACGGGTGCGACCATCAACCAGGCGCTGGCGCAGGGGCTCAACGTGATCTTCACGCCGGGCGTCTACCACCTCAACCAGACGATCAACGTCACGCGCGCCAACACCGTGGTCCTCGGCCTCGGCATGGCGACGATCATCCCGGACGCCGGCGTCGTCGGCCTCAAGACGGCGGACGTGGACGGCATCAAGATCGCCGGCCTCCTGTTCGACCAGGGCACCACGCGCTCGTCGGCCGTCGTCCAGGTCGGCTCCTCGGTCACGCACGTCGACCACGGCGCGAACCCGCAGTCCATCCAGGACGTCTTCATCCGCATCGGCGGCGTCGTCGCGGGCAAGTCCGACAACGGCATCATCGTCAACGCGGACGACACGATCATCGACCACATCTGGTCGTGGCGTGCCGACCACGGCGCAGGCGCCGGCTGGAACGACAACGTGGCCGACTACGGCCTCGTGGTCAACGGCGACGACGTGAAGGGCTACGGCCTCTTCGTCGAGCACTACGAGAAGTACAACCTGCTCTGGAACGGCGAGCGCGGTCGCGTGATCTTCTTCCAGAACGAGCTGCCGTACGACGTCCCGAACGTCGCGGCGTGGACCCACGACGGCATCCGCGGCTACGCGGCCTACAAGGTCGCGCCGGGGGTCAAGAACCACGAGGCGTGGGGGCTCGGCTCGTACTGCAACTTCACGACGGACTCGACCATCCAGGTCGACAACGGCTTCGAGGTCCCCGTGACCCCGAACGTGAAGCTGCACAGCCTCTCGACCGTCTCCCTCGGCGGCATGGGCTCCTACGCCCACATCGTCAACGGACAGGGCGGTCCGGCGCAGGGCACCGACACGGTTCCGGCGACGCTGGCGAACTACGGCGGCTGACCACCGACGGCATGACCACGCCGAGCGTGCATCCTGGCCAGGGATGCACGCTCGGCGTGCTTTGCGATCGCGGACAGCTCACCCGATCCCGTATCTGAGGACGACGCAGGCCGCTCCTGACTCTCGGGGGGCGACGACGCCCGGCCTGCGGGCCGGCCCGCGACCGACGGAGGACCCATGAGCGACAAGCGCACGGCATTCGACCCCGCCGTCCACGGCTTCGGCTTCCCGAACGCCTTCGTCGACGTGTTCGCGAAGCTGCCCAACGGCACCAAGATCACCACCGCCGGCCGGTGCGGCGGCATGGCGTACGCGTCGCTCGACCTCTTCCACGCCGACGCCCCCGCGCCGCGCTGGGGTGCCGGGCTCTACGCGCCGTCCCGCGTCCCGCCCGACGACAACTGGCTCGCCGACACGATCCGCGCACGGCTCTTCGACTCGTTCAAGGTGCTCTCCGCGGCACGGTTCGCGACCTGGTCGATCGGGCCCGACGACCCCTTCGGGCCGATCGACGGCGTGCGCCGGTCGACCTCGAACGAGGAGCTCCCCGCGGTCGTCAAGGCGATCGACGCGGGCCGGCCGGTTCCGCTCGGGCTCGTCGTCGCGCGCAACCTCGCCGACATCGGCAAGAACCACCAGGTCGTCGCCCACGGCTACTCCCGCACGGGCGGGGTGACCTCCGTCCTCATCACGGACTCGAACAGCCCCGGCCGCGAGGTGGTCCTGACGCCGCAGGACGGCGCATGGAAGGCGTCGAACGGCCCGACCTGGCGCGGCTTCTTCGTGCAGGACTACAAGGCGAAGAAGCCGACAATCCTCACGCGCACGCCCGCGGACCCGGCACTGCCGATCGCGTCCGGGTCCGTCGTCGCTCTCTCCCACGTCTGGACCGGTGCGACCCTGCACTCGGACCCCACGACCTGGGCGTACGAGGGGGCACCGGCGGGCCAGCGAGTCACGGCTGTCCGGGCGACGGCCTCCGACCGCGAGCGGTGGACGGTGCTCGGCTCGCACACCGGACCCGTGGCGAACGGGGATCGCGTGCGCCTGAAGCACGTGGCGACCGGCGGCTTCCTCGGCAGCGGCGGCCGCTCGCCGGTGACCGGCCAGCAGGGCGTCGCGGTCCGGGCCGCGCAGGACGAGTGGCGGGTCGAGGTGGACGGCAGCGGGACGTGGACCGCGGGCTCGCGGGTCCGGCTCGTGCACGCCTCGACCGGCGCGGCGCTGCACTCGCACCCGCACTCGTCGGCCGCCACGGGCGACCAGCAGGAGGTCACCGGCTTCGGCGACCGCGACACCAACGACTGGTGGACCGTCCTGGAGTCCCACTAAGAACGAGAAGAGCCCGGGCCCCCTCGGGGGTCCGGGCTCTCGTCGTGTGCGGGTCAGCCGAGCTGCGGGAGGGTTCCCGTGCCGCCGTCGCCGGCCGCCGAGATCGGCGGTGCGGCGGGCAGGTCGGTGCCAGAGCCGGGGGTACCGGCCGAGACTCCGACGCTCACCGGCTCCTTGTGCATGTCGACCTTGGTCACGCCCTTGAACGTGAACTCGCCGAGGATGCCCTCGCCGACAGCGTCCACGACCACGAGCTGGCCGGCCTTGAGCTCGCCGAACAGGATCTTCTCGGACAGCGCGTCCTCGATGTCCCGCTGGATGGCGCGGCGCAGCGGTCGCGCACCGAGCACCGGGTCGTAGCCCTTCTCCGAGAGCAGCTTCTTGGCCGCGGGCGTGATCTCGATGCCCATGTCCTTGTCGCGCAGACGCTTGTCGAGCTTGGCGATCATCAGGTCGACGATCGCGAAGATCTCCGGCTGCGAGAGCTGCGGGAAGACGACCACGTCGTCGACGCGGTTGAGGAACTCAGGCCGGAAGTGCTGCTTGAGCTCGTCGTTGACCTTGGACTTCATGCGCTCGTACGACGTCGACAGGTCGCCGCCGGCCTGGAAGCCGGTCATGACGCCCTTGGCGATGTCCCGCGTGCCGAGGTTGGTGGTCATGATGATGACGGTGTTCTTGAAGTCGATCACGCGGCCCTGCGAGTCGGTCAGGCGACCGTCCTCGAGGATCTGAAGGAGCGAGTTGAAGATGTCCGCGTGGGCCTTCTCGACCTCGTCGAACAGCACCACGGAGAACGGCCGACGACGCACCTTCTCGGTGAGCTGGCCACCCTCGTCGTACCCGACGTAGCCGGGGGGCGAGCCGAACAGCCGCGAGACCGTGTGCTTCTCCGAGAACTCGGACATGTCGAGCTGGATCAGCGCGTCCTCGTCACCGAACAGGAACTCCGCGAGCGCCTTGGCGAGCTCCGTCTTACCGACACCGGTCGGGCCGGCGAAGATGAACGAGCCACCGGGGCGCTTCGGGTCCTTGAGCCCGGCACGAGTACGGCGAATGGCCTGCGAGAGCGCCTTGATGGCGGCGTCCTGGCCGACGACCCGCTTGTGCAGGTTCTCCTCCATGTGGAGCAGGCGGCTGGACTCCTCCTCGGTGAGCTTGAACACCGGGATGCCGGTGGCGTTCGCCAGCACCTCGGCGATGAGCTCCTCGTCGACCTCGGCGACCGCGTCGAGGTCACCCGACTTCCAGGCCTTCTCCTTCTCGAGGCGCTTGAGGCCGAGCTGCTTCTCGGCGTCGCGCAGGCGAGCAGCCTTCTCGAAGTCCTGCTCGTCGATCGCCGACTCCTTGTCGCGGCGCGTCTCGGCGATCTGCTCGTCGAGCTCGCGCAGCTCCGGCGGGGCCGTCATGCGGCGGATGCGCAGGCGGGCGCCGGCCTCGTCGACCAGGTCGATCGCCTTGTCCGGCAGGTAACGGTCGTTGACGTACCGGTCCGCCAGCGTGGCGGCGGCGACCAGCGCGGCGTCCGTGATGGACACGCGGTGGTGCGCCTCGTACCGGTCGCGCAGGCCCTTGAGGATCTCGATGGCGTGCTGGAGGTTCGGCTCGGCCACCTGGATCGGCTGGAAGCGGCGCTCCAGGGCCGGGTCCTTCTCGACGTACTTGCGGTACTCGTCGAGCGTCGTCGCGCCGATCGTCTGCAGCTCGCCGCGGGCCAGCATCGGCTTGAGGATGCTCGCCGCGTCGATCGCGCCCTCGGCGGCACCGGCACCCACGAGGGTGTGGATCTCGTCGATGAACAGGATGATGTCGCCGCGCGTGCGGATCTCCTTGAGGACCTTCTTCAGGCGCTCCTCGAAGTCACCGCGGTAGCGCGACCCGGCGACAAGAGCGCCGAGGTCGAGCGTGTAGAGCTGCTTGTCCTTGAGCGTCTCGGGAACGTCGCCGCGGACGATGTCCTGCGCGAGGCCCTCGACCACGGCCGTCTTGCCGACGCCGGGCTCGCCGATCAGCACCGGGTTGTTCTTGGTGCGGCGGGACAGCACCTGCATGACCCGCTCGATCTCCTTCTCGCGCCCGATGACCGGGTCGAGCTTGCCGTCGCGCGCCGCCTGCGTCAGGTTGCGCCCGAACTGGTCGAGCACCGCGCTGCCCGAGGGCTGGCCCTCGGCGGGGCCGCCGGCCGCGACCGGCTCCTTGCCCTGGTAGCCGGAGACGAGCTGGATGACCTGCTGGCGCACGCGGTTGAGGTCGGCGCCGAGCTTGTTGAGGACCTGGGCGGCGACGCCCTCGCCCTCGCGGATCAGGCCGAGCAGGATGTGCTCGGTCCCGATGTAGTTGTGGCCCAGCTGCAGCGCCTCGCGGAGCGAGAGCTCCAGCACCTTCTTGGCGCGCGGCGTGAACGGGATGTGGCCCGACGGAGCCTGCTGGCCCTCGCCGATGATCTCCTGGACCTGAGCGCGCACGGCCTCCAGCGAGATGCCGAGCGACTCGAGCGCCTTGGCGGCCACTCCCTCACCCTCGTGGATCAGCCCCAGGAGGATGTGCTCGGTCCCGATGTAGTTGTGGTTGAGCATCCGTGCCTCTTCTTGGGCAAGGACGACCACGCGGCGGGCTCGGTCCGTGAATCTCTCGAACATGTGCACTCCTCACGAGCTGCGTGGCCCACCGGTTCCGCGCCGGGCGCTGCGGGGTCGATGGGACGGCGTTGTTCGATGCTAACGGCGTGACCCTGCCCCAACTGCCCGTGTTCGCCGCAGGCGTGACACGTGCCCACCTCGGCCGCGCACGACGATCGCAACCGGGTGCGCTCGGCGGCCCGAAACCGGCACATCCCGCACGCGTGCGCCACTAGCCTCCACGCATGGACGACGACGCGACGGACACGGCGGTCGCCGAGCCGACGACCCCCGACCAGCCGGCCGCGGGCAAGCGCCGGCGCCGGCTCGTCTGGCTGAGCGTGGCCGCAGGCGTGATCCTGCTGCTCGCCGCGCCGCTGGTCGTCGTCCAGGGCGTGGGCCGCGCGCACGCGCGCGGGCTCGCCGACGTCCCCAACACCCCGGTCGCGATCGTCCTGGGCGCGGGCCTGCGGCCCGACGGCAGCCCGTCCACGTACCTGCGCCGCCGCCTCGACGCCGCCGCGACCCTCTACGGCCAGGGCAAGGTCAAGGTCATCCTGGCCAGCGGGGACAACGGCAGGGTGGGGTACGACGAGCCGAGCGCGATGCGCGACTACCTCGTCGCGGCCGGCGTCCCGCAGGACAAGATCGTGCTCGACCACGCGGGCTTCGACACGCACGACTCGTGCGTCCGCGCGCACGAGGTGTTCGGCGTCGACTCGGCGGTCGTCCTGACGCAGAGCTACCACCTGCCGCGCGCGCTGTTCTCCTGCCAGGCCGCCGGCATCGACGTGACCGGCGTGGGGGTCTCTGCCGCGAGCGTGCAGCCCAAGCAGGCCGTGGTGTGGCGGCTCCGCGAGGTCCCGGCGTCGTACAAGGCGGCGTGGGACGCGCTCACCGGCCGGGAGCCGGTGTACGGCGGGCACGAGACCGGCGTGCAGGACGCGCTCGCCGGAGGCTGACGCGGCACCTGGGAGACTGGCGGGGTGACCTCTCCCGTACTCGATCCGCCCGACCTCGGCGAGATCCCGGACATCCGGATCATCGCCCTCGACATGGACGGGTCGCTGCTCGACGAGGACAAGCGCCTCGACCCGTCGTTCTGGCCGCTGCTCGAGCAGCTCGTGGCGCGCGGGATCACCGTCTGCCCGGCGAGCGGTCGCCAGTACGCGACCCTGCGCGCGCAGTTCGGTCGCGACGACCTCGTCTACGTCGCCGAGAACGGCGCGTACGTGGTGCGGGACGGCGCCGAGCTCAGCGCGGACACCCTGCCCACGGCCACCGCGTTCGCGATCGTCGGCGCCATGCGCGACGCGGCGAACGGCGGGCTCGACCTGGGCACGGTGCTGTGCGGCAAGCGCTCGGCGTACATCGAGCGGACGGACGAGGCGTTCGTCGCGCAGGTGCGGCCCTACTACGCGCAGCTCGAGCTGGTCGACGACCTGCTGGCGGTCGACGACGACGTGCTCAAGGTCGCCGTGTACGACTTCGACTCCGCCGCCGACGGGGCCGGCCGGGTGCTCGCGCCCTTCGAGGAGTCGGGGCGCGTCGTCGTGTCCGGCGTGCACTGGGTCGACGTGATGAGCCTGACGGCCGACAAGGGCCACGCGCTCGCGCAGGTCCAGGCCGCGCTGGGCGTGACCCGCGAGCAGACGATGGCGTTCGGCGACTACTTCAACGACGTGGGCATGCTCGAGGCCGCGGCCTGGTCCTTCGGGATGGACAACGGTCACCCCGAGGTCAAGGCGCTCGCGCGGTTCGTCGCGCCGGCCAACACCCGCAACGGCGTGGTCCGCACGATCGCCGCGACGCTCGGGCTGTAGCGCCGCTCGCAGGCTCAGACGGCCGCGGCCAGCGCGTCCATCGTCGCCGCGATCGCCGGCACGCGCAGGAGGTCGGGCGCGGTGACGGCGTGGACCGCGCGGTGCGAGGTGCCGCGCGCGGGCCGGATGACGACGCCGGGCTGGCGCTCGGCGACGGGCCGCACGAGGTCGGGCAGGAGCGCGACGCCGAGGCCCGCAGCGACCAGCGCGAGGACCGCGACGTAGTCGTCCGTGGCGAAGGCGATCTCGGGAGCGAACCCGCACGCGTCTGCGGCCGTGAGGAGGTGGCCCCGGCAGCGGGGGCAGCCGGCGATCCACCGCTCACCGGCCAGGTCGGCGAGCGCGAGCGCGTCGTGATCGGCCGCCGGGTGGTCCGCGGGCAGCGCGACGAGCGTCGGCTCGTCGAGCAGGTGACGCGTGACGAGGCCGGCCAGGTCGTCCTCGCCGCGGCCCAGCGCGACGCCGGGGTAGTCGAACGCGAGCGCGACGTCGCACTCGCCCGAGCGGAGCATCCGCAGCGCCTCGGGGGGTTCGGCCTCGTCGAGCGTGACGCGCAGGCCCGGGTGCGAGGTGCGCAGCGCGACCAGCGCGCGCGGCACGAGCGTCGCGGACGACGACGGGAACGCGACGAGCCGGACGCGACCGGCGCGCAGCCCGGTGATCGCCGAGACCTCTGCCGTGGCGGCGCGCAGCGCGGCGCCGACGGTCGCACCGTGCCGTGCCAACGCCTCGCCCGCCTCGGTGAGCCGCACCGACCGACCCGAGCGGTCGAGCAGCGCCGTGCCGAGCCGCCGCTCGAGGCGCCGCACGTGCTGGCTGACAGCGGGCTGCCCGACGCCGAGCTCCTGCGCGGCGCCCGTGATCGTGCCGCGGTCCGCGATCGCGCGCAGCATCCGCAGCGAGCCCACGTCGAGGTCCATCCTGCGAGTATCACACGTCGTGATGCGTCGACTCTGAAATGCGGTCTTGTGTGATGCCATGAGGACGCCGAGCATCGACAAGGTGATCTTCGACGCCTTCGACCACGTCTCCGGCTACCTCGACGCCGCGACCGTCGGCCTGCCGGCACGCGCGACCGTTGCGGCGATGCACGAGGCGCTCGACGAGTGGCAGGCGGGACGGGCCGACCTCGCGACCTACGACGCGGCGGTCGCGCAGGCGCGCTCGGCCTACGCGCGGCTCGTCGGCGTGGCGCCCACCGACGTCGCGATCGGGTCGCAGACGTCCTCCCTCGTCGGCCTCGTCGCTGCGGCCCTGCCCGACGGCGCCGAGGTGCTCGCGGTCGACGGCGACTTCGCGTCGGTCGTCTTCCCGTTCCTGGCCCACGCCCATCGCGGCGTCACTGTCCGGCACGTCCCCGTGGACGCCCTGGCCGACGAGATCCGCGAGTCGACGTCGCTCGTCGCGTTCTCGCTCGTGCAGTCGCGCGACGGGAGCGTCGCCGACGCGGCCCGGGTGACGGCCGCGGCGGCGCGGGTCGGCGCGCTGACGCTGTGCGACACGACGCAGGCGGGCTGGATGCCCGTCGACGCCCGGATGTTCGACGTGACCGTGTGCTCGGCGTACAAGTGGTTGTCCGCGCCGCGCGGCGTCGCGTTCCTGACGGTCCGGCCCGCGCTCGTCGACAGCCTGCCGACGCTCGCGGCGGGCTGGTACGCGGGCGACGACGTGTGGGCCTCGTGCTACGGGCCGCACATGCGCCTCGCGACGAGCGCGCGGCGCCTCGACGTCTCCCCGGCGTGGCTGTGCTGGGTCGGGGCCGCACCCGTCCTCGAGCTCTGGGCCGATGCCGACGTCGCGGCGGTCCGCGAGCACGCCGTCGGGCTGGCCGACGGGCTGCGCGCCGGGCTCGGGCTCGGGCCTGCCGGGAGTGCGATCGTGTCGCTGCCCGACCCTGACGGAAAGATCGGGGACCACCTGCGCGCCGCCGGGTGCCGGGTCGCGGGTCGCGCGGGCGCCGTCCGGCTCGCGTTCCACGTCTGGAACGACGGCTCCGACCTCGACCGTGCCCTGACCACCCTGACAGCCCTCGCGCCCCTCGGTACGTTGGTGCGATGACCTCCCCCGCCGGGCTGCTGCTGAGCCCCGGCGCGTCGGGCGGCCGCGACGACCGCACCCTCGTCGCGATCGAGCGCGCGCTCGCGCCGCTGCCCGTGCGACGGATCGACTTCCCCAACCGGCTCGCCGGCTCGCGCGCCCCCGACCGGCCCGGCCCGGCGATCGCGCACCTTCGCGCGCAGGCCGACGAGCTCGCCGCCTCGCTCGGGGTCGGGCCCGAGCGCATCGTCCTCGGCGGTCGCTCGTTCGGCGGACGCATGAGCTCGATGGCGGTCGCGCAGGGGCAGCCCGCCGCCGGGCTGGTGCTGCTGTCGTACCCGCTGCACCCGCCCGGGCGGCCCGATCGCCTGCGGATCGAGCACCTTCCCGACATCCACGTGCCCGTGCTCGCGGTGTCCGGGACGCGGGATCCGTTCGGCAGCCCGGACGAGCTGCGTGAGCACCTCGCGAGCGTCGCCGGACCGGTCACGACCGTGCTCGTCGACGGCAACCACTCGCCGCGGGACATATCCGGCATAGCGGTCTTGGTGCGCGACTGGGTGCTCGAGACCCTTTCCTGAGAGCCCGCTGAGCAAAAGCCCTTCCCTGAGAAGTATCTGAGTGAGACGGTGGCGACCCTGAGGAAGATGTCGGGGGTATCCCCGATGGCGGTCGTGGTGTCCTGAACGGAAACCTGGGAGCCGTCACGGTGCCGGTCAGGCGCCATCCCGTCGTCGTCGACTCCGAGGAACCACAACCATGTCCAAGGTCGCGGGTTGGATCACCCACCGCTACATGAAGTTCGTCGTCATAGCCTTCTGGCTCGTCGTCGTCGCGCTGCTCGGCCCGCTGGCCGGCAAGCTGACCGACGCCCAGGACAACGACGCCGCGAGCTGGCTGCCCGCGGACGCCGAGTCCACGCAGGTCATCAACGTCGCCAACAGCTTCGTCTCCGAGAACACCATCCCGGCGGTCATCGTCTACGAGAACCCCGACGGGCTGACCGCCGAGGACAACGCCGCGATCGCGGCCGACGCCGCCGAGTTCGCGACCCTGGACACCCTGGACGGCGAGGTCGTCGGGCCGATCCCGTCGGAGGACGGCCAGGCGGCCCAGATCATCGTGCCGCTCGACCTCGGCAAGGACGGCTGGAACCTGGCCGCGGACGCGGTCGACCAGCTCCGGGCGACGGCGAACGAAGGCCTGCCCGACGGCACCACGGTCTACGTCACCGGCCCCGCGGGCATGGCGGCCGACTCGTCCAAGGCCTTCGAGGGGATCGACGGCACGCTGCTGTACGCGGCGGCGGGCGTCGTCGTCATCATCCTGCTGCTCACCTACCGCAGCCCCGTGCTCTGGCTCCTGCCCCTCATCTCGGCCGGCGTCGCGCTCACCGTCGCGCAGGCCGTCATCTACCTCCTCGCCAAGAACTTCGACCTCACGGTCAACGCGCAGTCCGCAGGCATCCTGACCGTGCTCGTCTTCGGCGCGGGGACCGACTACGCCCTGCTCCTGACGGCCCGATATCGAGAAGAGCTGCGCCGGCACACCAACCGGCACGAGGCGATGGCCATCGCCCTGCACCGCGCCGGGCCCGCGATCATCGCCTCGGGCGCGACCGTCGCGCTCGGCATGCTCGTGCTGCTCTTCGCGACGATGAACTCCACCGCGGGACTCGGCCCGGTCGCCGCCATCGGCGTCCTCGTCGCCCTCGCCGTGATGCTCACGCTGCTGCCCGCGCTGCTCGTGCTCGTCGGGCGCTGGGTGTTCTGGCCCCGCACGCCGCACGTGGGCGACCACGAGCCCACCGAGGACGGGTTCTGGGCGCGCGTGGGCACGCGCATCTCGCGTCACCCCCGCCGCACGTGGGTCGGGACGGCCGTCATCCTCGCGATCGCGACGCTCGGCGTGGTGCAGCTCAACCCGACCACGCTCACCACCGAGCAGCAGTTCACCACCGAGCAGCCGTCCGTGGTCGGCGAGCAGGTGCTCGCGGAGCACTTCCCGGCTGGCGCCGGCTCGCCCGTCGTCGTGATCTCGAACGCCGAGCAGGCCGACGAGGTCAAGACCGTGTTCGCGGGCGTCGAGGGCATCGACCCCGCCAGCGTGACCGAGCCCGTCGTCAAGGACGGCGTCGCCTACATGGAGGGCACGCTCACGTCCGAGCCCGACAGCGACGAGGCCTTCGACACGATCGACCGGGTCCGCGACGCCGTCCATGCCGTGCCGGATGCCGACGCGCTCGTCGGCGGGACGACCGCGGTCTCGCTCGACGTGGAACGCGCGTCGAACCGCGACACGCTCGTCATCATCCCGATCATCCTGCTCGTGGTGTTCCTGATCCTCGCGGTCCTGCTGCGGGCGATCCTGGCGCCCGTGGTGCTGATCGGCACCGTGGTGCTGTCGTTCGGGGCGGCGATGGGAGTCTCCGCGCTCGTGTTCCGGCACGTGTTCGACTACGCAGGCGTGGACACCGGGTTCCCGCTGTTCGTGTTCGTCTTCCTGGTCGCGCTGGGAATCGACTACAACATCTTCCTGATGACCCGCGTGCGAGAAGAGGCGTTGCGCGTCGGGCACCGCAGGGGATCGCTGCTCGGGCTCGCCGCGACGGGCGGGGTCATCACCTCGGCGGGGCTCGTGCTCGCGGGCACGTTCGCGGTGCTCGGCACGCTCCCGCTCGTCGCGTTCGCCGAGATCGGGTTCGCGGTCGCGTTCGGCGTGCTCCTCGACACCCTGATCGTGCGGTCCGTGCTCGTCACCGCGCTCAACCTCGACATCGGCAAGCGGATGTGGTGGCCGTCGGCCCTGTCCCGCGTGCCCGAGCCCGAGGCACCCGGGCCGGAGGAGATCGAGGTGCGTACTCCGGCACCCGTCGGCTGACATCCGCCGGGCAGTAGCCCGGAACCACAGGTGTGCAGATGGGTGTGCGACACGCCGCGCTCGATGCGGCGTGTCGCACACCCACGCGCGCACCCGCACGCACGCACGCCGGGTTCACGCGCCGGGGTTCGCCGCGCGGCTTCGCCTGTCGGGTT